>CAZUCZ010000008.1:0-36614 GCA_964618925.1 uncultured Candidatus Saccharibacteria bacterium | reverse complement strand
GGGCAGATCCAACACCTGATACTCGTGGATTATTCAAAGATGGTACGACCACAAACCGTATTGCTGCGACATGGTACTCAGGGACGAGTTATACACTTGATGTGAATCTTACCGATGGGTTTACTCACCAAGTAGCGATCTATATGGTAGACTGGGATAGTTTTGGTCCAAGACAGGCAAAAGTGGAGGTACTTGATGCAAATACATCTGCAGTCTTGAGCACACAAGACCTTGCGAATTATGTTACCGGTAGTTATTTAGTGTGGAATGCAAGCGGACATGTTATCTTTAGGTTTACCAATACGGGTTCGAGTGGTAGTAATGTCGTAACGAGTGGTATATTCTTCAGATAATTTTAAACAGACAATGGATATTATTGAGGCAGAAAAGAGAATAAAAAAATTACGAGGTGAGATCGCACGTTTACGTGAGCTGTATCATACCGAAGATAGACCCGATGTGACGGATGATGTATATGACTCTTTGAATCGTGAATTAAGGCAGATCATAAAAGAATACCCAGAATTTGAAGATTTAAATGCTCCTGAAAACAGGGTAGGTGGTACACCACTCGATAAGTTTGTAAAAGTACAGCACGAGACTCGGATGCTCTCACTCAATGATGTCTTTTCGTATGAAGAGCTGTATGAGTGGGAAAAGAGAATAGAGAAACTTATACCAAATCATAAGTTCGAATATTTTTGTGAAATTAAATTCGATGGTCTCGCAGTATCTCTCATATACGAGAACGGTGTTTTTGTGCGTGGAGCCACAAGAGGAGACGGATTTGTCGGGGAAGACATAACACAAAACCTGAAAACAATTCATTCTATACCTTTAAAAATAAAAACCAAAGTCTCAAAAATAGAGGTGCGCGGCGAAGCCCTCGTCAGTAAGAAGAGATTAATTGCTTTAAATAAAATTAACGAAAAAGAAGGAAAGCCACTTTTTGCAAATACGAGGAATGTCGCCGCCGGGAGTCTGCGCCAACTTGACCCAAGGCTTGTTGCTGATCGCAAGCTCGACTTTATGGCGTATGACATGCTCATGGATGACCCAAGCTTGGTTACCCATTCAGATAAACATAAGATGCTTCATGATCTTGGTTTCCCTGTGGAGAAGATAGAAGCAAAATGTAAAGACTTAAAAGAGGTAATAGCATTTATTGAAAAATTTGAAAAAGTGAGACCAAAGTTTCCATATGGTACTGATGGTATTGTGATTTCTGTTGATAATCTAAAGTTGCAAAACGTCCTCGGCGCTGTCGGCAAAGCTCCGCGCTTTATGGCAGCATTTAAGTACGCAGCCGAGAAAGCGACTACTATCGTAAAAGACGTAAAAGTAAATGTGGGGCGAACCGGGGTATTTACACCACTTGCGATATTTGAACCTACACTAGTCGCAGGGTCTACAGTCTCTAAAGCAACCCTTCACAATATGGACCAGATCGCACGTCTTGATCTACGCATTGGTGATACTGTTGTTATCGAGAAGGCAGGGGATGTCATACCAAAAGTCGTGGAAGTCTTAGTAAAGTTACGCACTGGTAAAGAGAAGAAATTTTTAATGCCGAAAAAATGCCCAAGCTGTGGAGGGGTGATAGAAAAGAAAGATCTACCTTCACAGGAGTCTGTCGCATATTATTGTGTTAATCCAAAATGCCCAGCTAAAAATGAAAGATACTTAGAGCATTTTGTATCAGTCTTTGAGATATATGAATTAGGACCAAAGATATTAAGACGGTTTAAAGACGAAGGACTGATTACTGACGCAACTGATATTTTTACACTCACAAAAGAAGACATTGCACCACTCGAACGTTTTGGTGAAAAATCTGCAGAAAATATAATTAAGGAAATAGAAAACAAGAAACATATACCCCTCCACAAGTTTCTCTGGGCGTTGGGTATCCTGCATGTGGGAGAAGAAACAGCGAGAGATCTGGCAACCCACTTTGGAACATTAGAAAAGCTCATAATAAATGCACAGAACAACCTAGAAGAAATAGACAATATTCCTAATATTGGTGGTGCAGTATCTAAAAGCTTGCATGAATTTTTTAAAGACAAAAATAATCTAAATTTTATAAAAAAGTTGCAGGATTATGGGGTAGTTGTACGAAAAGGAGAAAAGAAAAAAGCTGGCAAGTTCACAGGGATGAATTTTGTGCTCACAGGAACTCTGTCAGAAATGTCTCGTGAGATTGCAAAAGAGCGCATCGTCGCCCTTGGAGGCAAGGTGGTGGGCTCTGTGTCCAAGAATACTGCGTATGTAGTTGCAGGAGTAGACCCTGGCTCAAAGCTCAAAAATGCTGAGAAATTAGGGGTTAAAGTGATAAATGAACAGGAGTTTGAGGGGTTGCTCTCTACACATTAGCTTGTGTTATGTGTTTGAAAATAATGGTATGATGTATCTATGACAAAAATTACTACAATCGTACTTGCCACCATTGTTATCGTTCTTGGTGTCTTGGTTTCTATTTTTCAGGTAAATAATTATATCTATCACAATCAAGTTGACACACTGCTCACACAAGCAAACCAAGCTGCGTTATTTGTAAACGCCGCCGACGTGTTGGGATTTTCTAAAAGTGCAGAGGATCTCAATAATGAGAAGTATGTGAGTATGCTGCAGAAATTGACCGAATTTCGTTCGATGAATTCACAGATTCGTTTCCTCTATCTCCTCGGATACGACAAAGATATCCATAAACAATTTTTCTTTTTAGATACTGAGCCCGATACATCTGCAGATTATTCGCCACCAGGACAACTTTTTGAAGACACAAGGCAAATAGATATAGATAATTATCTAAAAGGGGAGAGCTACGTCGATGGACCATATGAAGATAGTTGGGGTAAGTGGTATTCGGCATATGCGCCCATCAAAGATGCGTCAGGTAATGTAGTGGCACTGGTTGGGATCGATGTCTCAGTGTCTCTCTGGAGGAGCCAGATGATATTTTCTGATTTTGCGATCTCTCTTGTTGGCGCATTAGTGCTAGCTGTTATCTTATTTTTAATATTTAAACTTTATAACAAAGATTACTCTATTACTACATTAGAAAAAAAAGTTGGATTTTTTGCGAATAAAGAAAACCATCTTAAAGAAATAGAAAAGTTGTTTCATGCAGGGCATTTCAGTCTTTATTTCCCTGAGAAACTTTTTTCTTTTGATGACGAACTTTCTTCTTTGTTTAAGATCCGAGAAGGTGAAAATGTTTCTCTTGCAGATTTCCTTAGCATGATTCATTCCGATGATCGGAAAGCAATATCAAGCTTTGTAAACACTATTGCATATAATAAAACTGAGGAGATAGGTACAAATTTTAGGTTGATCAATAATACTGGTTCTTTTGACCAGTATAGTATTTTAGGAAATGTGAGCAGTAGTGAGACCAATCCTGAAAGGTTTGTGTTTGTTGGCGTGATGCAGAGAGTTAGTAAATAATATTAATCTTCAGGATTTTGTATAGTATGCGAGTTTGGCATCTATATTTTTAAGTCTTATAGAGTATTTACATAGCTAACAACTAAGGTATCTGAGTCTTTACCTATAATTAGATATATTAGACATTTTACTCATTTTCTGTGGTGTCTAGCTTTCCTTGTGCTGCACTTGCATTAGAAATTATTCTAATAGAGTGTAGGGGGCGTAAAGCAGGAAAGTATTTTAAATCAAATAATCTATTAAGTAATAAGTTCCTTGTTATTTCTCTCATATGATTCTCAAGGTTGGATAAAGCCACAGAGTCTTTACTCCACTCTGCGGTTGTTTTAGCCCAATCCCAGATAATTTCTCCTTCATTTTGTTGAATGAAACGTGACTCTGGGAAAACTCCCTCGTGTACTGTTCGGTGACGTATTTTTTGCCTAACTTCCCAAATTACTAAAAAATATTCATCAACTATTTGAGGGTCAGGAATTATTTCTGAGAGACGCTGCTTTATCCATTGCCGTGTCAATATATTATTATGTGGTGTTTTAAGTTTACCATGGACATTACAGGTTACATCTCCAGAACACTTAGGGGTATCACCAATGATTGACTCGGTGATAGAGAATGAAATTAAGATGCGCCAAAAAGAATCATCCCTAATTTGTCTATTTAAAGACCTAGCTTTCATAACACCAACACTGCTAAAGTAATTTTTTACTAATGCTTTATTTTCTTTAGTTTGGGTAGTATATATTTTATATAATTCTTCGTAGTTTAAAGTTTCTGGATAAATGTTTGGGAAATAAACCTTACTTGATATGTCTGAATAATCTACCAAATAAGCACTTACACCTTCATTGGTCAGTTTAACTGTGTCAAAACTTTCACCTTCATACCAATCAAGTGAAATTTGATCGCTGAATATAATATTGTGAAATGTAATCCATTCATTGATAAGATTCCAGTCAGGTTCAACCAGTTCAACCACAAGAGAATCGAAATACATAGTCATGTTGGCACGTTGTATTTTTACTCGTTTACCAGGAGAAATTTTTAATTCACCAACTTCAGTTTTTATTTTAGGAGCATTTTGTGTTGGTAGTGTAAATTTCATTTTATGCTGTGATTTAAAGACTTATCTTTTATATATACAAAGATCTAGAATGATTGGAGCTACTATCTCAGATACTGCCCATACAAAAAACAAAGCAAAAGATATAAACAAGAAAACGTAGACTACTTTTTCCCAAGACCATGCCTTCTCAGGTATGTCATGAATAGTTTTTAGTAGTGCATCTTTTAAAGATTTAATGAATTTATAAGATATCAGGAATATACTCAATATGATTATACTTTTTAAGATATTATCGGTTGAAGAAATTATTGTTTTAGCATTACAATAAGATTGTCCAATAAAAATTAAAAAAGACATTTCTGCACTTATCCAGAAAAAAGATTCAAGTACAATGAATCCAGCTTTCATAAATACAAAATAAATTATAAAAGCAAGAACTATTAGTAATCCTAGTTCTACTATCCCCATGATTCTTCCATGGAAGAAATTAATATCTATAAAGGTTGCAAGTGTGATTGTTGTGGCGAAGGTAAAAGTCAGAATATCTCCTTTTTTAAAACTAGTTATTTTGTCTTTAAATATTTTAAACATATAATTGCGTAATTATTCTATCCCTTTTATCTTAAAAACAACTGAGGGTGCCATTTTCTCCAAGTAGACTATACGATACTAATTTATAATCACAGCGGAGGCGGAGAGATTCGAACTCTCGGTACCTTTCGGTACGCCACCTTTCCAAGATGGTGCACTAGACCGCTATGCGACGCCTCCGTTGTAACTACAAATTATTTTTTAATCAGTTTTTTAAATTCATTGCCACCTTTATAAGATTTTATCTCTTTCTCTCTTTTGTATGCATTGTTAACATTATCATGTTTTTCAATATAAACAAGAATTAATGGTCTTCTGTTTTTTAACGAGCGAGTCTTACCTTTATTGTGTTCATAGATTCTTTTATTTATGTTTTTTGTACAGCCGATGTAATAACCTTCATCTTTCAAACTTTTTAAAATATAAACATAATACATAATTTGTGCACCCCGCCTAGGCGGGGCAGGCTAGACCTTTACCCCGCTAAGCGGGGGCTATGCGACGCCTCCAATACTCTTTAATTTACATTATTTTCAGAAAAAAGCTAGAAAAAGAAAGAACATATTGCTATACTAAAACTATGTTAATAGAACAGATAGATATAAAACTCGTACAATTCTTTAAGCGCATTTCTGTGCCTGTCGCACGGTTTGGACTTTTTGTAGTGTTTTTCTGGTTCGGTCTTCTTAAGGTTATAGGTCTTTCGCCAGCGAGCGGGTTGGTGCAAAATCTTTTTGAGCAGACGATTCCTTTTATGCAGTTTTCAACATTCCTTATTCTGTTTGGATTATTCGAATGTCTGATCGGTGTCTTGTTTTTAATTCGTGGGCTTGAGCGAGTAGTCTTACCATTATTACTCCTCCACATGGTGACCACATTTATGCCTCTATTTCTATTACCCCAAGAGACTTGGAGTGGGTTTTTGGTGCCGACACTTGAAGGACAATACATCATCAAGAATTTAGTTATTATTGCTACTGCTATATTCATCGCTGCGCAGCTAACGCCACTATCACACAGGAATGGTTAAAGATACTTTTCGTAACGTTATTATTCTCAATAAAAAAGAAGGAGAGACTCCACTCGAGGCTCTTGAATTTTTTCGATCAAAACATGAAGCATACAAAGAACTAAAGATGACCTATGCTGGGCGCCTCGACCCGATGGCATCTGGACTCCTCCTCATCCTTGCCGGGGAAGAAACAAAAAATAAAGAAAAATATCTGGGCTTAGATAAAGAGTATAGATTTGAAGTTCTCTTTGGCTTTGCCACGGACACCTACGATATTTTAGGGAAGGTTGTATCACAAACTAATGATAATCTAAAAAAATCAGATATAGAAAAATTAATAAAACAAAACCTGAAACATTTTAAAGGCAAGTTTACACAAGCGTATCCGATGTATTCATCAAAGACTGTGAAAGGCAAGCAACTCCTTGAATACGCACGCAGCGGAGAGGAAGTAGAGATACCGAGCAGAGACGTTTTTGTGAAGAAATTGCAATTTTTAAAACTACGGAAAATAGGTAATAAGAAACTTTTAGACAATATTGAAAAGAGAATTAAAAAAGTAAAAGGCGATTTTAGGCAAAAAGAAATATTAAAAATCTGGCAAAAAGAGCTCAAGAAAGAGCAATCATTATATATAGGGAGTTTTACCATCACCTGTAGTAGTGGCACCTATGTACGAGGAATAGCAAATACTCTCGGAGAAAAAATAAATATACCCGCACTCGCTTTCTCCATCAAAAGGACAAAGATAGGAAAATGGACTACACGATAAATATCAATCTTTTTCCGGTACGGATTTTTTGAAGCTTAAAAAATCCTGAAGTTGGCTCGCCGTCGCTCGCCAAACCCCTCCAAAAGATTATATTTATTGTTTTATAGAAATAGAGTATTATTAGAAAATAATGAATATTTTCGACCAAGAATACAAAAGACTCAATAAAGCTCAAAAAGAAGCCGTGGACACGCTCGAGGGTCCAGTTATGGTAGTGGCAGGTCCTGGTACCGGCAAGACCCAGATATTAGCATTACGTATAGGAAACATATTGAAATCAGGCGCTGCTACACCTGATGGCATTTTATGCCTCACATTTACTCGGTCTGGAGTCAAAGCTATGAAACGTAGACTCGAAGAGTATATCGGCGCTGACGCGAACAATGTCCAAGTCTCTACTTTTCACTCGTTTGCAAACGAGCTCGTCGAAAAACATTACGCACTTTTGGATTTTAAAACAGTTCCAAAGCTTCTCGAAGACGATGAAGCTGTATTCCTCGTGGATGATATTATGCAAAGCAATACCTGGGAATACCTCCGACCACGATCGAACCCCACAATGTATTTCAATGACTTAAAGCAATTGATCTCTGTCTTAAAACGTGAACGCTTGAGCCCCGAGGAATTTTTGACGTATGTTGAGGCGGATATAACATATTTACAAAATGATCCAGACAGTATTTCTACTCGCGGCGAGAGCAAGGGAAAACTAAAAAAAGAAATAGAAAAGAAAATAGAATCTCTGGAGCGGACTCGTGAGGTGGTATCTTTTTATAGACTCTACGAAGAAAAGAAGAGAGAAGAAGGGCTCATGGACTATGATGATGTGCTCGAATATGCGGTAAAACTTGCCGAAGACTTTGAGGATGTTCGCGCCGACATTTATGAAAATTTTTTGTATGTGCTTGTAGATGAACATCAAGACAGCAGTGGTGTGCAAAATAATTTTATCAAAGCGGTGTGGAAGGAGACAGAAAAGCCAAATATTTTTGTAGTGGGGGATGATCGGCAGCTCATCTATGCATTCTCCGGCGCCAAACTTTCATATTTCGAAGAGTTTGCGCACTTCTTTGGTAAAGCCAAGCTCATTACATTAGTAGAGAATTATCGCTCAACTGCGCGAATTCTCGATCTTGCGGATGACTTACTCTCAAGTAGAGTTGCCAAAGAAAAACTTCATTCAAATACAAAGGGCACAGATAAAATCTTACTTGAAGAGTATAGCTATCCACGAGATGAGATGATCGGCGCAGGATTGTATTTCAAAGACAAGATTGCCCATGGAGCTAAGCCAGAAGATTGCGCAATCTTAGTACCAAAGAATTTTCATGTGCGGAATGCAATACAAACACTGCTTGATATGGGTTTGCCGGTGTCGACCGGTAAAAGTATTTCACTTTTTTCTTTGCGAGAATCTCAGTCATTATTACGGATTTTACATATTATGAGTGAGCCTTTTAATTCAGTACTCCTGTCTGAATCCTTGCTTGATGCGACGAGTGGGGTCAAGCCGTTTGACGCACATAAATTTTTGAAAAATACCAAACCAAATAATTTGAGCATTGAAGACTTGGTGAGTAGCGGATCTAGTGACGGGCTTTTTGTTACAGAAAATGCAATAGCTAATTGGGGTAAAACATTAAAAGCCTGGGTAGATGTACCACCAGAGAAATTATCCTATGTGATAAGTAAAATAGGTAATGAATTTTTAATTAATCATTCAAAAAATCATACAGAACTCTTACGTCATGTAGAGGTGGTACGGAGTTTTATTCATCTCGCGATATTATTTGAGCAGAAAAATCCTAATCCTCATCTAAAAGACTTTTTAGAATACATCAAACGGCTCGAGAGCTACGGCAGCCATATCGGCATTGCCACGTTTAGTGCTGATACCGGTATTAACGTAATGACTCTCCATAAGTCAAAAGGACTCGAATACAAGCATGTATGGATCGGACACATGAATGAAGAGGTGTTAATGAGCGGCAAAAAAGCTGGCTTTACCTTACCAGAAAAAGTAAAAGAGCATCTCCATGAACGTGATATCGAAAATGCCAAACGAGAGCTCTATGTATCTATAACACGAGCAAAGGAAACTTGTGTGATCTCATATGCAGCTGAAAATTATAACGGGGGAGAGATGGAACTCGCACAGATCATACGTGAATTACCCGAAACTCATTTTACAAAAAAGACAAAAGAAGACACAGAAAAAGACATACTGGAAAATAGTGACGGTGTAAAAATATTTACTAACTTTAGTGAAGTTGTGGAAGGTGACACCCTAGAAGAGATTAAAACATTTGTAAAAGAACATTATGAGGAGAGCAAGGTGTCTGTGTCATTGCTTAATAATTTCTTTGAATGTCCATGGAAATGGTATTTTAGGAATTTCTTGAAACTGCCGGAGGTGAAGGGTGTCTCACTTGCACTTGGTTCTGCGGTACACTCTACCCTCGAATATATTTTAAAGAATAAATCCGTGCCTGCTCAAAAAGACATAGACGCAAAAATAAAATTTGAACTCATGCGGGAAGGCATTCAAGATGACAAAGAGATATCGAGAATTTTCAAAGAAGCCAAGTCAGCAGTAGATAACTGGATAGCGCACTATTATAAACAACTTGAGAAAAATTATGAATCAGAGCGATCAGTACAATTCCGAGATCCTCAATATAAAAACTTACTCATGTACGGCAAGCTCGACCTCACTGAACGAGGCGAAGGCGGTACTATGATCATTACTGATTTCAAAACTGGTAAACCAAAAACAAAATCAGAAATAGAAAAATTAGATACCGAAGATAGGCTCTCTTCATACATGCGTCAGCTCGCCATGTATTCATATCTCATTGCTGGTGTTGAAAAAGGGAAACAGGTGTCGCTGTCAAAATTATTGTTTCTCGAAGCAGATCCGAAAGATAAAAATGCCACCTATGCGACATACATAGATGAAGAGAAGATCGACTTACTCAAGCGTGATATTGCAGACTATGTAAAAAGTTTAGAAGATGGTAGTTGGACGAGTCTTGAGTGTCACTACAAACCATGGGGTTCTAGTAAGGATGAGTGTGAGTATTGTGCTTTGGCGAAGAGGATAATATAAAATTTTTAAAATCTCGGTCCATTGTCGAGCCAGCCCAAATATAAACCTATAGATATAAAGATAATAATCAGAATTATAAGCGCCAAATAAGTCCTATTCATGATTAAATTGTAGCACAATTATGTTGGCTTGTAATTTTGTATTTTTGGCTATAAGATGGTTTATATACCTGTCCCGTACGAAATTTTGATTACGTGGCAGAAATATTAATAATTATTGGTTAAATTTTAGTACTGGGATGTTCAAGAAGGTAAATACTAAGTCTAAAGAAGAGCTTTTAAAGATACTCCAAGCTGAAACATTCACCCGGAAGACAGTGTCTTTTTATCGTTATGTAAAGATCAAAGATCCAAAAGCCATGCGAGATATGCTCTTTGATGAATTTTCTCGTCTTGGGTGCTTGGGCAGGATATATGTTGCGCATGAGGGCATCAATGCACAGATGAATGTTCCAGAGCACAACTGGACTCGTTTCGATAAATTTATCCAAAGTATACCTGAATTTTCTGGAGTGCCTTACAAATTCGCAGTAGAGGAAAAGCCTGCCCGCAGTGCCTTCAGCACAGCTGATGCAGGCGGGGGCAAGGGTGTTTTGTCTAGTTTTATAAAATTGATAGTTAAAGTTCGTCCAAAGATTGTCGCTGACGGGCTCGATGATGCTACATTTGACCCATCGAATACCGGAGAGTATGCAACTGCCGAAGATGTAAATAGTATGATCGATCGTGGTGTTACTGTGATCGATATGCGTAATTTCTATGAAGCTATGATCGGGCATTTCAAGGGTGCAAAGATCATGGAAGTTGATACGTTTCGAGAGCAACTCAAAAAAGTTCACGATATGTTTCGTGATAAAAAAGACGAAGAAGTTTTACTGTACTGCACAGGGGGGATTCGATGCGAAAAAGCTTCTGCCTGGATGAAACACAATGGATTTAAAAATGTAAAACACATCAAAGGAGGAATCATAGAATATGCGCATCAGGTCAAGGAAAAGGGTTTGCAGAATAAATTCCTCGGCAAGAATTTTGTTTTTGATGAACGCATGGGGGAGAAGGTGGGTGATGAAGTGATTTCTTTTTGTCAGGTGTGTGAAAAAGAAAAGAGTGATAACTATATTCATTGCAAGAATATGTCTTGCCATGTGTTGTTTATCTCCTGCGCAGGGTGCGAGGAGAGGCTCCGAGGATATTGTTCACTAGTCTGCAATATTTGTGACAAATTCCCTCGCAAAGTGAATAGATTCCTCTTGGGCGCTGATCTTCAGAAACATAAAAATCAATACAAGAAAAATTATAAGAGAACGAAGGTGAATGTGGTGAATTAGTAGAGTGGAAGGAGATTTAGTATAATAGTTATTATTCATTTAATCTTTATTTTATGCCAATAATAGATATACATGGAATGAAAGTAAAAATACCAGAAGGTAGTCATTCTGCTGAGTTTGGTGCCGAATTCTTGAAAAGGAATCCAGAAAATGCGAAAGCATTTTTTGATGAAGCGAAGCGTAATAGCATCGAAGGTAACAAAGACGGACGAATGCATTTCAAGGTGGATCATAGACCTGTCGGATACCACGGAGAAGATGATTTCACTTTAATTCATACTGGTCATGATGAATATGAACTTCATAAAAAATCACATCATATTTTTTAATTTACATGGATAAAGATATTCAAAAAGGAAAAATGCATCCACTCAATATGTTAGCAGATGAAGCCTACAGGGCTTTTTCTGCACTTGGGTTTGAGATAGCTACTGGACCTGAGCTCGAGAGTGAGTGGTATAATTTTGACGTTTTGAATGTGCCCAAGGACCATCCAGCTCGTGACATGCAAGATACGTTCGTTATCAAAGGAGAAAAAGAAAAAGTTTTACGTACACACACGACGAGTGTCACCGCACGTGCTATAGAGAAGGCGAATAAAGAGGGGATAAAAAATTGCGCCTTTATCTCTATTGGGAAAGTTTTTAGAAATGAATCAACTGACTTTTCGCATGAGATGCAATTCTACCAAATAGACGGATCTATGGTCGGGGAAAATATTTCTATTGCAGATTTAAAAGGTGTATTAACTGATTTTTATAAAAACATGCTTGGACCTGAAGTGGAGATAGAGTTTCGTCCAAGTTTTTTCCCATTCACCGAACCATCACTCGAAGTCTTTGCGAAATTCAAAGGTAAATGGCTCGAGATGATGGGCGCTGGTATGTTGCACCCAAATGTTTTGAGAAATATCGGACTTGATCCACAAAAAGTCCAAGGGTTTGCCTTCGGTGGTGGACTCGACCGTATCGCTATGATCAAATGGGGTATTCCAGATGTGAGACTTTTTTATCAGGGGGATCTAAGGCTTAATCAATTCTAATTATGAAAATCTCTTACAATTGGCTTAAGTCGTATATACCTGATGCACCAGAGGCAGATAAGCTTGCCGATATTATCACATATCATTTAGCTGAGGTGGAAACAGTAGAAAAGATAGGTGATGATGCGATTTTAGATATAAAGATTTTACCAAACCGTGCGCACGATCTACTCTCACACCAAGGGGTAGCACGAGAGATAGCTTCACTTTTAAATATTAATTTTGTTGACCCTACACCAAAATATAAGATTCCAGAATCAAAACCTACAGAATTAATAAAGCGTATCGAAAGCCCTACCTGTCGCAGATATATGGGGCGCATAATTAGAAATATCAAAGTGGGTCCATCTCCAGAATGGGTAGTGAAACACCTTGAATCCATTGGGCAGCGCTCAATCAATAATATCGTGGATGCAACTAATATAGTGATGTTTGACTGTGGGCAGCCGGCGCACGTTTTTGATTTACATAAAGTAAAAAGCTTAACACTCAAAGTACGCAATGCACAAAATGGCGAGAAAGTTACTTTGCTTGGTGGCGCTGAGAAAACCTTAGATGATTCTATGATGGTTATCGCGGACGATGCCGGGAATATCTTAGACATTGCGGGTATTAAAGGCGGTGCATTTGCTGAGCTAGACACAGACACAAAGGATATAATTTTAGAATGTGCAAACTTTGACCCTACTTCTGTTCGCAAAACTGCTCAGAGGTTAAATATTTTTACTGACGCACGAAAGAGATTTGAAAATGATTTATCTCCAACCCTTGCTCCGTATGCGATGATGGAGCTATCAGCACTCATTGCCGAGATGTGCCCGGAGGCCATCTTCGAAGATATTGTAGATACATATCCACAAAAACAGGAAGCACACACTCTTAAATTCTCGGTAAATAAAATTTCTAAAATTTTAGGAGTAGCAGTGTCGGGGATCGAGGTGGGGAATATTCTTGAGAGATATCATATTGGGTATAAAAATGAAGGGGATGAATTTGAAATCCAAGTGCCACCAATGCGCCTTGATTTGAATATAGAAGAAGATATGGCAGAGGAGATAGGGAGGATCATGGGTTATGACAAGGTTAAGGGGGCGCTACCTCAGATAGATTTTAAGCCGAAAGTAAATGAAGTCTACGCAAAGACCTCTTGGGCTAGGAATAAGCTTTTGAACGATGGGTATCATGAAGTCATGACGTACGTATTTTGCGATAAAGGCGAAGTAGAGGTGATGCAGTCTGCGTCGGATAAAAAGTTTTTACGTACAAACCTAGTCGATGGCATCAAAGAGAGTTTGAAATTAAATAAAACAAATGCACCACTTCTCGGGATAACTGATGTGAAAATTTTTGAAATTGGAACAATCTTTAAAAAAGACCATGAAGAAATACATGTCTGCTATGGAGACAAGAAAGAGATAAAGGAAATGACACTGGATGAATTTACGCAATCGGCAAAGTTATTTTTGAATGGTCTGGCTGGGGAAGGGGACCCAGAGAACCGAGGACCTGAAAAAATGACTTTGCCGATGAAGTTCACCATGTGGTCACTATTTCCATTTATTGCGCGTGATGTGGCTGTGTGGGTGCCTGACGGGGTAGGGAGTACTGAAGTACTCGATATTATCAAATCTGTGCCTTCAGAACTCATAGTAAAAGGACCAGAGCTCTTCGATGAATTCAAGAAAGACGGCAAGACATCATATGCTTTCAAGCTTATTTTCCAATCATATGAACGAACACTTACCGATGCAGAGGTAAATGAGGTAATGTCCCAAATAACTAGTAAAATAGAGTCCGCAGGCTGGCAGGTACGCTAGGCTTTACATATATTTTCAGTGTGTTATAATAGGGGTATACGCAGTTCTTTTAACAGAACTTTCCAAAAGAAGGTTCTTTTTTATTGTCGTACTGAAAATGGAATATTACATTTTTGGTCCTTTAGCTTGCCAGAGGTTGTCTGGCGTATGGGAGAAAATTCTTATTATGGATGAATTTGAAAATAATTCTGAAAATCCAGGTCTAGTATCAAATTCGGACTTTCAAACTGAAATTTTTGACGATGATGAAGCAAAACAACCCACACCATTCAAAATTCCAAAAATATCATCAGGGGATGGACATGTGGGAATGTCTCATTCTAGGTGGGGCTACCAGGGAATTCTTTAAGTGGTAGTTTTTTCGATCAAAGGGAAAGTGAGACCGTTGTTTATAAGCAACGGTCTTTTTATTTCATATACTTTACCTAAGTAAAGTTTTCCACAGGTATATATTTGCTTTACATTGATAAAATATGTGCTATATTAAAAGTAATGAAATCAACAGCGCGACAAAACTATAACCTCTTTAAGCAAATTATTTGCCCTTCAAACCCTAGAAGGCTGATATTTGCGCTGTAAAAAAAATCTCAAAAACTTACAACCCAAATATGAACCTTCTAGGAAACTAGAAGGTTTGTTCTTTTTAATGGGGGTTTTGATCTTTTAAACCTCTTTACATATAGTCGTTCTTGGCGACCCTTCGCGCCAAGACTTAGATTCACTGGGTGAGAAATCTGGTGAAAAAAATGAGGAAATACAATGCCAGAAGAATTTGCAGATTTTGTTGATGGTGGATCTACGTATGATCCTTTCAATAAGGATGTCCCATCTTACAATGAAGTGCTTACTCGAGTTCAACAAGAAGAAGCACTTAAAGTTCGTGATGATGCAATCCACCAAACTTCGCCACATCAAGTGGTAGAACCGGCGGAGACTGAAAATCCGTCCAAAATTAACTATCCACTTCTAAGTATGCAAAAAAACTCTTCGTCTTCTCGAAGAGCAAATAACTACCACTTCGTTAAAAGTGGTATCTAGTCAAAAAAAAGATCGAACAAGGGAAAGCTGGATAATTTAAAAACCAGCTAAAACATCAAAAAAAAGGGTTGTCGCGAATATTTCGTGGCAACCCAATTTTACTTTAAAACCCTTAAAATTCAGCATAATTTTAACTAGCGAACCATACATTTTTATGTTAAAATAACTCAAATGGCAAAAGACAAAGAACATAAATATGATGCTTCCGACATCTCCGTTTTAGAGGGCTTAGAGCCCGTACGCCGCCGTCCTGGTATGTATATCGGTACTACAGGACCCGAAGGTCTCCACCATCTCGTGTGGGAGATTTTCGACAACTCTCGCGACGAAGCCATGGCAGGGCGATGTTCTCGTATTGAAGTGGCACTCCTTCCAAACGACTACATCCGCGTCGCTGACGATGGAAATGGTATCCCCGTGGGAATTCACCCAAAGACAAAAGTCTCTGCGCTTGAGACAGTTATGACGGTGCTTCATGCAGGTGGAAAATTCGATAACAATGCTTACAAAGTTTCTTCTGGTTTGCACGGTGTTGGTGCCTCTGTTGTGAACGCACTCTCTGTCCACGCCAAAGCCATCGTCCACCAGGATGGGGGTATTCATATGCAAGAATACAAGATCGGTAAACCACAAGGTAAAGTAAAACAAATCGGTAAGTCCAAAGAACACGGCACCATCATCATGTTCCAGCCAGACGGCACCATCTTCAAAGAAGGAACCGTGTTTGATTACCAAAAGATTGTAAACCACCTTCGCCAGCAGGCATACCTCGTCAAAGAGCTCCTCATCACGGTCATCGATGCACGTGGTGCAGATCCAAAAGAACTCGAAAAAGTTCTCGAGAAAAACTACTGGCTCAAAGGCTCAGAGCTCAATGTCCCTGATTATTCTTTCTATTTCGAAGGAGGGCTCATGTCACTCGTTAAGTATTACAACAAACTCCAGAAGCCAATTCATAAAAATATTTTCTATGTTGAAAAAGAAATCGATGGTGTCGGAGTAGAAATAGCACTCCAGTATGTGGACGATATCGTGGACCGTATTATTCCATTTGCAAACAATATCTATACTCGTGAAGGTGGTACACACGTAACTGGTTTTAAGACTGCACTCACAAGAACAGTAAACACCTACTGCAAGAAAAATGAAATGATGAAAGAAGCCGAAGGCGGCTTCACCGGCGACGATGTGCTCGAAGGTCTCACTGCAGTTATCTCAGTCAAGCTTCCTGAAATACAATTCGAAGGACAGACCAAAGCCAAGCTCGGCTCCATGGAGGCGCAGGGTGCCACGGCGACAGTCTTTGGTGAAGCATTCGCTGCGTTCCTCGAAGAAAATCCAGACGACGCAAAAGTGATCGTAAACAAATCAATACTAGCCCTGAAGGCACGTAAGGCAGCCAAAGCCGCAAAGGATTCAGTTCTCCGTAAAGGTGCTCTTGAGGGTATGACATTGCCTGGTAAACTCGCAGATTGTCAGAGTAAGTCCGCAGCTGAATCCGAGCTATTCCTCGTAGAGGGAGACTCTGCAGGTGGTAGTGCCAAACAAGGACGAGATAGACGCACCCAAGCCATCCTTCCGCTTCGTGGAAAGATCTTGAACGTAGAACGCGCACGTATCGACAAGATGCTGGCATCAAAGGAAGTGAAAGCACTCGTCATCGCCATGGGTACATCGATCGGAGACACCTTTGATCTCGAAAAGATGCGCTATCATAAAATCATTATTGCCACAGATGCCGACGTGGACGGTTCACACATCCGTACACTACTCCTCACACTTTTCTATCGGTACTTCAGACAAGTTATCGAAGCAGGATACATATATATAGCTCAACCACCACTGTATAAAATCAAAAAAGGTAAACAAATCTCATATGCTTATACCGACGAAGAAAAAGAAAAAATAGTCGGTAAGGGGGCAGAGGTTGTGGAGATAGAACCCGCCGACGTCGAAGACGACTCTGGCGAGGCAGGAGAAGACGGAAATAGTGATGAAGCTGAGTCAAAGACAAAATCAAATAAATTTCACATACAACGTTTCAAAGGTCTCGGAGAAATGAACCCCGAAGAACTCTGGGAGACTACCATGGACCCCGCAAACAGAGTCCTCAAACAAGTGAATATCGATGATGCCGAAGAAGCAAATAAAGTCTTTGATATACTCATGGGCTCCGAAGTGCCACCTCGTAAATCATTTATCCAATCAAATGCGAAACTCGCTGAGATCGATATTTAACCCTTTTACACATCATGCAAAGTAAGATCATTACCGTGTGCGCTCTTGTCCTCATCATTGCAGGAGGGTTATTGTATTATAAAAATAACTCTACCAAGGATAGTATTAATAATATAAAAAACACATCAATGAATACTGATATTAAAAATATGACTGAGCTTGAAAATAATAATTCTCAATATACCAAAGTAACCCTGGCAGAGATTGATCAAAATCCTGAAGCATACAATGGCGCACGCGTTGAATATACCGGTGTTCTCAAAAACGGTTTTGAACGTGCACTCATCGACGGTGCTATCTGGTTTGGTGGATTCGTAACGCCTGGTGACTACGAGAAAAATAAACTAGAATACGATAAAATTCCAGACAAAAAAGACAGCACCCATACCGTACACATCAAAGGTATTCTATATACCAAAAATGAAAATGGAGGTACCGAGTTCGGACATCTCGGTGCGGCTCGATATGAACTCAAAGCCACAGAGTTTAGTGTTTTAGATTAATTTCCTCTACTAGTTTTTTTATCAACTCTTCCTGTGACATTTGTCCGAGGTTGCCAGCATCGCGTGATTCAAGGGTAACTCCGTTCATCTCTATTTCTTTATCGCCAACGACTATCCAATAGGGGATCTTGTTATTTTTTGCATCGCGGACTTTCTTGCCGAGGTTTTCATCTCCATCATCAAACTCTGCACGAATATTATTTGTTTTGAGGAGTTCGTAAACTTTTTGTGCATATTCGTTGTGGTTTTCACGCACGGGAATTACTTTGACTTGTACTGGTGAGATCCAAAGAGGGAAATTGCCAGCGTAGTGCTCGATAAGGAACGCCATGATTCGCTCAATACAACCTATTGATGATCTATGTACTACTACCGGTTGTTGTTTTGATCCATCTTCGGCAGTATAGGAAAGTTCGAAACGTCCTGGCATGCAGAAATCGTATTGTACAGTAAATGCAGTGTCTTCTTTGCCATTTACATTTTTCATTTGGATGTCGATTTTTGGTCCATAAAAGGCTGCTTCGTTTTCCGCTTCCACAAAGTGTGAATTACGTGATTGTAAATGTTTTCGCAGTAAGTCTTCGCCTTTATCCCATGCAGCATCATTTTTATAGTATTTCTCAGTATCAGTACGGTCACCGAGTGATAATCTGTACCAATAATTCTCACCTTGCTTGAGTCCAAATGTTCCAGCGATATATTCGATCAAATCAAGCGCATTTGCAACTTCAGATACCGCTTGTTCTGGGGTAGCACAGATAATGTGTGCATCAGCAAGACAGAATGTACGAAGACGTATGAGCCCAGTAAGTTCACCTGATTGTTCATAGCGATATAGTTGAGCGAGTTCTGCAATACGCATTGGAAGTTCGCGGTAACTATGAGGGGCTCTCAAATATAATTCGAAGTGGTGTGGGCATGTCATCGGGCGAAGCATGAATTCTTCTTCGTCGATCTGTATTGGTGCATACATTGAGTCTTTGTAGTGTGGATAGTGACCAGACTTTTTATATAAATCTAATTTTGCTATGTCAGGTGTCATTACGTGTAGATATCCACGCTTTACTTCTTCGTCGACAACGAATCTCTCGAGCTCACGACGCATTGCAGTACCTTTTGGAGTGAAAAGGGGAAGACCTTTACCAACCGTGTCAGAGAAATGGAATAGGTCGAGCTCGACACCGAGTTTTCGGTGATCACGCTTCTTGGCTTCCTCGCGTTGTACTAAATACGCATCGAGCTCTGCTTTATTTTCAAATGCGAGTCCGTAGATACGTGTGAGCATTTTGTTCTTTTCATCTCCGCGCCAGTATGCGCCGGCTACCTTATCCAGTTTGAAAGAATCAGCAGCAATTTCTTTTGATGGATGTTCTGCGTGTCCACCTTTGCAGAGGTCGAGGAAGCCACCACAGGTATAAAATGTTAGATTTTTAGATTCTTGGGCAAATTCATTGATAAGCTCTGTCTTGTATTCATTCCATGCAAATTCTTCTAGAGCTTCTTCTACTGTAACTTCTTTTTTGGTAAATTCCTCCCATTTTGCTAGGTTTTTTTTGATTGTTTTTTCTATTGCTTCTAAGTCTGCATCTGAAAGTTTTACATCACCCAAATCAAAATCTTGATACCATCCGTTGTCTATAACCGGACCAATTGCATTCTTAGCTTTCGGGTAGAGTTCTCGTACTGCTTGCGCGGTAAGGTGGGCGAGTGTGTGTCTATTCTTGTCTAATTGTGATATTTCTTTGTCTTTTTCCATATGTTGTTTGTTAAAATAATAAAAAATCGCCCCGACAAAAAACGATTTGATCATTTTTTGTCGGGGCGAGTCTTGTCGCGGTTCCACCCAACTTTGTTCTCTTGTGTATAGATTAGCCTCCTTGTAGGGGTCCCGCGTGCGGGATGGTGGTTGGTAGCCACAACAATCTCTATATACTTAAAATAGTATCAGAGATAGCTTTTTTGTCAAAGACCTGGACCCGGATTGCTTTTTATGCCAAGTATGCTACTATATAGGGATTATGGTAGTACGAATGAGACATACAAAATCGCATACGAAAAACCGCCGTTCTCACCATGCGTTGGAGAGTACGAGTTTTACTAAATGTACAAACTGTAAGGCTCTTAAGAGACGTCACACAGTCTGTGGCTCTTGTGGGTTTTATCGTGGTAAAAAAGTACTCGATTTAGTCGCAAAGACAGAACGAAAACAAAAAAAAGCTAAGGCTAAGACTGCGAAAGCAAGCAAATAATAATTAATAGCGATTAGGCACTAGGCACTAGGCACTAGCAATTAAAAAAGGCTAACGCCTAACGCCTAACACCTAACGCCTACACAAATGGCAAATAGGCACCTCTCCAGATCAATAGTTCTCCAGACTCTTTTTGAGTGGGACTTCTTGCCGGCTGATAAAAAAAATTCTAGTACTATACACGATGAGATCAAAGAAGCGCTCAAGAGGAATTTAAAAGAATTTGCTCCAGGGCTCGAAGACGACAACTTCGTCTATTCTTTGCTTGGCGACATACTTAAAAACCACCACGTCATCGATGAGATCATCGAAAAGGCTGCTCCGGATTGGCCTATCGACAAGATTTCAATAGTTGATAGAAATATCTTGCGTATCGGACTACATGAACTCCTCTTTGGTGATCGGTCTCAAGTGCCTCCAAAGGTTGCGATCAATGAAGCGATCGAACTTGCAAAGACGTTTGGTGGGGAAAATTCTAGTAAATTCGTAAATGGTGTCCTCGGTGCCGTCTATAAAGAGATCGGTGAGCCTGGTAAAGAACAAAAAAGTAAAACCAACAAAAAGGCTTCTGAGGCTCCAGTAGATATTACGAAGCTCGTCGTAGAAAACCTCGGTGGGGCAGTTGTATATGCAAAAAAAGACAATGAATACATGTTTGCATTTGTGCACGATGTATTCGGCTACTGGACTCTGTCTAAAGGTAAGATGGTAGAGGGTGAGACAGTCGAAGATGGCACCAAGAGAGCTATTAAAAAAGAGATCGGACTCGATATAGAGATAGAAGAAACACTTGGCACGAATGAATACGTGGCTTCACATCCAGAAAAAGGTAAAACCCTCAAACGAGTAAATTATTTTCTTGCACGCAGTGAGTACAAAGACCTCGTCCTCGAAGAATCTGGTGGTCTCGATGGTGCAAGATGGTTCCCACTCTCTGGGATTGCTGAACTTCGTATGTATAGCGACATGATTCCGATCATCGAAAAAGCAGTCAAGATAATAGGGAATAAAAAATTATAAAATTTAAACTAACGCAATGATAGACTTTTCAGAATTTGAGAAAAAAACAAAAATAGTATTTAAAGACAAAGATTTGCTTAAGCAAGCTTTTATTCACCGTTCATATATAAACGAAAATGCAGGGACTAAGCTTTCTCACAATGAACGACTTGAATTTTTAGGTGATGCAGTGCTTGAGCTCATCGTCACTGACTTCCTCTATAAAAAATACCCGACATACACCGAAGGCGAGCTGACTTCAGTGCGCTCTGCGCTTGTAAACGCGATCATCATCTCTGATGTGGCACTCAAAGCCGGCATGAACGACTTCTTGCTCTTGTCCAAAGGTGAAGCGAAAGATCATGGTAAAGCAAGACAATACATCCTCGCGAATACATACGAGGCATATATCGGGGCACTGTATCTAGATCAAGGATATGACGTTGTCGATAAATTTCTAGCTGAGAACTTGCTTCCAAAGACAGATGAAATAGTAAAGAAGAAGCTCTGGCGTGATGCAAAAAGTTTAGTCCAAGAAAAGGCGCAAGAATTCGTGTCAGTCACACCTCAATACAAAGTCATCAGTGAATCTGGTCCTGATCACGACAAACATTTTACGGTAGGTATTTATTTTGGCACCAGTCTCATTACCCAAGGAAGTGGTAAATCTAAACAGGAAGCCGAAGTAAAAGCTGCCGAAGCAGCACTCAAAGCCAAAAATTGGTTAGACTAACACTATTTAGCGCAAGGAACATATTAAATGCTATAATATTCAGATATGCGGCTTAAATCCTTGGAAATAAACGGCTTTAAATCTTTTGCACACAAGAGTGTTTTGGAGTTTGGAAGCCCCATCATATGTATCGTCGGACCGAACGGATCTGGGAAATCAAACGTGGTGGAATCTTTCCGTTACGTGCTCGGCGAGCAGTCTATGAAGTCTATGCGTGGAAAGTCTGGCTCTGACATGATCTTCAAGGGTTCAAAAAGTTTATCCAAAGGCACCCGAGCCACGGTGACCATTTATTTTGATAATTCCGACAAGGTATTTAAAGTCTCAAACGATATGGGTGAGAGTGTGGATTTGAATTACGACACTGTCTCTATTGCGAGGCAGGTTTTTGCTGATGGACTCAATAAATATATTTTGAACAATACTGATGTTCGTCTCAAAGACATTCACAATCTTCTCGGGTCTGTGAACATTGGCTCAAGTGGGCACCACATCATCTCACAAGGTGAAGCAGACCGGATCTTGAATGCGAATCCAAAAGAACGAAAAGAAATGGTGGAAGACGCCCTCGGACTCAAGGTGTATCAATACAAGATTAAAGAATCTGAAAGAAAGCTAGAACGCACCACAGAAAACATGAAAGAAGTGTCCCTACTTCGCCGAGAAAATGCACCGCATCTAAACTTTCTACGTAAACAAGTAGAGAAATTTGAAAAAGCCAAAGAAATGCAAGCAGAGCTCTCTTTGCTGTATCGAGAATATTTGAAAACAGAGAGTGTATATCTCGAAGAACAAAAAGTAAAACTTGGTGCTGAAAAGCATAACATTTCTAATGAGCTCAAGACTGTCGCAGAAAAGATCTCAAGTACCGAAGAAGAAAATGGAACACAAGGGAGCAAGAAGATAGACGAACTTCGCGCGCATGAGAAAAAAGTAAATGAGATACGAAGTATTAAAAACGAGATGGAACGCAAGCTCGGACGCATCGAAGGTATGATCGAGATGGAAGAACACAGGAAACGAGAAGCACCCGAAGCGGTGGTCATATCCGAAGTCGAAGTCAAAAGTATTTTAAGCGAAGTTAATAGCTCGATAGAAGAAGCCATATCCAAGGAAAATATCTCCGAGATCAGACCAATACTCGAACGTATCAAAATAATTTTAAATAGATTTAATAAACACAAAGAACTCAAAGAGCATTTTAGCGACAACGTAGAGCTCAAGAAAAATAGGCAAGACATCTTGATCGAGATGGACAAAATAGAGCGAGAAGAACAAAAGATGATAGACCTCGTCGCTATGCTTCGCAAGGAAATAGATACTGAGATGGAAGCACTCCGCGATCTCGAGCGAGAGAAATTTACCTGGAAAGTCAGACACCAAGAACTCTCTTCGGCGCTTGAACTGGTACATATCAAAGAAGCAAGTTTGAGGAGCAGGCTCGAGAGTTTTGAAAATGAACTCAAAGAAGGTGTGGCACTCATCGGACAAGAGATTTTATCGTATCGAAATTACGAATTACCACAAGGCATACAGCAGATACCCCAAGAAGAACTAAAGCGAAAGATAGAACGCATCAAGATCAAGCTTGAAGATGCAGGTTTGGGGAATGCCGCGGAAATAATGCGTGAGTATAACGAAGTGTCCGAACGAGATGCGTTCTTGGCGAAGGAACTCGAAGACCTCACAAAGAGCATAGAGGCACTTCAAAATCTGATCATAGAGCTCAAAGAAAAGATAGATATAGAATTCAAAGAAGGGGTGAAAAAAATCAATGTAGAATTCCAAGAATTCTTCTCACTCATGTTCGGTGGGGGAACAGGGGCACTGTCTATCGTTACACCCGAAAAGAAGAAAGGTAAGAAAAAGGATGACGAGCTCGACGAAGAGGATGTGGCAGAGGGTCTCGGTGAAGAAGATGAAGTTTTGCAACAAGGTATCGAGATCAATGTGTCTTTACCTCACAAGAAAGTCAAAGAACTCCATGCGCTCTCTGGGGGAGAGAGATCTCTAACTTCTATCGCTATACTTTTCGCTATGTCTCAAGTAAATCCACCGCCATTTTTAGTACTCGATGAGACCGATGCAGCTCTCGATGAAGCGAACTCTCGTAAATATGGGGACATGCTTGAGAAACTTTCCAAGCATTCACAGCTCGTCGTCGTTACCCACAACAGAGAGACGATGTCTCGTGCAGGAATCCTCTACGGTATCACCGTCGGCGCTGATGGTGCATCAAAACTTCTCTCAATCAAATTCGAAGAAGCCGCTCAAATCGCAAAATAATAAAAACTAATTTGTTTTTGTAGGTGTTCCTGTAGGAGGCATTGCTGCTGAGGAGTTGGTGGTTGTCGGAGTAGCTGGTATTGGAGTAGTGATTGGATTTGGTGTGGTGGCAGATGGGGTAACTACCGGTTTTGGAAGTTCAGCGAATTTTATTTTTTCTTCTTTGCCTTTGATGAGTGTGTCAGGTTTGAAAGACCTATTTTGTTTTGAAATATCTTTACGGATGGTCATCGAGCCGTCCTTTTTTAATGTCACGTTTAACATCATGCCTTGCATGGTGTTCGTGCTAAATGCTTGATCAAAAATAAAGTTACCGAGAGAGTAGGCGATATAGCCTTGTTTATAGACTTCGGTATCTTGGATCACATGCGGATGAGCGCCGATCACAAGCTTTGCACCATCATCTATCGCTTTGTGTGCGAGGTATGCCTGGCGTTCGTTGTGTTTGGTTTTGTACTCGTCGCCAAAATGGAATGAGACTACGAGGTGGTCTACTTGCTTTGCAGCATTTTGTATAATTTCATCAAAGCGAGGATTACTTGCAAGGAGTAAGCCCGGAGTGTCATTTGTGACTTCCATATCATTTGGACCTTTGTCAGAGAATGCGAGGAATCCTACACGAATACCGTTCTTCTCAAATACGGTCGGTGTCTCAGCTTCGACAGCATCATTGCCTCCACCAGTGTAGGCAATCTCATTTTCTTTTAACGTAGAAAGTGTGTCTACGTATGCGAGCGGACCCCAGTCTCCGACATGGTTGTTGGCAACAGAGACAATGTTGAATCCGGCACCAGCCAGCGCAGGTGCACCAGCTGGATCCATTCTGAATGAATAGAGATTGTGTTTGTCAGTACCCACATCAGACATAGGTCCTTCTAAGTTTGCAAAAGCGATATCTGCATCTTTGAGAGTGGTGAGTTTACCGAAGAGTGCAGAGTAGTCACCCTTGTAATTCTTAATGACAGAGTTTCGTACGCCACGATCGAGCATGATGTCTCCCACGAATGACATGGTGATAAAATCAGGTTCTACGATCTCCGGCAACTTTTCTTTGGCGGTGACCCAGGCAGTCGCCACGTCTCCTTCGCCACCAAAGTAAATATATTTCTTTAAATATTTAACAATGTTTTCTATGTCAGTATGACGATCAGGACTACCGAGTAGGGTAATGGCGATCGGACGAGTACCTTTCTCTCCGAGAGGGAGGTTAAACAAGGAGACGACTGTTTCTCGGGCCGCACCGGTGTAGCCAGTCTTGCCGCCGATATAGCCTGGGTCTCCGAGAAATTTTGAAATATTTGACCAGGTATGCTTTGATGCAGAATAACTTTTGGTTGCAGTGATATCTATGATGTCGTGCTTTTGAATATAGATATACGACACAAGACGAAAGAGGTCTGTCACACTTGATTGGTTATTTGGAGACAGTCCACTTGGGTCTTCATAGCTCGTGTTTGTCATCTGTAAACTTTTCGCGCGCTCATTCATCTTTGAGAGAAATGTGTCTCGTCCGAAATGTTCAGCTAATACTTCTGCTGCATCGTTACTCGATTCGAGGAGGAGTGGATAGAGGAGGTCTTTGGTTTTTAGCTTCTCTCCGAGTTTGAAGCCTCCATTCTTACCATTGGTTGCAAGTGCACGACGACTCACCACTGATACACCACTTGGGTCAGGAAGTTCTCGAGAGATAAGTGCGGTCATGAGTTTGGAGACAGATGCGATTGGCATTTTGTCGTCAGGATTTTTGGATAAGATAATTTCACCAGTATTCAAATCTCCGACCATGTACGCTTGAGCTGACACTTTGGGTTTGACTACGGTCGCTTTGTTAACATAGAAATATTTTATCTCTCCTACATCCATGTCTTTGTTGATGAATTGTATCGTCGCAGCTTGCCCGACGTCTTTTGCGAGATTCCGAGAGGAGGTGAGGAGTGAAGATCCAAAAAAGACTACCACTCCAAGTAAGAGGAGTACAGAAGACAGTAACCCTAATTTTCTTTTGTGCTGTTGTAGAAAGTTCATTAGATTAAAACGTAGTCGATGGTTTTCTTTTCCAGGTCGACACCACGTACTTGTATTTTAACACGGTCGCCGAGGCGATACACCTTCTTTTTTTTCTGTCCGACGAGTTCGAGGTTTTTTTCGTTGAATGTGTAAAAGTCATCTTTCATATCGCGGACACGGACGAGCCCTTCGCATTTGGTTTCGAGTTCTTCGACGTAGATACCCCATTCGGTGATGCCACTGATAACACCTTCGAATTTTTGATCTGTACGAGTGCTCATGTATTCTACTTGTTTGTATTTGATCGAAGAACGCTCTGCTTCGGTGGCTCTCTTTTCTTGTTCAGATGCGACACGTGCCATTTTCTCATAGGTCGGCAGGAGTTCAGCTTTGACTTTTTTATGAGCGAGAAAGTCCATAAGGAGGCGGTGGACCATGATGTCTGGATACCGTCTGATCGGCGAAGTGAAGTGAGTGTAGTACGGGAAGGCGAGTCCGTAGTGTCCGATGTTCGTGGTCGAGTAGACTGCCTTTGCCATCGACTTGATGACCGCACGATGCACTGCATCTGCTTCAGGTTTGCCTTCGAGACTCTCGAGGAGTTTGTTGATTTGATTTGTAGGTATAACACCATCGACGAGTGAGACTTTGTATCCTAGGTTTTTCAAAAAGAACGCCAGGTCTGCCATTTTTTCTTGGCTTGGGAGGTCGTGCACTCGATATATCGAGACATTGTGATCTTTTTTATTACCAGCGATAACCTTGGCTACATTTCTATTTGCAAGGAGCATGAATTCTTCGATGAGCTTGTTTGAGTTGCCACGTTCTTTTTTGATGATGTCTATCGGCACCCCATACATGTTTAATACAAACTTGACCTCCTCTTGATCGAGAGAGATGGCTCCATCCTTGAAACGCTCTTTGGTGAGTTTCTTTGCGAGGTCATTTAGTATCGCAAGCTCTTTGTGGAGGGGTTTACCTTCTTTTAATATTGATTCTTCGGCTTCTTCGTAGGTGAACCTTTTTTGTGAATGTATCACGGTGCGCCCATACCATTCGTGTACAACATTCGCATTTTTATCGAGGGTAAATACTGCACTCATGGTGAGGCGGTCTTTGTTGGGCACTAAGCTACATAAATCATTCGAAAGTATTTCTGGTAGCATTGGTATGGTTCGGTCTACCAGGTATACCGATGTGCCGCGATCTATGGCTTCACGATCGAGCTCACTGCCGGGCTTTACGTAATACGAAACGTCAGCGATATGAATCCCCACTTCGTATTGGGTGTCTTTGCCATTTTTTATTTCTGTGAAAGAAATAGCATCATCGAAGTCTTTTGCGTCTGCAGGGTCTATGGTGAAGGTGAGGACGTTGCGAAAGTCTCTGCGTCCTTCATAATCACTTTTTTGGATGCCTCGCTTTTTTATTTCTCTGGCTTCATCTTCTACTTTGGTCGGAAGTTCAGCATCAAATCCTTTCTCCATGGCGATCGCATGCATCTCGGTGTCGTTGTCGCCAGGATTGCCGAGGATTTTGATCACTTTACCCACGGGTGCTTTACGGGCATCTTTCCATGAGGTAATTTCTCCGAAGACCTTTTGACCTACTTTTGCTTTATTGAGGTTTTCTTTGGGGATGAGGATGTCAGTGTACATCTTGGTGTCATCGGGTTTCAGAAAGACTACGTCGTCTTGTTGTTCAAGGACACCTGCAAAACGCATCTTGGCACGTGAGATAATCTGTGAGACTTCAGCCGTCTGGCGAGACTTACCTTTGGGGTGGAGTACGATTTCCACAAAGTCTCCATGGAGGGCAGTGTTTAAATGCTTGAAATCAATCTCAGGATCCTTGCCCTTGTTTTTCTCTTCACCCACGGCGACATAGCCTGTACCCTTTGAAGATATAGAGATAATACCCTTGAGCCTGGCTGTTTTTGCAGGGGATTTTTGCTTATTTGGTCGTCTGGGCTTTTTCTGTTTCACCTTATAAATATAGCACCCAGTAGTGAATTTTACTAATACATATTGTGTAAATTAAGCTTAATTTACCTTAGTAAAATCTACTACGGGGTAGCATGAATTAGACCATAATACGCACTATTTGACAATAGTGTATTTGTGTGTTAGACTATATTTAGAAAAAATGGGCTGCAATTTAGTCCATACCCTTATTTTATAAGGGTAAAAACATTAAAAACGGAGGTAGTGTCTCTTGGAAGAGTACAAAATTCCAACTTGGACTCCCAAGTGGAGGAATCAAGATAAACTACAACAATATGCGTTGTGGGAGCAAATTCTCTTTTTCTTAGTATTAGGAGGATTTATTTTTAGTTTTTTTAACCGGTTTTTTAATTAAAAACCATAGAGGAGTTAGTTATGGCAAGATCCCTGGGACCAAAAGGTCTTTATCGTCCAAACTTTGAACCAATGAAGTTTGGTGTCAAAGGTTGGTCATTGATTGGTTTAGGATGTTGCATCCTAATTACCAGTTTCGTTTTTTGGGAAACTCTAGTTTCCTATACAGAGTTCATTGTCTTTGGGCTCTATAACCTTTTCAGATAGGAGTTTTATGAAAACACCTATCAATCAAATAAAGCGTCGTTTCGGAATATATCCCGGAATGACGCTTTTTTACGTTTTATCCCCAGATTTTACAGGAATATTTTGTATGTTATATTAAAAATAGAGAGGTGATCTATGGATAAAAATAATAATAATGAGCCACTCGCAATTTTAGGAGTGGTGGTATTTTCTTTAGTAATAATTTTATACACCATTGGGCGTATAGTAGGAAGTTGGTTGGGTTTATGAAAAAACATCTAAATAAAAAACAAGGCGTTGCTTTACATATCAATCAACGCCTTTTTTGCGTTTCAGTATTGTTTGACAAAAACATTTTTTTATGTTAATCTATGTTTAGACATGGAGGTGTTTTATGACCAGAAAACTTTCCAGCGGCGACATTTTTTTAATCGTTGCTGGAATAATCGTCATTATCTGGGCGATACTTTATCTACCCAGATAATGACAGAAAGGTGTTACTGTGCAAAACATAGCGCAGGAACACCTTTTTAACTTCCTATTGCATTTTATAAGATTTGTGTTAGACTGAAAAAATGTTAAAAATAAGACTTCAAAGAATAGGGCGCAAGAATGATCCATCTTTTCGGGTGGTTTTGACTGATTCCAAGAACAGCACAAAGAGTGGTAAGTTCTTAGAAATTCTCGGTAATTACAATCCTAAAATGGGAGTAAAGACATTGGACGGGGACAGAATAAAGCACTGGATGAAACAAGGTGCACAATGTTCAGATACAATGCACAACTTCCTCGTACACGATAAAATCGTTGAAGGAAAAAAGAAAAACGTTCTCCCAAAGAAAAAACCTACAGAAAAGAGAAAAGAACTAAAAGCAAAGAAATAATTTAAAATATTTCTTGACCAAAATTTACCGACAGGTATAATTACAGATAGCAGTTATTTGTCGCACGCTGCAAGATTATAAAGGTTAATAATTTAAAAACAATATGGAAGAAGCAGATAAGATATTTCTAGAATACGTCGTAAAAGCTCTTGTTGATAATCCAAATGATGTAAAGATCGACAGAACTGTGGATGAAATGGGTGTACTTATTTCACTCACTGTAAATCCTGCTGATATGGGTAAGATCATCGGACGCATGGGTAACACAGCAAAAGCTATCCGTACACTACTCCGTATCATCGGTATGAAGAACAATGCTCGTGTAAACCTAAAGATCAACGAACCAGAAGGTGGTGCACGACCAGAACCTTCACATGCGATGTCTTCAGGTGGACCAACTACAGCACAGACTTCATTCAAAACAGTTGACCAAGCAATGGAAGACTTAAAAGGAATCTAAAAAATATACATAAAACAAAAAACACTCTAGCGATAGAGTGTTTTTTGTTTTTGTGATATACCTACATATAGGTACTAGTCCGCTCAATTTATTGAGCTTTTCAAAAGGAGAAGTTATGTTGTTAAAGAAGTTTTTAATTATTATTATGATTTCGTTGGTGTTCAGTCAGTTTAGCTTTCTCATAGAACAAGGTCATTTCTATAGTCTTTATGACCGAAGAGAGACCGTTGATTGGTTGATCAAGCTAATTGGATATGCTTTGGTTCTGGGTTATACGACGGCGTTTTATGGCAAATGGAGTCAGATCAAATCATTTAATGTTAGTTTTTTCCTAGCATTATTATTTGTTCCTTTGTTCGTCAGATGTCTTGACACTTTGTTTTTTGTTGCAACAAAAAACTATTATAGGGAAGTCTGGCGGAGATTTCTCAAAAGTGCAGACAGCGCTCGGAGCGTTATCGCATATTTGGCGATGGCAATAATCATAGCTGTCGTTGTAACTTTTTGGGATAAATTATTGAATTTAATTCCCATTTTCTCAGATAGGAAATTAAACACTTCTGATTCTGAAACCATAAGAGAAATTTCTCCTGATCTAGGTGACCAGGAAAAAAAAGAGGAAATTATTTAGTCCTCAAAACATCAAGACAGGGCGCCGGAGACCACAGGAACTTCGGCGCTTTTCTCATTTTATATATGATAAATCTGTGCTATAAATGACATATAAACAAAATTATGCGTTTTCATATCATTACAATCTTTCCCGAAATGTTCGACTCTTATTTGAGAGAGTCTATTTTAGGGCGAGCGATCAAAGCAAAGAAAATATCTATAAAATTTTACAATCCGATAGATTTTTGTAAACCAAAAGAGCACGTCGATGGGCGTCCATATGGAGGCGGTCCTGGGATGGTGCTTCGACCAGAATTTTTCTTAAAGGCATTTAATAAAGCTCTTTCCGCTGCTCAGAAATTTTCTTCAGGTCCTCGGATCTCTGGGTCCCCAACCCCAGCCAGACCATTCAGAAAACTTCCGACCAGCTCCAAGATTAAAGTAATTTTATTTTCTACAGCTGGGAAAAAGTTCACTACATCATATGCAAAAACTACTGCAAAAAAGTATACAGACATTATTATGATTTCTGGACGCTATGAAGGCATCGATGCCCGGGTGCAGAAAATCTTGAAGGCTGAAGAAATCTCAATAGGGGATTATGTACTCACCGGTGGCGAGCTGCCTGCGATGATACTCATCGATTCTATTTCTCGTCAGGTGCCAGGAGTTTTGGGTACTTATGAATCTCTCGAAGAAGAGCGTGTATCTACGAGCGAAGTCTATACGCGCCCAGAAATATTAAAGTATGGTGGCAAAAATTATAAAGTTCCAAAAGTACTTTTGTCTGGTAATCATAAACTTATTGAAAATTGGAAAAATAGGAATAAAAAATAAAAAGACTTGTCCCGTACCAAGCTTTGCTTTGGTTCAGGATAGACGAGTGGAAAGAGAAAACCAAAAAAAGCACGAATCCACAAGGCTAAATTTGACAAAAAGCTATAAATAAGTATACTATATTTGATTCACTGATTGAGTTTTGGATGCAATCCTTTTGTTTATAAACGTTTATATTATTAGGGTTTTCACTTAATCATTCTAAATAGGGTTTAAAAAGCTAAAGAAAAGCATTTTTCATCTGTTTTTCTTTCGTTTTTTTATCTCATTTAGATAAAAAAATAATCATGCAAAAAGAAACAAAGCGTCCAAAGAAGTATTTCTCTAGACACAAGAATCCACTTATTCCGTTTCCAGATCTTATCGAAGCTCAATTGAAAAGTTTCAAATGGCTCGTGGAGACAGGTATCGCTGAAGTTTTTAAAGAATTTTCTCCTATCAATGATTACTCTACAAAGAAGTTTCAACTCGACTTCACGTCTTTTTCTTTGGAAGAGTGTAAATACGATGAAAGCTATGCAAAGATAAATAAACTATCTTTCATAGGTACGCTTAAGGCGCGTGTTAAGCTTACAAATAAAATTTTAGGTACGGTGAAAGAGCAGGAGATTTTCATGTCTGAACTTCCACTCATGACTCCTCATGGTACATTTATCATCAACGGAGTAGAACGTGTGATCGTACCACAGCTCGCTCGAAGTTTCGGAGTATTCTTCACCGGTTCTGAAACAAAAGGTAATAAATATTTCGGCGCAAAGATCATCCCAGCTCGTGGGGTGTGGATCGAAATAGAATCTGAATCAGACGGCGGCATCTATGTCCGTATCGATAAAAAGAGAAAATTCCCTGTAACAACATTGCTACGGGTTCTTGGCTATGAGACGAATGAAGCGATCGAAAAAGCATTCAGTGGAGATCCAGTGATTATCGAAGCACTCAAGGCTTGCCTCGCAAAAGATACTGCAAAGAATTTAAATGATTCATATATAGAGATATACAAACGTCTTCGTGACGGAGATATGGCGACGGCAGATAACGCTAAAGAATTCATCAATTCTCTTTTCACAAAAGACCGTTATGACCTCTCTCCAGTGGGACGTTTTAGATTCAATCAACGTTTCGATAAACCTATGGATGACAAAGAGATGGATCGCCGAACTATCTCCAAAGAAGACCTCGTCACTGTAGTAAAACACATCATCACTCTCAATAACACTCCAGGCGCACAAACAGACGACATCGATCACTTGGGTCAACGTCGCGTACGTCTCGTCGGAGAAATACTCCAACAAAAAGTCCGCACGGGTATGATGCAGATCAAGAGAAATATCCAAGATCGTATGTCTATCATCGACGTCGACACTGCGATGCCGATCGCGATCATCAACCAACGCCCACTCCAAGCTCGTATCAAAGAATTCTTCACTACAAACCAACTCTCACAATTCATGGGTCAAGAAAACGTGATCACGGAGATCGAACACCTTCGTATTCTCTCAGCACTCGGGCCAGGTGGACTCACTCGTGAACGCGCCGGACTCGAAGTCCGTGACGTGCACCCATCTCACTATGGTCGCGTATGTCCGATCCACACACCTGAAGGTCCAAACATCGGTCTGATCCTTCACTTGTCTACCTATGCAAAGATCAATGAATTCGGCATTATCGAAACTCCATATATCAAGGTAAAAAATGGCAAGATCACAGGTGAAGTACAATATTTAAATGCACTCGAAGAAGAGAAGTATAACATCGCGCATGCTGGTATTCCATATGATGAAAACGGCAAAATCGTCGGCGAGAGAGTAGAAGCGAGAGTAAAAACAGAACCAGGTACCATCCCAACATCCGAAGTGGACTTTATCGACGTGGCTGCAAACCAAGCATTCTCTATTGCGACATCACTTATTCCATTCTTGGAACACAACGATGCGAACAGAGCACTCATGGGAAGTAACATGCAGAAACAAGCTGTGCCTTGTGTCCTCCCCGAAGCTCCACTCGTCGCTACTGGCGTAGAGAGTCTTGCATCACAATACTCTGGTAGACTTATCCTCTCCGAAGAAGACGGTGTTGTGTCATATGTCGATGCAAAGAAAGTTATCGTTACTGGTAAATCAGACAAGAAAAAAACATATGATCTCGTAAACTTCATGAGAAACAACAACTTCTCTGTATTTCATCAACGCCCTGCAGTAAATGTGGGTGATAAGGTTAAAAAGGGTGATGTGCTCGTAGATACAAGTAGTACCGTAGATGGACAGATCTCAATCGGACAAAATATTTTCGTGGCGTTTCTTTCATGGTCTGGATCAAACTACGAAGATGCGATCATTATCTCTGAAAGACTCGTGAAGAAGAGTAAATTTACCAGTATCTATCTCGAAGAATTCACCTGTGTGGTTCGTGATACAAAGCTTGGACCCGAGATTACAACTCGCGATATTCCAAACATCGGTGAACTCAAACTCAAAGATTTGGATGAAGACGGCGTGGTGCGTGTCGGAGCAGAAGTTCGTGAAAACGATATCCTTGTAGGAAAGATTACACCAAAAGGTGAGACCGAGCTTACACCAGAAGAAAGACTTCTTCGAAGTATCTTTGCTGAAAAGGCTCGTGATGTTAAAGACACATCACTCCGCATGGAACACGGCAAGCGCGGACGCATCATCGGTGTGAAGATATTCTCTCGAGATCTCGGACACACCCTCGAGGCAGGTATCATAAAGAAGATCGTCATTGAAGTTGCACAAATTCGAAATATCTCTATCGGAGACAAACTCTCAGGAAGACACGGAAACAAAGGTGTTATCTCTACCATTCTTCCAGAAGAAGATATGCCATACACTGCAGACGGTAAGCCTATCGATATTATCTTGTCACCACTCGGTGTGCCTTCTCGTATGAACTTGGGACAGATTTTGGAAATGCACCTTGGTTTGGCAGCACACACACTCGGCTATCAAGCGATCACACCTCCATTCCTCGGAGCAAAACAATCTGAAATTCAATCTGAATTAGTCAAAGCTGGTCTTCCAGAAAACGGAAAATTAAAACTCTATGATGGACGCACTGGTGAAGCATTCAAACAAGATGTCGCTGTCGGATACATGTATATGCTCAAGCTGCACCACATGGTAGAAGACAAGATCCACATGCGTTCGATTGGTCCCTACAGTCTTATCACTCAACAGCCACTCGGAGGTAAGGCACAAGGTGGAGGACAGAGATTCGGAGAAATGGAAGTCTGGGCACTCGAAGGTTATGGTGCGGCATACACACTCCGTGAAATGCTGACGATTAAATCTGACGACATCGTAGGACGTTCCGCTACATTTGATTCTATTATTAAAAATGAAACGATCAGACCACCAAACGCTCCCGCATCGTTTAATGTGCTATTAAATTATTTACGTGGACTTGCACTCGACGTAAACTTGATGAAAGACAACAAGGACACTAAATAATTTATCTAATATAAACATAAAAAATATATGAAAACATTAAACACAACTGAATTTGATCAAATCGCTCTCCGGCTTGCTAGCCCTGAGCAAATCCAAGAATGGTCTTTTGGAGAAGTCACAAAACCAGAAACCATTAACTATCGAACAGGACGCAGTGAGCGTGGTGGACTTTTCGATGAGAAAATTTTCGGACCAGAAAAAGACTACGAATGTTACTGTGGAAAATACCGACGTATTCGTTACAAAGATATTATCTGTGAAAAATGTGGAGTTGAAGTTACTCGCTCTATTGTGCGTCGTGAACGCATGGGTCACATCGAACTCGCGACCCCTGTGTCTCATATCTGGTTCTTGCGTGGAGTACCATCTCGTATGAGTATCCTTCTTAATATCTCTGTATCTGATCTCGAGAAGGTTATTTATTTCGCAGGCTATATCATCACCAAGGTCCACGAAGAGGAAAAGCAAACGATCATCGAAAACCTAGAAAAGGAATACAAATCTAAGTTAAAAAATTCTAGCGATGAAGAAACAAAAGAAAAGTTGAAGAGCTTGCTCTCTGTAACCAAAAAAGAAATTACTGAAATATACGAAGGTAAGGTATTGAATGAAATTTCTTTCCATCACTATTCTCTTAAATACGGAACATGTTTTGAGGCAAACATCGGAGCAGAAGCTATCTACTCTATATTCAAAAACCTTGACCTCAACAAACTCAAAGCTCACACCGAAGCCATGGTAGAGAAGGCGAGTGTCGCTGAGAAAGAAAAATTACAAAAGAGACTATCTCTTATTCGTGCGATGATCTATGCGAACATTCGTCCTGAATGGATGTTCCTCACTATGATCCCGGTCATCCCACCAGTATTACGTCCGATGGTTGCACTCGATGGTGGACGTCATGCGACTTCAGATCTGAACGACTTGTATCGTCGTGTCATCAATCGAAACAATCGTTTGAAAAAACTAAAAGAAATCAATGCGCCTGATGTGATCTTGCGTAACGAAAAAAGAATCATCCAAGAAGCAGTCGACGCACTGATCGATAACTCTATCGCTAAGCAGAATGATTCGACTGCGATGAGTCAATCACAACGTCGCCCACTCAAGTCTCTCTCTGATAACTTGAAATCAAAACAAGGTCTCTTCCGTCAGAACTTGCTCGGTAAGCGCGTAGACTACTCAGGACGTTCGGTGATTGTGGTGGGTCCACAGCTTAACCTTAACCAATGTGGTCTTCCAAAACACATGGCACTTGAGTTGTTCCGACCATTCGTGATCTCAAAGATTCTTCAAGCTGAACTCGCATTTAATATTCGAGGAGCGAACAAGCTCATCGAAGAACGTGATGGTATTATCTGGGCAATTCTCGAAGAAATTATTCAAGGAAAATATGTATTACTCAACCGTGCACCGACATTGCACCGTCTTGGTATCCAAGCTTTCAATCCTATTTTGATCGAAGGAAATGCGATCCAGGTACACCCTGTCGTCTGTGAAGCGTTCAACGCTGACTTCGACGGAGACCAGATGGCAGTCTATGTGCCTCTACTCGACGAAGCACAAGCTGAAGCA
>CAZUCZ010000007.1:36646-37781 GCA_964618925.1 uncultured Candidatus Saccharibacteria bacterium | reverse complement strand
GCGCGATTCAAAGAGGCTCTCATCAGCATAAATATTACCAAGACCAGTAACTATCTTTTGATCCATCAGCACAGCTTTTATTTTACCTTTGTATTTTTTCAGTTCTTGTTTGAAATATGTTGCAGTGAACTTGGGGGAGAGAGGCTCTACTCCAAGTGATTCGAAATGTTTTTCATCTGCAAATGTTTTTGCGTCTTTGTGATACAACAGATATCCAAACATTCGTGTATCATTGTAAAATAAATTTCCTTTTTCGAGTTCAAATATGATATGTGAATGTTTATTTGGAAGCTCAGTTTCTGAAAGCTCTATCGGATGCCCACCACTTATTATTTTCGAGCTGCTTGATAATTTATTTGGTTTATATACAAATTGCCCGGACATCTTGAGATGGACTAGGAGGATTTTCCCATGACTCAATGTAAAGATAAGGTTCTTCGCACGTCTCGCTATAGAGAGGAACCGCTCGCCAGTAATTCCTTTGATAAACTCACGCTCTTTTTGTTTAGAAATTGTACGCTTGGTGCCTTTACCCGACACAAGCTTTGGTTTCTTGATTTCTACATGGATTATTTTCTGCCCCGTGATCACTCGGGACAGCCCCATTCTTAAGTTTTCTACTTCTGGGAGCTCTGGCATGGTATCATCATACTATATGAAGAAACTTTTATTAACAACTTTATTTTTTCTCGCACTCTGTATTCCAACAGGGTTTTTACATGCGGCTACGCCGATCAAGATACTCATCGTGCCAGGGCATGACAACGACGTCTGGGGTGCGCAGTATGGTACTACAAAGGAAGCAGACATGAACCTCAACCTGGCAACGCGAATATATAACACCCTGAAGAAAGACAAGCGATTTGAGGTGCATATTACGAGGAAGATAGGAGGGTATACCAAAGAATTTGACGAGTATCTAAACAACAACAGAGACGCTATTATTGCTTTCAAAGAAAATGCAAAAAAAGAAAGACAGGCAGACATAGAAAGTGGGGATTTTATTCAAAAAGAAAATGCACCTCATAATAACGCGAGCGAAGAAGTCGCCATAAAACTCTATGGTATTAATAAATGGGCAGATGAGCACAAGATGGATGCGGTCATCCACGTGCATTTCAATGACTATCCGAGG
>CAZUCZ010000007.1:27413-36636 GCA_964618925.1 uncultured Candidatus Saccharibacteria bacterium | reverse complement strand
AGGAAGACACCTTGGACTGTTGGCATTCATAAAGGCTTTGCTATCTACATGCCTGAAGGGCAAATGGTGAATGCACAAGGCAGCACAGACCTTGCACAGAGCGTCTTTAACCAGCTCCATAAAAAATACATGACGAGCACCTATGAAAAGGAGAAGGGAGGGCTTATTCCTGATCAATCCCTCATCGCCCTTGGCTCGAACGGCACACTCGAGGCGAGCGTGCGTTCAATCCTCGTCGAGTATGGATATATCTATAGATTTAAAACTAAAAAAGCTCGCGATGCAGCATACACAAGCATGGCGAGCCTCACGAGCACTGGTATTAAAAATTATTTTTTCCCGACGGGTAAATAAAATATCAAAATTTATAAAGCAATCTATCTGGCGAAGCTTCGCCAGCGAACTGCTCGTCGATCAAGAAAATAATATTCGGATTACCTCATTTATTTTCTAATCTCCTGCGCAAGGCTTTCTAAATTTTATATTTTATTTACCACCTAATACTTTAAGTGCTTCACGGATCTTAGTATTTATATCAGCATCAGGGGTCACGTTTTTAAGTGCCTCGCGTGCTTCACGTTCTGAATAGCCGAGAGTTTTGAGGGCTTCGAGGGCATCCATCTCGCCCTGGAGTGAGTGTTCACCACCACTATCATGCATCATATCTTTCATTTTATCGCGTAGTTCTATGACTATCTTTTCAGCAGTTTTTTTGCCGATGCCAGAGATCTTTGTCAGGTAGCTGGTGTCTCCGGCGCCGATGGCTCTGCTCAGCGTCTCTATGGTCGCAATGCCGAGGATTCCGAGGGCGCCCTTGGGTCCGATACCAGATACATTTAAAAGCATTTGGAAAAACTCGAGTTCTCTGTATTCGAGGAATCCATATAAATCAAAGGAGTCTTCACGAACGTGGGTATGGATAAAGAGGAAAATATCCTCGCCTACTTCTTGCCCCGAACCGTGCTTGCTCTGGTTTAGGGTTCGAGCTTGAGAAAGCGTGTCGGGGGATATAGCGACCTTATAGCCGACACCGGAGGCTTCGACTATCAAAAACTTATCTGTTTTTAGAACTATGGTTCCTCGTATGCTGCCGATCATATGTACAGTATACCAATAAATATTTTTCACTGCGTTCTTTACTTTTTTATCAAAATTAGGTATAACCTTATACGGATCACACAGGGCTTTTTGCTGTGTGACTAAATTTGTTATTTAAAGGAGATTAAGATTGATGGATCAAGAAATTACTTTTCCCATTTCTCAGCAATTCAGAAAAATTGGGGACTTACTTAAAAATTGGCAATTCGATTATTTTTATCGTTCAAACATTCCTAATCATGGTTCTATGAATTTTTCATTAAATGATATTGAGGAATTTATCCACCCGTTACAAAATTCTAGTAGCTGGATACCTGTCCACTCTTTATTAGGCGATTTTTTTGCTGTTGGTAACGGTAATTTTAGAAGGTCTTTTGGTTTTGGGCATGTATTGTGGATTGATACACCAGAACTTTTTTTAAAAATTTCAAAAGGCAAAAGTAAAATTTTACTAATTCAAGATGCGTTTGTGGATAAAAACAAAAGAACTGTTATTCCTGCATATTCACTTCAGAGTAGATATTTAGGGAGAGAATATGTAATAGCTCCCGAAAAGTTGTTTGCCAATGAAACCATCACAGATAACATATCAATTCCTCTTATTAGAGAAAAACTTTAATTTGAGTTTAATAACCGTCCAAGTGATTGAGAAAAAACCGCTCAATTTTGGGCGGTTTTTCTATTTTTAGGCGGATAGCCGCAAAGCTTGTGTTTTTCAGGATTTTTGGTATAGTATACCTATATGCCAATAACAAAATCAGCTAAAAAAGCAGTTCGAGGTTCTCTTCGCAAGAAAGCCTTCAACGACCAAAAGAAGAAAGTCATGAAGGAGATAATCAAGAAAATCGAGAAAACTTCTAAGACAGACAAGGCAGCAGCATCAAAGATGCTTCCTACTGCATTCCAAGCTATCGATAAAGCAGCAGGAAAGGGCGTTATCAAGAAGAACAACGCTGCTCGCAAGAAGTCTCGTCTCGCTCGTATCACTAAATAAATATGTCACATTTACTCGAATTTTATGGAACAGAATGCCCTCACTGCATCAGTATGCGTGAGCTCGTGGATCGCTTAAAAAAAGAAGAGGGGATAGAGATAGACAGCTTTGAGGTCTGGCATAACAAAGAAAATGAAAAGAAACTTCTCGACCTCGATAAAGACATGTGTGGCGGAGTACCTTTTTTCTACAATACACAAACAGAGAAATTTATCTGTGGACAGACAGACTACGATACATTTAAAAAATGGGCAAAAGGGGAACCTTTTGTTCAAGAAGAAGAATAAAAATTTTTATACAAATTAAAAAACCCCGCAGAAGCGGGGTTTTTTAATTGATGGAATATTACGCGCGTTGTACGTTTGTAGCATTCAATCCTTTTGGTGATTCTTCTGTCTCGAAAGAGAGAGTATCACCTTCACGAAGCTCGTCAAAAGTTACGCCAACGAGTGAATTGCTGTGAAAGAATAAATCCTTATCAAGCCCTTCAGCTGTTATGAAGCCGAAACCTTTATCAGTGAGTCTTTTTATTGTACCAGTCATTGATTTTATGTTTAGATTATTAAATACAAATTGGGTCATCTCAAGAAATCGACGCTATATTACTCTTCTCCTACCTATTTTGTTTGTTTAGTATATCATAAAAATACCTACAATGTCAAACAAGTATTTCCTTGCTCGCTATTTTGGGTCAAATAAGCTAATCTAAAACAATGGCAAAAGAAGCTAAAAGTAAACAACAAACAGGCGAAACCATCATCAGATTCGACAAAGTCTCCTTCGAATGGGGCGTAAATAGGCACATTTTAGAGGAGGTATCATTCACGATACGTCGTGGGGTCAAATTCGCTCTCATGGGGCAAAATGGGGCAGGTAAGAGCACTATATTTGGTCTTATCACTGGTGCGAGCAAGCCCGAATCTGGCATCATAAACGTAATGAATGGGGTGAGTATCGCACTCTCTAGGCAAGTCATTCCTCAAAACGAGCTCGATCTGACTGTACGAGAATTCTTCGAAAAATGTTTTACCACGAAGGTCTATGATATTGACCCAAAAATTGACGAAGTTCTCGAAGTAGTAAACCTCAAAGGACATGAAAAATTGCATGACCGCACGATCCGGACTTTTTCTGGTGGGCAGCAGGCACGTCTCCTCCTCGCTTCAGCACTTATCCAAGATCCAGATCTGTTACTTCTCGATGAGCCGACCAACAACCTCGACAAAGCGGGGATAGCACACCTCACACGGTTCCTCGTGGCGTATAAAAAGACAGTCCTCGTTATTTCTCACGATGCAGAATTCCTAAATGCATTTACCGAAGGAGTGCTCTATCTCGATGTATATACCAAACACATCGAGCAGTACGTGGGTAACTATTTCAATGTCGTCAAAGACATCACCGCGCGAGTGGAAAAGGAAAATATGAAAAACGCCCAGCTCCAAAAAGAAATCCAAGCCAAAAAAGATCAAGCAAATGTATTCGCCTATAAGGGCGGACGACTACGCCTCGTTGCAAAACGTATGCGTGAAAAAGCTGAAGAACTCGAAGAAGAGATAGTCGAAGTGCGCAAAGAAGACAAAGCGATCCGACCATTCACTATTCCATCTCAGCCAGACCTCATCGGAGAAATTCTGAAAATAACTTCATTCACCACGATGAAGAATGGGAAAATAGTAAAACACAAAGCTGCCGTAAGTTTAAATAAAAATACGCATCTGTTATTACAAGGTCCAAATGGTATCGGTAAGACAACACTGCTCGAGAGACTTGCCTCTGGTCATGCTGAAGGAGAAAAGGTCCGAGAGGGAATCCGCATCGGTTACTACCGACAGGATTTTTCTACACTTAATTTTAATGACACTGTATATGCATCTTTGGCTGAAGCTATGGCTCTCGGTGGCGATAGGCTCGACGAAGAACATATGCGCTCAGTAGCTGCAGGGTTTTTGATTACCGGAGAATTTATTCGAACAAAAATCGGAGACCTGTCTGAAGGACAAAAAGGACTCGTCGCCTTTGCACGACTCGTGCTACAGAAACCAGGGCTTCTCATCCTCGACGAGCCGACGAACCATATCAACTTCCGCCACTTACCGGTGATAGCCAAGGCACTCGATGAATACAAAGGCGCTATGATTATGGTTTCCCACGTACCTGAATTCGTAGAGCAGATTAGGATTGATGAAGTACTTGATCTAGAAAAGTAGAAAGTTCTTTTCCTTTTATTTCTCGTAAACCTTTTGGTTTTAAAGTGCCGAGTTTAATGTTCATGATTCGTTCGCGTTTGAGGTCAGCAACTTCTTGGAAGAGGGCAGCGCACATGCGTCTGATCTGGTGCTTTTTACCTTCGGTAAGTATGACTCGAAATGTAAAGTCATTCACAATTTTTACTTTACATGGTTTTGTTTTATATCCTTCGATATTTACCCCTGCTTCCATTTTATCTTTAAAACTACCCCTCAGTTTTTCTTTGGTTTTTACCACGTATTCTTTTTCGTGAAAGTATTTTGGTGAAAGGAGTTGGTCAGTGATCCGTCCATCGTTGGTGAGGATGAGAAGTCCATGTGAAGCTTTGTCGAGACGACCGAGGGGGAATAGTCCCTCTTTTGGCGAAGCAGTCTCTACACCTATGGGTTTATTGTACGCATAATACACATATGTCTTTTCTTCACCCTTTTTTTGTTTTACTTCTACTGTGTCGGTTTCGTGTACCTTTGATCCGAGTACGGCGAGTTTGCCATTAATAAAAACTTTTTTACCTGCCACGAGTTCATCTGCACCTCTTCGTGTTGAGATCTTCTTCAGAGCGAGATATTTATTGATCCGCATGGGATATGTGTTTTCTTTCTCTGGTGTTGTGTGTGTCATGGTGGTGTCAGTATAACATAAAAATACAGCATTTTTTATGCTGTATTTTTATGTTTCTCTTATTGGTATTAGTGTATGTTTGTACTTGTTGTCGTTGTGCGTTCGTTTCCAAATTGATCTACCATTACCACTGTTCTCTTTTGTCTTGTCTCAGCGAGTAGATAGCGGATAAGAAGTATTAACACAAGGAGGAGTATCAAGAGGAGCAACCAACCGAGGATAGTCGTAGGAAGGAAGCCAGCGCCGAATACATTTGCACCGAGTGAGATACTTGGATCAGCCACTACTGTTGATGCTGGTTGTAATGCTGCACTACATACGTTTGCAGATACGTTTGCATTTACTGATTGTGGGTATCCTGAAGGATCAACATAGGATAAGACCGCAGGGAAGTTAAGGGGTGTACCAGCATATACGTTGTTCTTTAGACGTACATGTACTGTGACCGTACCTGAACCATTTGCTTTTAATGTTCCTAGGTTAAAGATAAGCGTGTTGCCAGAAATGTTTGGATTACCAGGAGTTGAAGTCATATAGTCTACTTCGAGTGGCAGATCTATTCGTAGTACGAGATTACTGATAGATGCATTTCCAATGTTTTGGTATGTAAGACTGTAATTTATCTCATCTCCAGGACATGGGTTTGTGTTATCGAGCGTAGGAACGATAGGTCTATTACGATCTACAGAAGATGTAATAAGCACCATAGAAGTAGGTTGTGGTCTTACATTTGTTACGCCAATCACTTGTCCACGTACGTTTACAGTTACAAAGTCAGTTGCAGAGCCAGTATCGTTTGTACAGGTGATGGTGTATGTTCGTGTACCGCTCAAAGATCCTGTGTAGAATGCTCCTGGTCCGATAGATTTTGGACCTGCCCAACCAACAGAACCACTTGATGCGTTACATGCAGTCGCATTTGTTGTTGCCCAACGTATTGTTGTAGCACCATTGAAAGCAAGGTTTGTACTGTCAGCATAGATCGATACTGATGGCTGATTGTTAACTTGGACACTGTTTACAGAAACAGTTGTAGAGTCAACCGCACTACCACTACTGTTTCTACATGTGATACTAAAGGTTGTAGCGTATGTGAGGTTGCCTGTGTAGAAAGAACCAGAAAGGTTTTTACTACCAGACCAACCATTTACTCCACCATTTGCTGTACATGAAGTCGCGTTGTCAGATGTCCAGGTAATGGTACTGGTACCATTGTAGATTACACTTGAAGGATTCGCGTAGATCGTTACAGAAGGTGTGTTGTTGTTATCATCTACACGTACGGTTACTGAATCAGTGTCTGAACCAGCGTCGTTTGTACATGTGATTTCGTATGTTGTATCAGTGCGAAGTGCACCTGTGTAGAAAGTTCCAGAAGTGTTTTTACTACCAGACCAGTTGTTTCTACCACCACTTGCTCGACAGGTATCAGCATTGTCTGAAGTCCAGCGGATATTTGTAGTGTCGCCTGAGTCAATGTTTAAATCATCAGCTCGGATGTCCACTGTAGGTACTGTACCACTGCCGACAGTGATCGTAGTTGAGTCAGATGAAGAACCTGAACTATTTGTACAGGTAATACTGTATGTCGTGTCGTTAGTGAGTGCACCTGTGTAGAAAGAACCTGAGAGGTTTTTGTTTCCAGACCAGCCGTTTGTGCCACCGTTTGCAACACATGAAGTTGCATTCTGAGAAGTCCAAGTTACTGTACTTGTACCTTTAGATTTTACAGTTGAAGGACTTGCGGAGATAGATACTGTTGGTCCTACGTTAGAACATTGTGTACTAAATGTATGGATGTCACCTGTTTCTGTTCCAGAATCATTTGAACCCATTGCACGGTAGTAGTATGTACTGTTCTCACGTACACCGTATACTTGTTGTGAGAAGTTTGAGTCTGAGTAAAAAGTTTGGTGTGCAGTTGTGCTGCCGAGAGAAGTCGTAGGACCCCATTCGAACCACACACTCGCGCTAGAGCTGCCGTTTAGGAGAACTCTACCATTGATTGTTGTTGTGCTCGTGCCGCCAGTACAAGTCGTGGTGAAAGTTTGCGCAGAAACTTTACCAACATTTGCAAAAACTGAAGCAAAGACCACAAGACTGACTATAAAGATTTTTAGTGTTGTTTTCATTGTTGTATTATATCATATTTACTTATATTTGTCAATCTAAGTAAAATCTTTATTTTATAATGTTATAACTGTAATTTTTGGCTTGATATTCACGACCACTGAATCACTCGTTGAACCCGTACCATTGCTGCAGGTAATACCGAATGTAGTTGCAGTAGTGATTGGTCCAGTTACGAAAGATCCCATTAGATTCTTTGATCCGTACCATGTGTTTGTGCCATCAGTCGCAAAACATGATGTTGCATTACGAGAAGTCCATGACAGATTAGTTGTATTGCCGAGAACGACAAGGTTTGGATTTGCATAGATATTTACTGTTGGGAGAGGGGATTGTACGAATACTGTGGCTGAAGCACTTGCAGTCGCTCCAGATGAACCATTACATGTGATGTTGTATGTAGTATCAGTTGTAAGCGCACCTGTGTAGAAGATACCAGAGAGACCTTTGTTTCCAGTCCAGCCATTTGAGCCTGCGTTTGCGAAACAAGATACTGCATTAGTAGAATTCCAGTGTACGTTTGTGTATCCACCTGACGCAAGGTTGGTATTGTCAGCATATAGAGTGACTGTAGGATTTGAACCCACCATGCCATCTACATTTACTTTTACTGAACCACTTACCATTTTACCTGCTGCATTTTTACATGTGATGTTGTATGTAGTAGTCATTGTTAGTGGACCAGTGTAGAAGATACCTGAAAGTGTCTTTGAGTTTGCCCAACCATTACTGCCACCGTTTGCTGTACATGAAGTCGCGTTTTCAGAATTCCAGCGAACGTTTGTAGAACCACCGTGGATAACGTTTGTGTCATCTGCGAAGATATCTACGACTGGGTCAGCGATCATGAGGGCGCCGACACTGACTGTTTCTGATGCGACTGCTGTCTGACCTGCTGCGTTTCTACATGTGATGTTGTATGTAGTATCAGTTGTAAGCGCACCTGTGTAGAAGATACCAGAGAGTGCTTTAGGGTTTGTCCAACCATTTGCACCACCATCTCCGACACATGAAGTCGCGTTTTCTGAAGTCCAGCGGATGTTTGTGTTTCCGTTGTAAGGTACGTTTGATTTATCAGAGAAGAGACTTACTGTTGGAGCTGTTTGACCACTTACGTTTATTTTTATAGCAGAACTTACCATTTTACCTGCTGCATTTTTACATGTGATGATGTAGCTTGTTGTACTTGTGAGGTTTCCTGTGTAGAAGATACCAGATAGCTCTTTTGGATTTGCCCAACCGTTTACACCTGCAGATGCAACACAAGATGTCGCATTTTGTGATGTCCAATGTACGTTAGTAGAACCACCGTAAGAAAGATCAAAATCGTCTGCAAATAATGTAACAGTAGGATCTTGGTATACTTTTGGATTTACTGTGATTGTTACAGTATCGTTTGCTGGAGTTGTACCAGTTGCACCATTACATGTGATGTTGTATGTCATGCTCGTAGTAAGTGCACCAGTACTGAATCCACCTGATGTGTATTTACTGCCTGCCCAACCATTTGAGCCATTTGCAGCAAAACAGGTAGTCGCATTTTGTGATGACCAGCGTACTGTAGTAGAACCGCCATATGATACGTTTGTATTATCTGCAGTAAGACTTACGGTAGGGTTTGGAGCTTGTGCTGCAACGTTTACCGTTACTGATTTACTGTCAGAACCAGTCGTATTTGTACATGTGATGTTGTATGTAGTACTTGATGTTAATGCACCTGTATAGAAATTACCTGAGAGCGCACGTCCACCTGTCCAACCATTTGTACCAGCATTTGCAAAACATGCAGTCGCATTTTGTGATGTCCAACGTACTGTTGTAGTACCGTTGTATGCAACGTTTTCATTGTCTGCAGTGAGTGTAACGACAGGAGCCTTTACGGTATATGTACATGGGTAAGAAACTCGGTAGTTATTTGCTTTGTAGTCCTGACATGTTTGTGGGGCGTACTTACATGGAAGTGTACCACCGTAGTTTGTAGCCCTTGTATCCTGACAAGTTTGTGGGGCGTACTTACATGGAAGTGTTCCACCGTAGTTTGTAGCAGCGTGGTCTTGGCAAGTCTGCACTGGAGGAGGAGTACAATTATTTGTTTTGAAAGTTAATGTCTGACCAGTTGCAGTACCATTT
>CAZUCZ010000007.1:0-27313 GCA_964618925.1 uncultured Candidatus Saccharibacteria bacterium | reverse complement strand
AGGAGTACAATTATTTGTTTTGAAAGTTAATGTCTGACCAGTTGCAGTACCATTTACGTTCGCAGCCATTGCACGGAATGAGTATGTTGTATTCTCAGTAAGACCAGTTACTAATTGTGAGAAACTTGAATTAGTTGAGAATGTTTGTTTTGAAGTTGTATTTGATAGTGAACTACCAACACCCCATTCAAACCATACTTGTGTAGCTGCACCGTTTGGTGTGACACTACCGTTTAGGGTAGCAGAGGTACAAGAAGGTACCGCTGTCTGTGCACTTGCGACATTAGCTGATAATGCTGATAAAATAAAAGCACCAACAAGCGCGATCGCGCTGAGTGCTAGAAAACCTTTTTTAAAACCTGTTGTTATATTTTTCATAATGTGTTGTTTCTATCATATTTGCTTGCGAATGTCAAGCTATATGGCTATTAATAATTAATGTTTTTGTGAATAAAAAGTGACTTTTAGGTACACTCTCTAAAAGTATGACGCATGGGGTCGGTTTTTGTTGCAAATTCATAACTTTAGAGAGTGCAGGAGAATAAATGAATAAAATCTTGCACTCATTTCTCCTGCATTTTTTTGATCATTCTAGGGCTAACTCAGTAAAGTTAGTTCCAGAATCTGTTAAAATATCAGGAGAAAAAATAAGGTTATTTCTATTGGACATTGGCTTGTCCGATAGAAGGCTAATCGGGTTTGTGACCACACCAAGCCCTGCACCTGCAGGGTTGGTTACTACATCTGGACCCTTAACGGTTTGGATGATCGTTTTGACCAATCCACCGCATTTTTTTTGCACAACGCAGCGAATAAAACTAATCACTGCGACGGCAACTACAATGCCTATGACAATTTTGCAAAGGGTCCCGGAACAGAACCCATCTTTGCCGTTCTTGCCACTTTTAATTGTGAAGGACCCTTCTTGTCCGTCACAAGCGACTGTGTATGAGTCGTCGGCGTTTTTAGTCCAGTGACAACCCCGACCATCAACGCCATCCTTGATGGCGACAGTGATACCCCCGCATTCAAGAATATGAACGCCATCCTTGGTTTCACCCTCTTTACATTTCATGTCCTGTTTGTAGACATTATATGTATTGGTGATATTTGTTGTGTTGGTGACTTTTAATGATTTTTGCGCTGGAAACGGCGCGAAATCGTAAAGACGATTAAAACACCAAGCCAGTCTTTCATATTGACTGGTTTGTTTGTTTATGACCATCTCACGCCCAGCCTCAATTCGGACCCACCCTGGACTTACCTTACGGTCTGGCAAGTCCATTTGGAAACATCCACCAGTAGGATGCCCCACGATTTTTTCCGTCTTTTTGTCAATCGGACGGAAATCTTTTGCGCGCAGGACAGGATGGTAAAAAGGTGCTGACGTTGCCGCCAGGCAATCCTCTTTGTTAGACCAATAATCCACTAATTGACCCGTTGGAAGGGGTGTGGGTTTTGAAGCTTCATCTGAGTCTTTTGTCTCAGAAAAAGTTTCAGTTTTGGTTTCGGGGACGGTATCACATTTGATACCGCTTTTTTGGCTGTATCCTTCTTTCGAAGTGCAGCCTTCTGGTAGAGTGGTTGTGGTCTGTGTTTGAGCCGAAACCAAAGGTAACGACCCGTAGAAAATTGCGAAAATAAGCAAAAATGCCGTAATCGTTTTCATTTTTTTCTCCTGATATTTTGATTTTAAAGAACATTTTGGTCCGTAAAATTACGTTCCCATAGTTCTTTATCTACCTTACATTCTATCACAATAAATGACAAAAGTCAACCCCTCAGAGAGAGTCTAAAAAAGACCCTTGTCGGGGTCTTTTTTGTGTAGCTTTTATATTAATATTTAAAATATTTTTTTAAAACGTAAAATTCTTTGCAGATTACGTAGATTGTCAAAGGTATACCACCCATGCCACATATATGAGAAGAGATTTCCAAAGGGGATATAGATACACGCAGTGAATCCGTTATCAGCGAGGCGTTTTGCGACGTCGTTCTTGACCCCATAGAAGAAATGAAATTCAGCATTTGTGATATTTTTCTCTTGTATTATTTTTTTTGCTTTCTCGATCAGGTCGAGGTCGTGGGTGGCGATACAGGGTCTGTCACTGTTTAAAAGGAGATGTTCGATCAAGTTGGAATAATTCTCGGTGACCTTGCTCCAGTCTTTGATATCATATGGATAATAAAATCCACCTTTGACGAGCCTCAGTGGCACTCTATTAATAAGGAGTGTATGCATATCCTTCTCTGTCCTTTTGAGGCATGATTGTAGGCAGATACCCACGTTCTTGTATTTCTGTATGAGTTGATTGAAAAGTTCTATCGTAGTATCTACCGTATCCATGCGCTCCATGTCTACCCAGACGAAAACCCCACGTGCGCTTGCATACTCCACCACTTTCTCTACGTTTTCTGTCATGAAGTCTTTGTATTTGTATACTCCAAACTGATGTAGCTTAAGGGTGATCTCGGTGCGTGAGAGGTTTTCAGACTTAATCCGATCGATAATGCGCAGGTATGTCTCTGTATTACGTATCACGTCTTTTTTCTCTCTTGTTTGTACTGGTAAAAACGAAATAGATACATCCATATTTTCTTGGCGTATCCTGTGCGCTTCGCGTATTGCTTTGTCCAGTGTCCAAATGAAATACATATATTGTCCTCTCGGTAGGAATCGAACCTACATCATAACTTCCGCAAAGTTACGTCCTATCCATTGAACGACGAGAGGCTTTGCCCCGCCATCGGCGCGGGAGTACTTTTACATTAGCAAGTTTAAGTTAAAAAATCTACCTTTGCATTATTACTAAACTTTAAAAACCCAGGATATCCATGATCTTCTCAGCGAAGGTTTCCTTCATTTCTTCTTCGGGAATATTCTTTGCGAGGAGGAATTCTCGGATTTCTTCTGACATTTCATTGTGTATTGGGGTTAAAATAATAGGCATGAAGAAGCGTTCGGATTTGATAAACAGCATAGGATAGAGCTTTTCATCTGAAAAGGTTTCTCTCTGCACCCAGAAGGCTTTGATGTTCTCGTAGGGGTAGAGGCTCGTGTGTGCGAGGAATCCTTTTTCGTTGAGTTCGTAGTCTATCATCTCTGGGGGTTTGGTCGCGAGGAAGGCGAGGAGTGCGCCACTTAATACGATTAAAAATGCAAAGAAGTAATTATTATAAATAATAGCTGCAGCAGCGATAGTGAAGACAATGATCCCGAGTGCCCAAAACCAATCATTGCTTCGATTTTTCTCTTCGTATTCGAGTGCAGACCACGATAGTTTGTCCATGTATTAATTATAACCCCGGTAGTAGATTTTGGAAAGGTAAATTAATAAATTTACGCGTTTCGTGCATTTCCAAAATTCACTACGGGGTAACATGAAGTGTAAAATTTTTGCTATACTGTTTGGGTGAAAATACAACATCCACTCACACTCGTCATATTTGGAGCGACCGGCAATCTGTATTTAGACAAGCTTGCCAAGGCGCTTTTCTTGTTGTTTGCACAAGGAGATACCTTACCGGAAGATTTTAAGGTGATTGCGTTTGCACGGAGAGACTTGAGTGCTGAAAATTTTCGATCGATGACCAGAGATGCGGTCTTGAAGAAGGGTGAGGTGAGTGCAGATATTCTCGAAAAATTCCTGAGCCATATTGAATATTTTCAAGGAGACTTTTTGCAGGTGGATGACTTTTTAAAATTAAAAAGCGTCTTACCACACGGAGATGGGCACCTTACTATTTTTCACGTGGCTACTGCGGCACTCGTATATGAGCAGATATTTACACATATCAAAGCATCCATGTTGCATGATCTCGGTGGGCAGGTGCGATTCATGATAGAAAAACCGTTTGGAGTCGACACCCAGAGTGCGCTGCGGCTCCGTGCGCTTCTCGATTCTTTTCTTTCCGAAGAACAAATTTTTAATATTGATCACTATCTTGCAAAGGAAACAGTGCAAGCCATGGCACAAACCCTAGAGAAAGATGCTTCATATAGATCTCTGATACACACAGGGCTCGCAAAAGTAAAAATAATTTTTAATGAGAGCAACCTCGTCGGTTCGCGCGGTGCCTCATATGATGGGGTTGGTGCATTTCGTGATGTGGGTGAAAATCATATGCTTGAAATACTTGCCCTTGTGCTTATGCAGAAATACAAAGAGGTGGACGGCGTGAGTGTACGTGATGCCCGAGCCCATGCCTTACGCGACATCTATATCGATGACAGTAAAAAAATCACCAAAGGGCAATACGTAGGGTACCTGACAAGTAATGGTGTGAGAGAAGATTCTCAAACCGAGACATTTTTCCGTATTTTTTTAAAATCCAAAGATCCGCTGTTTCAAGATAGTGAGTTTGAACTCGAGGGTGGCAAGGGGCTTGTCGATATGCATTCAGATATTACCTCGACCACTGTCGCGGTCACTATGTATTTTACGGATGGCTCTATGCGAGAATTTAAAATCCAACCTGTACCAGGTACGATGTATGAATCATATGTAAATGTATATACAGGTGCATGTACTACTGACCACACTTTGTTTGTCAGCATGGATGAGATTATGTCACAATGGAGATTAGCAGATGAGCTTTTAGAAATATGGAAAGAGATACCACTCGTATCATATGCGATTGGTACTGATCCAAACGATATTCAATAATATATATTATGAAAAAAGAAATAGGCTACATAGGTTTGGGTAAGATGGGTAAAAATATGGTTTTTCGATTACTTGAAACGAATTGGAATGTCGTAGCGTACAACAGAACTCCTGATGTGGTGGGGGAAGTAGTAGAAAAGGGGGCGGTGGGTGCGTCGACGGTGCAAGAATTAGTGATGAAGTTATCGCATCCAAAAATAGTATGGATCATGGTGTCACACCAAGCCGTGGATACGGTGATACATGAGGTTGTACCATTTCTAGAAAAAGGTGACCTCATCATTGATGGGGGGAATTCTCCATACGAGGACACGATGAGACGTGCGAAAGAACTTGAAGCACAAGGTATCGAATTTTTAGATATCGGGGTGTCTGGTGGACCAGGCGGCGCACGCAGTGGTGCCTGCATGATGGTCGGCGGTAAAGAGGAACTCTATCAAAGAGTACAGCAGACAGGATTTTTTGCAGATACCTGTGTAGAGAATGGATACGGGTATGTGGGAGGATCTGGCGCAGGGCATTTTGTTAAAATGGTTCACAACGGTATCGAATACGGCATGATGCAATCTATCGCCGAAGGTTTTGATCTGCTTAGGCATTCAAAAGAATTCGATCTCGATCTACTCAAGGTGACTAATGTGTATTCTCATGGAAGTGTGATTACCTCTCGGCTGGTTTCTTGGATGCAGGATGGGTTGAAAAAATACGGAAAAGATTTAAATGAAATTTCTGGCAAAGCATCTGCTTCTGGTGAAGGTGCGTGGACTGTCGAGGCAGGGCAGCGGAGTGGGATCAGTATGCCTGCGATTCAAGCAGCGCTCGATGTACGAACTATGTCTCAAACAAATCCAAGTTACCAAGGAAAAGTCGTGTCCACGATGCGTGGTGAATTTGGTCAGCATCCTGTCAAAAGGGGGGATGATGAGCCTGAAATACTTTAACTCATAATATGAAAATCATAGATATATCCATACCACTTACTAATGAAACCAGTATATATCCAGGGAATGTGCCACTGTCTATTTCGGTGCATCATGCCATGCCTGAACATGCGACACATTTATCCTCAATAACATTTGGATCCCATACGGGGACACATATAGATGCACCGAGTCATGCAATCTCTGGTGGAAAAAGCTTGGATGAGTTGCCGCTCGATATATTTATCGGGTCCTGTAGAGTTTTAGATTTTTCAGGTTATGGAGAAGAAGCAGTGACCTTGGATTTTCTTAAAAGTAAAAATATAAAAACAGGAGAAAGAATTTTATTAAAAACCAAAAATTCATTGCGAGGCTTCAAGGAATTTTATGATGATTGTGTGTATCTCGATGGAGATGCAGCAGAGTATCTCGCTCGTTTGTCTTTGCTTTTAGTAGGCATTGATTCTCTTTCTATCAAAAAACGTGGGGGCTCTGATCAGCGTCCACACACTGCACTACTCCAAAATAATATCCCGATCATAGAAGGATTAGATCTTGCCCTTGTATCGGAAGGGGAATATGAGTTGTGTTGTTTACCTCTTAAGTTTGTAGGTATCGAAGGGTCACCAGCGAGAGTTGTTTTATTAGAAAAATAATTTTAATTATATATGAAAAAAATAACACCGTTTCTGTGGTTCGATACAGACATGAAGGGAATTATCAGTTTTTATAAATCAGTTTTTCCAGATATGAAAGTAAGTAGCGGGGGTGAACTCGAAAACACACCATCTGGTGCGGTAGAGATGGCAACGATCGAGATCATGGGGCAAGAGCTCAGCCTGATGACTGCGGGTCCTATGTTTAAATTCAACGAAGCTATCTCGCTTATGATCACTTGCGATACTCAGGAGGAGATAGACTATTATTGGAGTGCCTTAACCAAAGATGGTGGAAGTGAAGGACAGTGTGGCTGGCTCAAAGATAAATACGGACTTTCTTGGCAGGTGGCACCTTCTGCTATGAACAAAATGATGAGAGAAGGTACAAAAGAACAGATCAAGAGAGTGACTGAAGCATTTATGAAGATGAAAAAGTTCGATATTAAAACCCTCGAAGAAGCATTTAACGCATAGAGCTACGCGTGAGTGATATGTGCCACAATAGCCATGTGGTCACTGAGTCCGTCGACGAGTTTTACATCTGACGCTTTATATAAAGGCGTAGTGAATAATCCATCTACCATATACTGAATATTTTTTACCCTATGTAAGTTTTGATCAATACTTGTTTTGTATTCAGGTGGGATATTGTCCTGATATTTCTCAGTGAGACGAGTAAATGTGTCTCTGCCACGAGGAGCATTCATGTCACCAGAGAGGGTGAACTCTCCAAACGTATCAAGTTTCGTAAATAATGCATCGAGATCTGAAAGTTGTTCTGGGGTCGAGACTCCGTCTTTGGTAACGGGGAGGTGAGCAGTGACAAATCTATACACTTGATTATCCATACTCGAAACATCTACCCATAGGACCGCTTCAGTTTTTCTGCTGTCTGCTGTATTAAACTTATCTAAAAATGTTGATTCTCCGATATAAAAATCTGAGCCATATTGGATAATATGTTTTGCAAAAATTGCTACACCCATTTTCTTGCCGATCGAGTCAGTATAGTTCGAGCTATGTACATAGCGACAGACTTGGAATACTCCCTCAAGTCCGAGCTCTTTTTTATATAGACTAAACTCCTCTTCGAGGAGCTCTTGGACCGCAATTACGTCGGGATCTTCTTTTTTGAGAAATTCTAAAACAGCCTTCGTGTGTCTGTTTAATTCAACGTTTAGCGATATTAATTTCATGTTATTAATATAACATAGAAATTCTATGCTGGCAGTGAGATTAGTGTCGTAGCTTAATACAAGTCTTTGTTTAAGAAGGGAACCAAGGCACCTATGACTGCTGGTATATACCAGTCGATATAAGTTATGGAGTCATTTGTGAGAGGTCCGATGGTGCCCGTGCCTGTCTTGGTGCCAGATTTTGCTAGGATTTTATCGGTCGCGTGGCTTTGTTCTAATCCTTCATGTATGATCAAATGCCGTATGCTTTGTGGAAGTGCGAATGAAAAGGTTCTTCCAGCACCGGTTTTATTATGTTTGGATTCAATAATAACCCATCCATAGTTATATAGATCGCCATACATTTCCTCGACTCCACCTTCGAGTCCAACATAAAAATCAGCATCTGGGGAAAGTGTACGTGCATGCTTGATTCTACCGAGTGCACCACTACGTATCTCGTCATTCGACATAGGTTGATCACTAATACCTGAATCAGCTTTTACGCACTCAAATACGAAATTAATTTCAGGAAATAAAGTTTGAAATCCACGTCTCACAGCTTCTTCTTTGACGGGGCTTTTAGATCCAATGACGACTTTCGTCTTTATCTCCTTATTCATAAAAACAGTATACCATGAGGGTATACTGTTTTTATTCAAGCGGGCAGTTTGGTACGCAGTTGGAACCAGCTTGTTGGGGGGATAATCCTATTTCTGAACTTCTTTAAGTTTTTGTGCGAGTTCTTTTAATTTTTCAACATCTGCCATTGGTCCACTTCCAGATGACATCCAACCTTCATATTTATCAAACCAAAATTCTTTTTCACTCATAATTTGCCTCCAGGTGCCTTTTTTAAAATCTTCTGTTCCGTGCAAGGGGACTAGCTTAATGTGAGCATGATCGATTCCAGTACCCTCCATTATTAACCCAACTCTTCCTACATCTTCGTAGTAATTTTCTAAAATTTTGGAAACTGTCTTGGCTGCAATAATAAATCTTTGTAGAACGTCATCAGGTGTTTTTAATATATCACTACTGAAATGTTTTTTAGGAATAACGCAAGAAAACCCTTCCGTGTTTGGGTCTATAGCTAAAAATGCCATAAATTCAGAATCTTCCCAAAAAGACCTTGCTTCTATTTTTTCTGCGACAATTTCACAAAATACACACTTACCATCTATAGTTTTTGGTTCATAGTTTCCCATGTTTTTATTCAAGCGGAGGCGGTGAGATTCGAACTCACGGTACCTTGCGATACTCCTGTTTTCAAGACAGGTGCACTAAACCACTATGCGACGCCTCCGTGTTTCTACAAGATGTCTTCCTTGTGTTGCTTGAACTCGTTTTTGAAAAGCATCCATCCATCCTTACAATCTTGCTTTACATCTACCCACGTTTTCTTGAGTACAAAGAATATATAATACAATTCTAAAATACTCAACGTATTTAGTATAATTATCGCCAAAAACCACTTTCGATTTTCATGCCTTGCAGCAAGCCATGCACCATAAATCTTCCATGGAATAGCCCAAATAGATACTACTATTAATACTATTTTTAATATATACATAAAAAAATCATATCAGAAAAGTGATTTTTATGCTAGTATGACCGTATGATACACGGCAGAATTCTGGGAATAGATTATGGTACGAAAAGGATCGGGATAGCTATCACCGATGAAGACGCACGCCTCGCATTTCCCAAAGAAATCGTATTAAATAATAAGGATACCTTCAAAAACCTCGAACGTATCGTAAAAGATGAGCAGATACAAGAGATCGTCGTCGGGGAGTCAGTAGACTTTTCTGGAAAATTAAATGCATTGTCTGCACGGATCGATGTATTTATACTTGAACTCAAAGAAAAATTTGATCTTCCGATACATAAACAAGTCGAATTCTTGACGTCAGTCGAAGCTCGTAAGTCTCTCCACACTAAGCAAAATGCAAATCCGGGGCAATCACACAGCAAGGTCAAGCAGATCAAAAGCGGGCGCATCGATGCGCAAGCTGCTGCACTCATCCTCCAGCGTTATTTAGAAAAAAAGAATCTCCAGACTCAAAAAAACAGTTAAAACAATAGCCAGAAAAAACAGAATATCGTATACCCTGTAGTAGAACTTTAAAAAAGTTTCACTACGGGGTATACTATATATATGTTTAAGAATTCATTCGACCGACTTTTCTTTAGATTTTTTCCCGTGCCGAATTTTTTTGTTACTCCATCTTTTGGATTAGATATCTCAGATGAATCTCTGAAGTTTGTTGAGCTTGTTAATGGCAGAAGTGGTGTGAAGCTCGGCAGGTATGGTGAGAAAAAGATCCCCTCAGGGATCATTGAATCAGGCAAGATCAAAGATCAAAAGAAATTAGGTGAAGTTTTGTCTGCACTGAGGCTCGAAGTGGGCATGCGTTCCGTGCGGGTGTCTCTGCCTGAGGAGCAAGTCTATCTATTTAAACTAAGTTTAGACAAGGCAGGGTTGTTAAACGTCCGTGAGGCGATCGAGCTTTCTCTTGAAGAGCATATTCCTATTTCTGCTGCAGATTCAATCTTTGATTACGAGCTATTGAGTGAAGATGATCAAAAATTAGAACTACAAATCTCTGCAATTCCAAAAAATGTTATCGATGATTATCTTGCACTTTTCCAAAATGCTTCTTTGTCCGTGCAATCATTCGAGCTCGAAGCACAAGCCATCTCTCGTTCTGTGGTCAAAAGAGGAGACATGGATACATATATGATCGTAGATTTTGGACAAACTCGCACCGGGATTTTTATTGTATCCAAGGGTGTGGTGACTTTTACTTCGACCCTCGACGTCGGGGGAGTGTCTCTCAATTCTATGATTGCTAAAAATTTCAAAATTAGCCTCGACCAAGCCAAAGAACTCAAACAGCAATATGGACTCAAGAGAAATGTCGAGAACCGAGAAATATTTTCTGTGCTGTTAAACAGTGTGTCCGTGCTGCGTGATGAAATCGTTAAACACTTCTTATACTGGCAAACACATCGAGATGAAAATGGCGTAACTAATCCACCTATCAAAAAAATTATTCTCTGTGGGGGGGACGCAAATCTCATCGGGCTCGCTGACTACATCTCAGTTAGTATGAAAAGTCCTGTGGAGATGGCAAATGTATGGGTAAACATTATAGATACAAAAAAGTATATTCCAGATATTAATTTTAAACAGTCTATTTCCTTTGCCACTGCGATCGGGCTCGCGCTCGGAGATTTTCATGAAGATTAAAACATTATGATTAATTTAATTCCAAATCAAGAAAAGAAAATGATGGTAAAAGGGTTTTACTTTCGCTTGGTAGTTCTCTTTTTGTTTATGTTTTCACTAGTCCTTGCGGTGGGTATTCTCGGGCTTCTCCCCGCGTACTTTTTTTCAAGTGCTAAAAATAATGCAGTAAAGAAAAAATTAGAAATACAAAAAACCGAGATCGTGCCAACGTTTGATCAAGAGACAGGAGCAGTGATCAAAGATATCAATAAAAAATTAAACCTCATAGAAACTGCAAATAAAAACACATTTCCTGTATCACAAAAAGTACTACAAGCGATCCTTTCAAAGAAGGCACCAAGTATTAAAATCACTCAAATTTCGTATGACAATAGCCCTCAAAATGGTAAACGGATCAGGATCGGAGGCACTGCGCCATCCCGGGAAGTATTATTGTCATTCCGACAATCCCTCGAAGACGACAAGAATTTTAAAAGTGTTGATCTGCCGATTTCAAACTTTGTGAAAGGGTCGAATATTCAATTTTATTTAAGTTTAGTGCCGGTGTCTTAGCTGTATATGAAAAATAATTTTAAAAAAATTCCTTTTATTCTCGCTATACTACTTTTCGTGGCATGTTCTCTGATTTTCTTTTTTATATATAGTGAAATCAATACGAACAATGAAAAAGCAAATCTATCAAATGCGGACCTGGATGCTGCTATTGCCGAGCGCAATAGAATTAAATTACTAAACAACTCTATTAAAAGCATCAAAGACGATAGCGCACTTCTCGATACGCATTTCGCCAAGAGTTCTGACGTAGTGCCTTTTTTAGATACGATAGAGAGGCTCGCACCACAGGTGGGTGCCAAAGCAGAGACAACGTCAGTGGATGTTACAAAAGACAACACTGCACTCATTGTGAAAATGAATGTGACAGGGAGCTTCAAAAGTATTTATAAATTCATAAATCTCTTGGAAAATTCTCCGTATGAGTTAGAATTTACAAGTGTTGATATACAGAAAGACGTAAGCACCGAAGCACCTACCGATCTGTCTTTCCCAGCACAACCAAAAGTGACCCGAGAGTCAAAATGGCTTGCTATCTTTGGCATTAAACTCTTAACCTTTATTCCTTAGATATAATTATGCAAATTAATTTTTTCAAACCAAAAAATAATTTTAAAAAGAAAAGGATAGAACCAAATCCAAATTTTTACTGGAAGATAGCTGTGTTGTGTACACTCATTCTTATGGTTTGTGTGTTTGGGTTTGGTTATTATATGTTCACCATCGTGAACGACGACGCCCAGTATTCATCCGAAACGACCATTAAAAAAGAGCCCGTTGAAAAAGAACGACTCGAAAAAATCCTTGATTATTATGCGGCAAAAAACAAAAAGCTTAATCAGATTATAAATACAGATGCACCGGTCGTTGACCCATCTCTTTAAAAATGTTAATTTAAAAAGGTATTACATGCGCGGTTAGCTCAGTTGGTAGAGCAACCCGTTTACACCGGGAAGGTCGTAGGTTCAAGTCCTACACCGCGCACCATGTTTCGTAATATGCCCTTGTAGTTAAATGGATATAACTGCGGACTTCTAAGCCGCTATTGGAGGTTCGATTCCTCCCGAGGGCACCAAATTCAAAAATTCAAACTGCTTTGAGTTTTTGAATTTCGTGCCGACCGCAGTGCTGTTTTGCGAGTACGCAAAACCACGAGGGGCGGGCTGCGAAAATTTCGAGCGACGGCGAGAAATTATTTGTAGCCACCAAACAAACTCATGAAAATCAAAATCTTATATGAAGATTCAAATATTCTCGTTATTGATAAGCCAACAGGTATTATGGTGCATGGAGATGGTCGCTCAAAAGAAAAAACCATTGCTGATTGGATTCTTAAAAACTACACAAAACTCAAAGGAGTGGGGGAGCCGATGACCTTTGAGGGTAAGGTTTTTGACCGTCCGGGCATTGTGCATCGGCTCGACAAAGAAACTTCTGGAGTCTTGCTCATTGCGAAAAATAAAAAATCTTTTGAATTTTTCAAACAGAAATTCATGGATCGAGAAATGAAAAAAACATACCATGCCATCGTCGCTGGTTCTATTAAAGAAGAGCGCGGCATCATCAATAAGCCGATAGGGCGTAGCCCCAGTGACTTCAGAAAATATTCTGCGAGTCGGGGTGCGAGGGGAGAAATGCGTGAAGCGATTACGCGATATAAGGTGCTCAAAAGATTTACAATAGGTAAAAATAAATATACCTACCTAGAGGTGTTCCCAAAGACCGGACGTACTCACCAGATCCGGGTGCACATGAAAGCTATTGATCATCCGATCGTCTGCGATGCTTTATATAATGCAAAAGGAGTCTGCCCCAAGAATATATCTCGCATGGCGCTCCATTCAAAATCCATAGAATTTACAGACATGAAAGGCAAGACTATCAAAGTAGAATCAAAACTTCCCGCAGAATTCGAAAATTTGTTACAATAAAAACATGCAGCCTGAAACAAAATCTTGTCAAAATTGCCACAAGGAGTTCACTATAGAGACTGAAGATTTTAACTTTTATACAAAAATAAATGTTCCCTCGCCGACTTGGTGTCCCAAGTGTCGGATGATTAGACGGATGAGTTGTGTAAATGGCTGGTCACTCTTTTGGAGAAATTGCGACAAATGTGGTAAGCGTACACTTTCTTCATATACACCGACACAAAAATTGACTGTGTATTGTCAGCCATGCTGGTGGGCTGATGGATGGGATGGCGCGGAATATGCGATGGAGTATGATCCTTCGAAGCCATTTCTCGCACAACTCAAAGAACTCGCCCTGAAAACACCCTATGTTGCATTGGAGACTTCTTATCTCACCTTAAAAAATTCTGAGTACACGAATGAGATTGCATACAGCAAAGATTGTTTTATGGTAACATGGGCAGATTTTTGTGAATCAGTATACTATTCTTCCATTTTAAATGGACTGAAATTCAGTGTTGATTGTTTACGTGGCTGGGAATCAGAGCTCTGTTATGGTTCGATTGGTTTTAATAAAAATTATCGGACGTTCTTTTCCGAAGAATCCGACGCATGTGTTGATGTATGGTTCTCTAGAAATTGCTACAGTTGTACGAATTGTATTGGTTGTGTCAATTTGCGCGGTGCCTCTTACTGTATTTTTAATGAGAAATATTCAAAAGAAGAATACGAGCAAAAAGTCAAAGAACTTAAACTGGATTCTTGGAAAAGTCTACAAGAACTTGAAAAGAAAGCTCGAGAATTTTGGATGACGCAACCTTATCGTGAATACAGCGGACACTCACTCAATATGAATGTGACTGGTGAGCATATTTATACTTCTAAAAATTGTAAAGAGTGTTATGTAGTGAATGGTACGGAAAACTCAAAATGGGTACAGTTTGTCACCGTGCCACCCGTGAAGGATTCCATGGATTATTCTGGGTGGGGGAATAATACCGAACTCATGTATGAATCTGTCCAAACCGGAGAAAATGCGAGTAATGTAAAATTTTCTGCATACTGTTATCCAGATTCTCTTAATTTGGAGTATTGCCTCTGGAATATTTCTGGTAAAAATAATTTTGGATGCGTGAACTTAAAACGCAAGAGTTATAGTATTTTAAATAAACAATATTCAAAAGAAGAATACGAGAAACTCAAACAGCAAATCATAGAAGACATGAAAAGAAATCCATATATGGATGAGAAAAATCGTACTTGGGCATATGGTGAATTTTTCCAATCGGGGTTTAGTAGATTTGCTTACAATAATACCAATGCATATAAATTTTTCTCAAAAACAAAAGAGGAAGCGGAAAAGGAGGGGTATGCTTGGAATAATGACCCGAGTCCAACGTATAATATTTCCATTACTGCAGAAAATTTACCTGATACCATGTTTGAAACCAATGATTCGATTATAAATGAAGTTATCGAGTGCATGAAGTGTCAACGCGGATATCGAATTGTAAAAGGTGAGCTTGATTTGCTACGCAAAATGAATATACCCATTCCACACGAATGTCCAAAATGTCGAGAAAATGAACGGTTTGCGCGTATGACAAAGCCTGGACTCTATCACCGAAAATGTGCACAGTGCAATATAGAGATTTATACTCCATATCCACCCACAGATCCGCGAATCGTGTATTGTGTCAAATGTTACCAGGGGGAATTCGCTTAGGGTTGATTCTCTGCGCCTTTCGTGCTAAAGTATTGCTACTATGACAGCAACAAATATAGGTAGTATAAAACTCAGTCCCGTAGATATGGCAGCTCGCAAAAAGCTCCTTTTTAAATCTGGCGACACTGTTCGTGTCTCATCTAAAATTAAAGACGAAAAAGGTAAATTCCGTTTGCAGGCATTCGAAGGTATGGTCCTTGCTCGTAAGCATGGCACAGAAATTGGAGCTACGTTTACTGTTCGCAAGGTAGCCAGTGGTGTGGGTGTCGAAAGAATCTTCCCTCTATATTCTCCAATGATAGATAAGATAGAAATAGTGAAAAAAGCTCGCGCTCGAAGAAGTAAACTCTACTATGTCCGCACAAAAGCAGTAAAAGATATCCGCCGCAAGATGCGTTCTAGTGTTCCAAAAGAAGAAAAAGAAGTTGCGGTAGAAGCTGAAGAAAACTAATTAAAACTTGAAAAATAAAAACCTCTGATGCTCAGAGGTTTTTATTTTTCTAAAATGTGCTAGACTAAGAGCGTTATCGGTATGCCCAGGTGTTGAAACTGGTAGACATTTATCCTTGAGGTGGATAAGCCCGCAAGGGCGTGGAGGTTCGAGTCCTCTCCTGGGCACCAGAATAAGCAAATTTATTTGCTTATAAGAGAGGCGAGAAAAGCTTTTCCTTATCCCGTTTACGGGATGGAAAAGGTATACTGAATCTGTAAGATTCGAGTCCTCTCCTGGGCACAACATACTATGTATAGTAGACTTGACATAGTCTTTTATTTATATAATATAAGATTATAATTGAAAGATGTATGAAGGAAATTATTTTAAACCAAGTTTACAAATTACGTTTACAGATGAACATAACCCAAGAAAACTTGGCGGAAACCCTAGGGGTGACAAGGCAGACCATTATAGCTATTGAAAAGGGGAACTATACCCCCTCTGTGCTTTTAGCGTTAAAGATAGCAAAATTTTTTAAAAAACCATTAGAAGAAATTTTTGAACTCAAACATGAAAAATAATTTAAAAGAAACAATAGTCATCGTGTGTTTGGTGGTAGTAGCAATACTCCTTTTAAATCCTTTTAATTTTTGGATGCCAAGTATTATGGTTATGAGTATGCTTCTTGTTGCACTCGTACTATTTGGTATTTTCACAAGCTTTATTTTACGAGAAAAAAACCTAGATGAGAGAGAGGGTGCACACAGGACATTGGCTGGGCGTAATGCTTTTTTGGCTGGGTCTGCTACGTTACTCATCGCTATATGTGTACAGGAATTAAGCTCGAACCTAGATCCGTGGATTGTGATTGCATTCTTAGCTATGATTTTAGCTAAGGTAACAACTCGTATTTGGAGTGACAAGAATCTCTAAACTATAAGTTTTCCACATAAACAAATGTAAAGTGTACTTTACATTTGTTTATGTTTTTATATACTATGTATATTACTATTTAACATGATACGTATGACACTTTTATTTATCTCATTTATTGCTGGTGTTCTCACCATACTTGCCCCATGTATACTCCCACTTTTACCTGTTATTGTAGGTCGTTCTATTTCTGACACCACTCTTAGCAAGCGGCGAGTGTTTGTGGTGATCATTTCTCTCGGACTATCTGTAATATTATTTACTTTAATATTAAAAGTGAGTACTTTGTTTGTAAACATACCCGAGGATGTATGGAAATATATCTCTGGAGGGATCATATTTATTTTTGGATTGATTACACTGTTTCCATCTCTCTGGGAGAATCTGTCTTTTACTGCAAAATTAAATCAGAGCTCAAATAAAGTTCTTATGCAAGGGTACCAGAAAAACAATATTTTTGGAGACGTGATAGTGGGTGCATCGCTTGGTCCGGTATTTTCTGCATGTAGTCCTACGTACTTTGTGATCTTAGCTACGGTGTTGCCCGCAAGTCCCTTCCTCGGTATTACATATTTACTTACATACACTATTGGGTTGTGTGTGGCGCTCCTTTTTGTGTCTTTGGTCGGGCAAAAGCTTATGCAAAAACTCGGCATTGTCTCAGATCCACGTGGATGGTTGAAGCGTGTGCTTGGAGTAATATTTATTTTGGTCAGTATTGGCATACTTACTGGTTATGATAAAAAAATACAAATTTCATTATTAGACGCTGGTTTTTTTGATGTAACAAAAGTTGAACAAAATCTTCTCGACAATAACAACAGTGTCGACAACCAGGCAACTCAAAACACAGAAGAGTCAGATGAGGTAATGAATAAAAGTTTAGACGATGAGAGAGAGGATGAAACAATTACGTTTCTTACTCCTGAAGAAAAACAAAAGAATTTTATCCTTGCCCCTGACTTAAGCACAATCGATGGCTATATAAATACTAATGGGGAGCCAATAACTATTTCTCAATATAAAGGTAAAAAAGTAGTGTTGCTGGATATCTGGACATATAGCTGCATTAATTGCCAACGAACCATACCGTATTTAAAGACTTGGAATAAAGAATACGAAAGTGAAGGATTGGTTATCATTGGTCTGCACACTCCAGAGTTTGCGTTTGAAAGAATACAGAAAAATGTTGAAGATGCGGTAAAAAGTTTCGGCATTACATATCCAGTGGTGCTCGATAATGATTTCTCTACATGGACTGCATATCATAATCAATATTGGCCAAGAAAATATTTGATCGATGTCGATGGCTACATAGTCTATGATCATGCGGGTGAGGGGGCATACGAACAAACAGAGAAAGCGATCCAGGCTGCTTTGAAAGAATTAAATTCTAGACTCAACACTAATGTGAGTGTGAAAAATACAATTTCAAATCCATCTGGTGCGATTTCTGTGAGTCCTCATCAAGTAAATAGTCCGGAGACGTATTTTGGCTCAGGGCGCAATGAATACTTAGCCAACGGAGCAAAGTTTACCTCAGGTACTCAAACATTGACCACGCCGGACACTATTGATTTGAATAAACTTTATTTAGGTGGGACATGGATTTTTAATTCTGAGTACGCTCAAAGTACTGGTGGGAGTATTAGTTTTAAATACAATGCAAAAAATGTATATTTTGTAGCTAGCTCTAAAGACGGTGCTCAGTTGGAAGTTTATATAGATGGCAAACTAGATCATACTATATTTATTCAATCAAATAAGTTGTATGATGTGGTTAAAGGGAGCGAGTATGGTGAACATACTTTATTATTAAAAATTAAAAACGGAAGTTTGGATGCATATACATTTACTTTCGGTTAATATTAATAATATAAAAATAAATTTATGGATGATAAAAATATACCAACAGAAGAAGAATTAAAAGCAAAGCTTACTCCTGAGCAGTATCATGTCCTTCGTGAGAAGGGTACCGAGATGCCAGGTAGTGGAAAGTATTTACATGAGAAAGCACAGGGCACATACGCGTGTGTCGTATGTGGTAACATGCTTTTTCCTTCAGACACCAAGTTTGATTCAGGGACTGGTTGGCCGTCTTTTGATAAAGCTATTCCTGGTGCCGTTAAGGAAATAGAAGATAATTCTCATGGCATGATGAGGACTGAGGTAGTCTGCGCGAATTGCGGCTCACACCTAGGTCACGTATTTAATGACGGACCTACTGAGACTAAAAAACGGTATTGTATGAACTCCGTCTGTCTTGATTTGAAAGAAGGGAAGTAACTTGTTACAATTCTAAGATGATTTTTACAAATGAAGTTTTGATTCGATCTATTATTCTCATTCTCGGAGTTTTTGGTTTTTTTGTCGCAAAACATATCTATAACCATAAAACAAAAAATACACCACTCGTATGCATGGTAGGTTTTGATTGTCATACCGTGGTGCATAGTGATTATTCTCGGTTTCTAGGTATACGCGTTGAGATTCTCGGCATGATGTATTATGTGTTTATCGCACTGTCATATACTGCTTTGTTTTTCTTGCCGAATTTTTTCCCGATGATGACTGCTCAAGACGGTCTTACTCCTGATACTGTCTTAATGTTTATTAAAATGCTGCCTTTCTTGTCTCTTATCGCATTCATTTTTTCTGTGTATTTGATCGCAGTGCAGATATTTATTCTGAAAAAAGGTTGTTCGTGGTGTATCGTCTCTGCGCTTATCTCAACTATCATATTTGTTCTAGCTTTGTTTATTTAGTAGCATTTAACTATATTTTTTGGTATAACTGATTACACCACCGCCAAAGGGCGGGGTAAAACATGGTGCCCATGGTGTAACGGTTAACACGGAGGTTTGTGGAACCTTCGATTCGGGTTCGATTCCCGATGGGCACCCCATAAGATGCAAATTGATTTGCATCTGTCGGGAATCGAAAGGCTTTTCCATGTTTCATGAAATGAAACGGAAAAGCACCTGGCTATGTAGTAGCCCATAGCCCGATGGGCACTAAAAAAGGTCAGGCTGTAGAAATTTTCTGTCAGGAAAATTATCGGAAGCCCCACAACTGCTCAGTGTTTTTGTATTTGGGGTGAACCGGATTTATTTGTGTTCTATATCCTGATCAATATGATCAAGCTTTTTTTCGAGCCTACTCAAGGTATTTTGTAGATTTTTGATCTGCATTTCTTCTGTTTCTATTTCTGTTTCTTCTTTCTTTTCAAATTGCTTTTCGCCGACAAGTCCGGAGATGATGAGTCTGTTTCCAATGAATTCGGCAACAAAAACACCGGTGACCACCAAGATAAACGTACCAAGAATGAGTGAAATTTCACTACCGAGGTTCACTTCGTCAGCAATGTGCCAGACCCCACGCCAAAACAGTACGATACCGACACCACCTAAAAAGGCATATAAAAAAGGATAATGGCTTAATTTGCCACGGATGCGCATTTCTATTCTTTCAAAAAATCTACTTACTCTCTTTAATAACATATGTATAATTATACCGTAAGTCATGCTAATATAAAAATATGAAGAAAGGTATACAGAAAATCAGTAAAAATATCAAAGAAACACAGGATATTGCAGGGTTTTTCCTTGATACGATTCTAAAAAGTAAAAAGAACCGCACCGGTGCAGTGGTGGTGGCGCTCTCAGGAGATCTCGGTGCAGGCAAGACTGCATTTACCCAAACACTGGCAAAACATCTCGGGGTGAAGAACAAAATTACCAGTCCGACTTTTGTGATACTCAAAAAATATCCGATCAAAAAATCAAAAGATCACAAATTCTTGTTTCATATTGATGCATATCGTCTCAAGTCTGAACGAGAGCTCTTGTATCTCGGATGGGAAGAACTTATCTCAAATCAAGACAACCTCATTTTAATCGAATGGCCGGAAATAGTAGAATCCATCATACCCAACGATGCAGCATATGTATATATTGCTCACCGCGAAGATGGTTCTCGAAGTTTAGAATTAAAAAATAATTAATAACACCATATGACAGATAATAATAAAAAAAATATTTGGGACAATGAAAACATTATCACCGTAGTAAAAGGGGGAGGGGTAGTGGTTATGCCGACGGATACAATCTATGGCATGGTTACGAACGCACTCAATACGGTGGCAGTAGAAAGAATTTATCAGATTCGAAAAAGAGCACCAGAAAAACCTTGCATTGTGTTGATCGGAGATGTAAAAGAACTCGAGAATTTCTCTATAGAACTTTCAGAGGAACAAAAAGAGAAAATAAAAGAATATTGGAATTTGGATGTAAACTCTACAGAGCAAAAACGCCCAACGAGCATTATCTTTGATTGCAACGAAGAAAGGTTTGCGTATTTACATCGCGGCACACATACACTTGCATTCCGCCTACCTGCGCAGGCAGATTTGCGAACGCTGCTAAACGAGACGGGTCCACTGATCGCCCCGTCTGCAAATACAGAGAAATTTCCAGCGAGCGAGACCATCGAAGATGCAAAAAATTATTTTGGAGATGACGTAGATCTCTATGTCGATGGTGGTCCGATCATAAGCCGCGCTTCACAAGTTATCAAATTGCATAAAGATGGTACTACGAATATACTTAGAGCATGAAGAAAAGCATCCTGGAAAAGATTTTTAGTGCTCCCGCCGAGATCCTCGAAAAAGGTGTAGAAATTGGACATGATCTAAAGACCGACATAGAAGGCGAGCGACCGGTCAAAGCAGTGGTGGGGTATTGGAAGACTTTGGGTCCAGGGCTCACTACGGGTGCTGCTGATGATGATCCTTCTGGAATTGCTACGTATTCACAAATAGGTGCATCACATGGATTCGGTTTTATCTGGCTCGCACTTTTCTCGCTACCGCTCATGGGTGTGGTTCAGGAAATGTGTGCTCGGATTGGACTTGCAACCGGAGTAGGGCTTGCAGCAAATATCAAGCGTCATTATTCAAAAAAGATTTTATACCTTTGTACCACGTTACTTCTCTTTGCGAATGTGTTTAACATCGGGGCTGATTTGGGTGCGATGGCAAAAGCAGTGCAGTTGATCATTCCTTCCGCACCATTTACATTCCTCATTCTGTTTTTTGCTATTCTTTCACTGTGTCTACAAATCTTCATTCCATATAAACGATACGCAAGTTATTTAAAATATCTTACCCTCGTGTTGTTTGCGTACGTTATCTCTGCTTTTTCTGTGACGATAGATTGGGGTACGGTACTTCATAGTACACTCGTACCAAATTTCCATTTTTCAAAAGATGCAGTGATACTTCTCTGCGCAGCACTGGGTACGACGATTAGCCCCTATCTATTTTTCTGGCAGTCTTCGCAAGAAGTCGAAGAACAAATCCTCCATGGTGGTAAGACCGAGGATATGCGACGCATGCATACCACCGATCAAGATATAAAAAATATGCGGGTGGACGTGTGGTCTGGGATGTTTGTCTCAAATATGATCATGTTTTTCATAATAGCTGCGTGTGCCGCAACACTTTTTGCAAATGGTATTACAGATATTAAAACTGCTTCTGATGCTGCAGTAGCACTCCGACCGTTCGCAGGAGATTTTGCTTTCTTTTTGTTTGCAGTGGGTATTTTAGGTACGGGGCTGCTGGCGATACCAGTCCTTGCCGGAGCATCTTCATATGCGATTTCTGAGTCTCTTGGTTGGAAGACAGGTTTGTATCGTAAACTCAAACAAGCATACTCTTTCTATGGGGTGATCATTGTGGCGATGGTGCTCGGTATTGTATTAAATTTCATCGGCATTGATCCTATCAAGGCACTTATATATTCTGCGGTGTTGAACGGTATTATTTCTCCATTTATGCTTTTCTTTATTGTGAGATTGAGTGGTGATCCTCAAATTATGGGTAATTTTCAAAATAAACAAACAACACGTATTGTCGGATGGATTACATTTATACTTCTTTCTTTTGTTGGTATTGGTGCAGTTATTTCTCTAGTTTTGTAATATATGGACTCGATCACGATATACGATGATTATGATATTGCAAAACTCAATACACTCGGAGTGAGTGCCTCTGTGAAAAAATTTGTCGAGATCTCTAGTGAAGCACAGCTCCTCGATCTTTTTACAAGAGATGAATTTAAACAGAACGCGAGAATCTTTTTAGGTGGGGGGAGTAATATTTTATTTACTAAAAACTTTGATGGTATTGTGGTCTTAAACAAACTAGAAGGAATACAGATCCTTGAAGCATCGACAGACTCTGTGCGTATTCGAGCGATGAGTGGCGTATTGTGGCATACACTGGTTATGTTTACTGTAGAACGAGGGTACTGGGGGCTTGAAAACTTATCCTTTATTCCAGGGACGGTGGGCGGTGCGCCCGTGCAAAACATCGGTGCGTATGGTGCTGAATTCAAAGATGTCTTAGAGAGTGTTGAGGCATATAGCGTCAGAGATGGCGCAAAGAGAATTTTTACTAAAGACGAATGCGAGCTTGGCTATCGAGAGAGTGTGTTTAAAAGTAAACTAAAGGGGCAGTATTTTATCACTGCTGTCGTGATGCGTCTCAGTAAAGTTCCACAAGCGAATCTCTCGTATAAGATCTTGGCAGATTTTCTCCGGGAACATCACCTAGAGCCAACGACTCCACGGGTGGTGAGTGACGCAGTCACTGCGATTAGACGTAGTAAACTACCAGATCCACATGTGCTTGGTAATGCGGGTAGTTTTTTTAAAAATGTTTTTGTATCACTCGAGGAATTTAAAAAATTACAGACGGCACACCCTGAAATTAAGTATTTTATAGAACCTGCCCGCAATGTTTCCAGCATAGCTGATGCAGGCGGGGGGGATATGGTAAAAATTCCTGCTGCATGGCTGATCGAATCTTGTGGACCAGAGGCGAACATCAGCTGGAAGGGGTACCGAGTTGGCAGGGTAGGTGTGCACTCAAAACACGCACTGATACTCGTTAACTATGGCGGAGGCACCGGCGGAGAGTTGTATGAGTTAGCACAACATATCATAAAGACGGTATGTGAAAAGTTTGGTCTTATGCTTACCCCTGAAGTTAATCTGGTATTATAGCGTGGTTTATTGATCGAAATATTTTTTAGATGATATAATGACTGTATGGATAACACGAGATCTGTTGTATTGGGTACGATTCTTGTTGCGGTGATTCTTTTTGCTGCATATTTTTTTATTTTCTATAATCGTTCCGACGACTTAGATTCGCAAAAAGCTAAAATTCAAAATTCACTTGCAAAGGCAGAGCAAAAATTAAACAAAGATAAGAAAAATTTGGATAATTTAACTCAAAAATTGCAAGATTCTTTTCCTCTCGCAGTACATGTCCAAGGGCAGATGAAGAATTCTTTTGATGTGGTAAAGAAGACTGACTTCATGTTTGATAATCCATATGGACTCAACCCACAGCTCATCATTAAGGATTTTTTTAATAGTGCTGAGCTCAATAGTCAACGTAAGGAAATCAATGTTTTGCTGGAACGATGGCAGCAAGAATTAGATTTGTTATCTGTACAAAAAATTGATATTGCAGAAAGTGAGAAAATTAGAAAAGATATTGAGACGATCAAAGAGTTTGTTAAAAATCTTACCGAAGCAGTTAAGGCACTAACCCCCGAAAACTCAGGCTTGTCTCAACAGCAAATAGATTCATATTCTTCTAGCTTTTATCTCATTAATAATATCGATGATATCCTCGCAGCGATAGATACATCTATTAAAGATTCTAAAATAAACAACACACCAAGTCCGAGAGAGGTGAGTGATGGAACGAGTACGAATACAGGGGGCACAGCTACTACTCAAAATACTAACACTGGAGACAATGCGACCATAGAGATTCCTTTGATCAGTAATTTATTTACCTCGAGTGTCACACCAGAAGATGTGATCCAGGCACAACAACAAGTCTCTCTATCCCAAAAGCAGGTAGACCTACTCAAAGACGAGCTTTCTCAAGTTCAAGAACAACTAAATCCTACTCCACTGCCTATACCAGAAGAAGTCATCCCCACACCCACTATAGAAGACCCTAATAATGCTAATCCTGGGATTCAAAGAATAAAATATCAAGGTATTATTATCCAACCCGGACCACCTCGTCTCATACAGGGGAGTGATCCATATTAGTTTTGGAACACTTGGAATTATGGTATACTCTTAAATTATTAATATTACATACAAACATATGGAACATACAACACAAGAGAAATCAAGATTAATGAAGGTACTATTTGTTTTAGCTATTATCGTAGCTCTGTATTACGCAGTGCTCGTCATTGCTGAAGTCAAAGGACTTAAATACATCGGCGGAGGCATACCTTCTTCAAACGTTATTAGCTTTGAAGGTAAAGGTGAAGTGTCTGCGGTGCCTGATATTGCCACTGTCAGCTTTACTATCATGGACAATGAGAAGGAAATGAAAGATGCGCAAACCAAAGTAACCGAAAAAGAAACTGCTGTCCTCGCATTCCTCGAAAAGAGTGGTATCGAAAAAAAGGATATTAAGACCGAAAACTACAGTTCTTATCCAAAATATGATTATGGTACACCATGTTATGGTGGGTACGGCATGCCATGTCGCCAAGCAGAGGCTAAGATCATTGGGTATGAGGTTTCTGAATATATCACAGTAAAGATCCACGATCTTGCGAAGGTGGGGGATGTGGTCAAGGGTATTGGCGCAGTCGGCGTGTCTGACTTAAATGGTCCAAATTTCTCCATCGACAAAGAAGACGAGCTCAAAGCGAACGCTCGTAAAATAGCTATTGATGACGCAAAAGCAAAAGCAGAGGTCCTTGCACGCGACCTCGGCGTACACCTTGTACGTATCGTGAGTTTCTCCGAAAATGGTAATATGCCTATGATGTATGCTGATAAGGCGGCAGGAACCATGATGAATGCACGAGCTGAATCAGCTCCGTCTCCAGCACTACCAACAGGTGAGAACAAGATAACTTCAAATGTCACGATCACTTACGAAATAAAGTAAATCTCGTCTGTCCTTAGGTGGATTGACTAATCAAGCTAAAAAGAGTATTATTAAAAAAGCCCTTGAAAGGGGGCTTTTTTAAGAGAAGTAGGGTATAGCAATATTATTATGTCAAAAATTACTGAATACATCCAAGAGACGAAAATAGAGTTAAAGCAAGTTATCTGGCCTTCTTGGTCAGCGACTCTTTACTATACTCTTGCCGTCATCATTTTGTCGGTATTAGTCGGGTATTATTTAGGTTTGTTCGACTATATTTTCTCCAGAGGTTTAGAGAAAATAATTTCTTAGGCTTAAAGCATTATGTCAAAACAAGAGATACAAGGAACAAGAAACTGGTACGCGATTCATACCTATGCAGGGTATGAGAATGTTGTTCTGCGTAATCTGCGTCAACGTATTGACTCTCTCGGCATGAATGACAAGATCTTTAATGTCATTGTACCTATTGAAAAGAAAATAAAAATAAAGGGTGGAAAGAGAGTAGAAGTAGAAGAAAAGATTTACCCAGGATATTTACTCGTAGATATGATCGTGACTGATGACTCATGGTATGTTGTCCGTAATACTCCACGTGTGACTGGTTTCGTCGGTGCGGGGGTGAACCCAGTACCACTTCGCAAGGAAGAAGTAGACTTTTTGTTCGCAAAAATGGACTCTACTACTGCAAAACACAACATCGATATGGTTGTCGGAGAGAGTATTTTAATAACAGATGGACCATTTAAAGAACTTGAAGGCAAAATCAACTCTATCGACCAAGAACGCGGCAAGATCAAGGTCCTTGTATCTATGTTCGGTCGTGAGACACCAGTAGAACTCGACTTCTTGCAAATCAAGAAGATTTAAGGTAATCTAAAGATTCAGAATAATTATATGGCAAAGAAAATAACCAAAAAAATAAAACTTCAAATACAAGCTGCAAAAGCGACTCCTGCTCCACCACTTGGACCAGCACTCGGACAGGCTGGTATCAACATCGGAGATTTCGTCACTAAATTCAATGCTGCAACAGCAAAGATGGCAGGGGACAAAGTCGGTGTAGTAATCACAGTCTACGAAGACCGCAGTTATGATTTCGTGATCAAAACTCCTCCTGTGACTGGTTTGATCCTCAAAGCTGCAGGCATCGAGAAAGGCTCTGGCAAGAATGCGACCACAAAAGTAGGTAAGATCACTCGCGCTCAGGCACTTGAGATAGCTAACAAGAAAATGGCTGACTTAAATGCAAAGGATGATGAAGGAGCTATCAACATCGTCGCCGGCTCTGCTCGAAGTATGGGTATTGAAGTTAAATAATTTACATGCTTACAAACAAAAAGATTTCAACTTGGTCAGGATTTGTAAAGAACGCACTCTAGATTGAGTGCTCCACCATTTGAAATTCTTCAAAAAAAACAGCACTCAATATGGGTGCTGTTTTTTTAGTTTCATTTTTAAAATAAAAGGAGAAATATATGGAATATCGTAGAGTGGGGAACCGCTTAGCAGTGAATCTGGGTTTGTTGAAATTACCAATATCTATTGAAGAAATTTTAACTCTTTTACTTAGAAGAGAAATTAAAGTAGTAGCAGTAGATATTTTGAGTCTGGCTCGAAATTGTATAGGGGTATCAGCATATCGGAGGGGTGCTCAATTGCGGGAAGCGCCTTCCGTGTTTGATTGCTCGAGTTTCATCAAGTGGCTGTATGGAGAGTGTGGCGTATGGTTACCTCGACGCTCTATACAACAAAGGGCATATGGGGAAGCGATCATCATTGATCAAGTCATTCCGGGAGATGTTGTCTTTACTTCGGGTTGGATTGATTATTATTTAGATGATCCATCTGATGGTGTGGGGCATGTCGGTATTTTTACTGAAAATAATACTGTGATTCATGCGGCTAATAAGAAGCATGGAGTTATTGAAACAGAGCTTGGTGTATTTATTGGTAACGATAAATATCGAGGCGTTCGGAGATATATACCTAAAAACGAGGAGGTAATTATACTTGAATTACCAGAAGATAATGAAATTGAAACTGCGGATGATGTAAAATGGCTTATTTTACAGTCACTATAAAATGGTTCTTTG
>CAZUCZ010000006.1:6980-37969 GCA_964618925.1 uncultured Candidatus Saccharibacteria bacterium | reverse complement strand
TGCAGGTGTGCCATTTGTCGGTGCAGGAGTCCTCGGATCTGCGGTAGGCATGGATAAAGATGTGATGAAAAGACTTTTTAGAGATGCAGGTATCCCAATAGGTAAATTCATAACTTTTAAAAAAGGAGACACACTCAGTTTTCAGAAAACAAAAAAGCAACTCGGTTTACCGCTCTTTATCAAACCTGCAAACATGGGCTCTTCTGTCGGAGTTAGTAAAGCAAAGAATGAAGCTGAGTTTAAGAAAGCAATCAAAGAAGCATTTAGTTATGATAACAAAATCATAGTCGAAGAGTTCATAAACGGTAGGGAAATAGAGTGTGCGGTGTTAGGTAATGAGCATCCTATGGCATCAATACCAGGTGAGATAATTGCTAATCAAGAATTTTATTCCTATGACGCAAAATACATTGACGATGGATATGTCATAGAGATTCCCGCAAAGATCGACAAGAAAACCACAAAAAAAATCCAGAAATTGTCCATCCAGATTTTCCAAACACTAAACACCGAAGGGCTCGGGCGTGTGGACTTTTTCTTAACCAAAGATGGCAAGATATATGCAAATGAGATAAATACGATGCCAGGATTCACGAATATCAGTATGTACCCAAAGCTCTGGGAGAAGAGTGGTATACCTCAGACCAAGCTCCTCGATCGGCTGATAGACCTCGCCATAGAGCGTTTTGAGGCAGAAAAAAAGCTTAAAACCACGTTCAAATAACCTATTGCAATTTTCCCCATTTTGTATTAATATATACCCATGTCACAAGATAGACTTATTAAATTCGCCTGCACAGTTTGTAAGCATATAAACTACTGGTCAAGCAAGAACAAGAAACTCGTCACTAAAAAGATCGAGCTCAACAAGTATTGCAAATGGTGTAAAAAGGTGCAGAAGCATAAAGAAATCAAAAAATAGATCCGGTAGTGAATTTTGATGATGCGCAAAGCGCGCCTAGTAGGCTTCACCAAAATCTACTACGGGATAGATTTTCTTCGATAATTCTGCTACACTAGAGACGACCATGAGGTCGTTTTTTGGTATAGGTTTTGCATATTTGGGCGATTAGTTAAGTGGCATAACTTCGGTCTCCAAAACCGATGTCGGGAGTTCGATTCTCTCATCGCCCGCAGGAAGATAGTAGGCAAATTTATTTGCCTACGTGAGGAATCGAAAGGCTTTTCCGTACGAGTAGTAGCGAGGTGGAAAAGCACCTGGCTACGTAGTAGCCGATTCTCTCATCGCCCGCCATGATCCGCAAGGATACCTTGGCAGATTCTCTCATTTATTCTTTCTTTTTTTATGTATATTCTCAAACAAATTAGTAAAATTTTACTTGTTATCTTCGCTATTATCGGTATTTTATTTACGGGGGTTTATATTGCGATGCAGCTCGGACTCACCAACGTACGCGGCACGATCAAAGAACGCAACGAATCACTCTTAAAAAATTTAGTGAAGTTAAAAAACACATCAAGCACAGAGAACAAAATCCTCATTTCATGCAAGGTCCATGTGCTCGCAAAATACGCCCCTGACACAGCTAAAAATACAGAGACCGCCTATGAGACCACTCGAAATGTAGACCTCGTAGAAAAGATGTTTGAGAACGCAGTCATTCGTTTTTCTGACACCAATATTATTTCTGAGTTCAACACCTGCACAAAAGCCACCAAACTAGACGCCACCCCCATAGCACAGACTGCCTATGCGTGGGCAGATTCAGCAGAATGGAAGGTTCTCAAGTCCGCATTTATCCGTGACCAAGATACGATAAACAAAGCAGCCAAAGATGCAGGGGTCTCACCGCGTATTTTACTCGGCGGTGTTATCGGAGAGCAGATGCGATTCTTTGGTAATAGCCGAGAATCATTCAAAGCATATTTTGAACCCCTTAAAATCCTGGCGACACTGTCCAAGTTTTCTTATGGTATTGCCGGACTCAAACCAGAGACCGTCGCTCGGATCGATGAAAACCTAAAAAATAAAGATTCTGTTTTTTATCTCGGACCAAAAATGGAAAATATAATCACATATGATGCTGGGGCGGATCCAGATACCGTGCGCTTTGAGCGCATCACTGATACGAAGAATACCTATTACTCATACCTCTATGTAGGGCTCTTCATGCGCGAGGTCACTGCGCAATGGCACGCGGCAGGGTATGAGATAGGTGACAAGCCAGGGGTCCTGTCCACGCTCTACAATCTCGGATTTAATAGATCTATCCCAAAAGCTGACGCAGCACCAGGTGGGGCAGTAATCACCATAAACGGCAAAGAATACAGTTTTGGCGAACTCGGTGAACAATTCTACTACTCTGGTGAGCTCATCCAGGAGTTTCCATATAGTGTAAAATAATACTATACTATCTACAGCCATGCCAAAATATAAAGCGGTAATTTTTGATTTCGATGACACGCTCGTAGAAAGCCGATTAGCAAAATGGGATCAGCATAAACACGTCGGAAAGAAATTTTATAATATCGACTTAAAAGATGAAACATTGCACGAGCACTGGGGTAAACCTATACATATTTTGGCACCTGAATTATATGAACACTCCGAACCTTGGGAAGAAATGCATCAGAAATTAATTTCAACAAAGAAAGATTTCCCAAAAAAACTATATCCCGGATCCGTAACTGCACTCAATGAACTTTTAGATAACTCTATTAAGATTGGCATAATCTCGGCGGCAACACGAATGGATATAACTGAAGATTTAGTTAAATTTAATTTCCCTTTAGAACGTTTTACTATAATTCAAGGCTGTGACGAAACAAATGTTCATAAACCGAATCCTGAAGTTTTTACACCTGCATTAAAAAAATTAGAAGAAGAAGGTATCGAACTTAAGGATATATTATATGTTGGAGATTCTATTGACGACCTAAAGGCATCGACTCTCGCTGGAATTGATTTTATTGCCCTAACTACGGGATTATATACCAGAGAAGATTTTAAAAAATTAGGCGCAAAAACAATACTTAAAAATATCGGCGAATTAACAAAAGAAATACTATGAACCACTTATTTAACCTCACATATCTGATCACGCACTATGGATACATAGGCATTCTTGTTATTGTATTCCTCGAATCGGGAATATTTTTCCCATTACCAGGTGATAGTCTGCTCTTCACCGCGGGGCTCCTCGCACCACAGATAGGGTTTAGTGTTGTCGTACTTGTGCTCCTCGTATTCCTCGCAGCGTTCTTAGGGGGACTCGTAGGGTATTACATCGGTACAAAATTAGAATTTTTATATAAATATTCATTCTTCAGAAAAATTTTCAAAAAGAAGTACACTGATGAGGCACACAATTTCCTCGAGAAGCATGGACTCTCTGCGATACTCCTTTCACGATTCATACCTATCGTACGAACATTCCTGCCGATAGTCGCAGGTATGGTGCATATGAATTATTTTGATTTTATTAAATACAGCTTGGTGGGTTCATTCGTCTGGTCCGCTGTATTTGTCCTTGGTGGATATTTCCTCGGGCAATCATTCCCTCAGATTCAAGAATACCTCCTCTATGTAGTCATCATTATTGTTGTCGTGTCTCTCTTACCAGGTGTGTATCATTTACTAAAACGAAAATAGCACAGAAGAAATTTTGTTTAATCTTCTGTGCTAATTTTTTACCAAAATGAATCTAAGGCTTCTCCTCGGTCTTCAAATACTTTAAAGACCGTTAGAAGTCGTGTAATTGCAAGTAAATCTTGAATTTTTTGGGTTAAATTCAAAAGTTTAAGTTGCCCACCCTGTTTGTTGACAGCCGTAAAGCTAGACACCAATTCACCAATACCACTTTGGTCAATATGGCGGACTTGACCTAATTCGAGAAGGATCTTTTTTTTATCTTCACGAAGCAATCGGCTAATAGTCTCACGAAAGAAAATACTTTCTTCGCCAATAGTTATTCTCCCATTCATTTCCAGAATAGTAACGTCTCCCGCCTGACATTCAGAAATATTAAGTTCAGCCATTTTTACTCCTTTAAAGAACATTGAATTTTTCCCTGTGGAATATGTTCTTTATCTATATCTTTGTTACCATGTATTAGCTATTTTTGTCAAATTATCTAGCAAGTTTTTTATTTATATATTCTTCAATTTTTTTATATTCAAGAGGGGAAAACCATTTGATTTCCTTATCTCGTTTAAACCATGTGGTTTGTCGCTTGGCATATTTTATCGTTTCAGATATCACTCGCTCTGGCGTTGGCTTGTAGTATTCAAAGCCGAGCTCTTTGAGCCTCTTGTCTGAGACTTTCATTTTCTTTAATTTTGCTATTTCTTTCCGGAGTCCCGCCTTAAACATTTGCCCCACTCGTTTGGTGACTTTCTTTTGAAGCTCTTCGATCGGTAACACCACACCTACTTTGATAAATTCATAACTTGGCGACCTGGTCGCCAAGTGGGGTACTTTGCCGAGGGCTTGAGCCATCTCGATCGCTCGCACGAGGCGCACTTTATTCTTTGCGTCAATACCTTTCGCACGCCTTGAATCAAGCTTTTGTAACATTTTAAAAAGTTGTTCTGGGGTTTTATTATCGAGGTCTTTTCTGAGTTTAGTATTTGGTGGCACTTCGGGGAATACCACACCTTTAGTTACCGCATCGATATAAAACCCAGTGCCCCCACAAATGATCGGCGTTTTACCTCTAGCTATAATATCTTCTATTTTTTCTTCGGCGAGCTTTTTGAATTCTGTCACGGTAAATTTCTTTTTAGGTCCCACCACATCGAGCAGATAGTGTGGTACACCCTTCATTTCTTTTTTAGTAATTTTACCAGTGCCTATGTCGAGCCCCGTATACACCTGCCTCGAATCCGCAGAGATTATTTCTCCTTTTATTTTTTTAGCTATTTTAACCGCAAGATCACTCTTGCCGGTGGCAGTCTGTCCAAGGATGACAATAATTTTTTGCATATTATTTCAATATTTTTATATCTGCCCCGATAGAGTTGAGGCGCTTAGCTATTTCTTCATACCCTCTATTTATCATATATACATTACGCAGTATTGAGGTTCCCGGTGCTGCCATCATAGAGATGAGTATCACCATCGAAGGACGGAGTGCCGGTGGGCAGACCACCTGTGCTGGTTTGAGTGGTGTGCCACCTACGATATACAAACGGTGCGGATCCGCAAGGACAATATCAGCTCCGAGGCGGTTCAACTCTGTCATATATATCGCCCGGTTCTCATACACCCAGTCATGGATCATGGTTTTACCTTTGGCACGGATAGCGATCGGCACAAAGAAAGGTAGGTTGTCGATATTTATCCCTGGGTATGGATTCGAATGTAATTTATCCTGCAGAGCCACGAGCTTGCTCGGAAATATTTCTATGTCGGCAAGCTTGGTCCTTATATTAAAAGAATAATATGGTTCAGAGATTTTAAATTTTAAATTCATCCGCTTTAGTTTTTCCATCTCAAGCGAAAGAAAATCTATAGGTGCCCGGGTGATAGTAAGGTGTGAATCAGTCACAATGGCAGCCGAGATAAACATCATGGATTCAATAGGGTCTTCACTATTCCAGTATTCTATATCTTTATTAATCTCACTTACGCCATGCACGGTGAGTGTCGAGGTGCCGATGCCGTCGATTTGCACACCGAGCGCTTCGAGAAAAAAGCACACCTCTTGCACCATATAGTTTGCACTCGCAAAACTAATCGTACTCGCCCCAGGAAGCAAGGCGCATGCAGTGAGTACGTTTTCACACGCAGTATCTCCAGATTCATACATCACGATGTCATTTGGTTTTAACTTTTTTGCACTTACTTCATAGCTCGTATTTGTAGTTTTTATTTTTACTCCAAGATTTTCGAGTGCATATATATGCGCAGCGATGGTTCGCTTGCCGAGGTTGCAGCCTTGCGCATGTGGAATGGAGAAAGAAGAAAGCTTGTGGATGAGTGGTCCGATCAGCATCACAATAGAGCGAGTCTTTATCGCAGATTCCACATTGATATGTTTCAAGTCAAATTTCTTTGGTGGTTTGATGACTACGGTATGTTGATTCTTCCATGTCACAGACACATCGATGCTTTCTAGTATTTCTATTACGCGGTACACTTCTTCGATGCGCGCAATTCCATGGAGCGTAGTCGTACCACTATTCAAAAGGGACGCACACAAAAGCCCCACAGAGCCGTTCTTTGAAAAGTTTGTTTGTATACTACCACTTAATTTTTTTCCACCTTGTACTTGGAAGTCAATTGACTCAGTTACAGATTTTTTGTTTTTATTTTGCATTGTGCCGGGAGGGAGACTTGAACTCCCATGGGTTGCCCCAAACGATTTTGAGTCGTTCGCGTATACCAATTCCGCCATCCCGGCAGCGTTACACCTGATACTTTATCAACTGCAATCCACACATTTTACACAAAAAACCCCGAAAAATCAATTATAGAAAAAAGATTTTATATGCTAAAATATTTCCATGTCCAACATATATTCAAATTCAATTTTCTGGATCGACACAGATAAAATCAGACCAAATCCCTATCAGCCACGCCGCGAGTTTGACCCTGTTCGTCTGCAAGATTTATCTGACTCCATCAAACAATACGGCGTCCTCCAGCCACTCACTGTGTCTCGTCTTGAACTCGAAAAAGAAGAAGGTGGACTCATGACAGAATACGAGCTCATCGCGGGTGAACGTAGACTCCGTGCTGCCATTCTTGCTGGAGTATCCCAAGTCCCTGCGATCATCCGCACCGGAGATACGAGCATGATGAAGCTCGAGCTTGCCATCATCGAAAACTTACAACGTGAAGACTTGAATGTAGTTGATCGTGCACGAGCTTTTCATAGGCTCGCAAATGAATTTAAATTCACCCACAGCGAAATCGCAAAGAAAATGGGTAAGAGTAGGGAATACGTATCGAACTCTCTACGTATTTTGAATCTCCCTGAGGAAATATTAACTGGCTTATCCGAAGGCAAAATCACTGACGGACACACCCGCCCACTCCTCATGCTGATCGACCACCCCGCAGAACAGCTTGTATTGTTTAAAGAAATAGTCTACAAGAAGATTACTGTGCGTGAAGCAGAAAAGCTCGCTCGCAAAATCGCCTATGATCGCATTCGTAAAAAGGAATTCATGCCAGACCCAGAGATCACAGAACTCGAAGAAGAATTCCAAGAAAAGCTCGGCACTCGTGTACACATAGATCGCAAAGATTTGGGTGGACAGATCAAGATCGACTTTTTCTCTACTGACGACCTCCGTGAAATCCTAGAACTCATCAATAAAACAAATACAGAAAAGAATCCTACAGACCTACCACCACAAGCAGGACTGCTCGAAAAACACATCGCTCAAGAAGGCAGCACCCTCACGAGCTCAATAGATGAATCCATCCCCGAAGTCGCCCTCGATGATCGGAGTAAAGACGAGATAGAGCAAGACGACATCGACCTCTACAACATCTCAAATTTTAGCGTATAAACACCTAGCGACCAAAAGATTTTAATTTATTGAGAAGGCTGTTTTGTTCAAGATACGACTTGATATGCTTTTTCGCGAGTGTCGTTTTGACAAATTCAAGCCACTTGCCAGAAGGGTTTGCATTTTTACTCGTCACAATCTCGACGATATCTCCATTTTTTAACTTTGAAAATATTTGAGACATTTTTCTATTGATCTTTGCACCAGAGACATGATCACCGATATCAGAGTGGATCGTGTAGGCGAAATCTATCGGAGTAGAATCTTCGGGTAAATCCACCACGTCTCCTTTTGGGGTAAAGACGAAAATACGATCATTGAAAAAATCCGTATGCAGGTGTTCGAGAAATTTCTTTGGCTCATCAGGGGTGTAATTTAGATTTTTCAAATCTTCAATCCATTTTATTTTGAACGCATCTTTGTTTTTATGTTTGCTGCCTTCTTTGTATGCAAAGTGTGCTGCCACACCATATGTCGCCTCATGATACATTTCTTTTGTTTTGATCTGAATTTCAGCGACACCACCTGACCCAGTAAATATGGTGGTGTGGAGCGAGCGATAGCCGTTCGGCTTTGGGAGTGCCACGTAGTCTTTGATGCGCCCTGGGATCGGGTTCCAGAGCGAATGAATGAGCCCGAGCACTCGATAACACTCTTCGACATTTTTGACCACCACGCGCAATGCGACGATATCGTGAATCTTGTCGATATCCATATCGTATTTAAGTAATTTTTTATACAGACTATATTTGTGTTTGACCCGATAGTTTACATCGATATATTGGATGTTGTGTTTTTGCAATTCTTTGACGAGCTTCTCGCTGACTTCTTCGAGATACGTCTGATAGAGTCCTCGTTTTTCTTTGAGTATTTCTTCTACCTTTTTGTATTCTTCTGGATATGCATAGGGGAATGCGGCGTCTTCTATCTCACCTTTTAGTTTTCCCATTCCAAGACGATTCGCAAGGGGAGCATATACGTTGATAGATTCGAGAGCAATGCGCTTTTGTTTGTCGACGCGTACATGCTCGAGTGTTTTTAGATTATGTAGTCTGTCTGATAGCTTGATAATGACCACACGCAAATCATTTGCCATAGCCATGAAGAACTTTCTCAAGGACTCCACGTGTCTATCGTATCCACGATATTTGACGGTCGAGAGCTTGGTGACACCTTTGACTAAGAACAAAATATTTTCTCCGAATTCTTTGCCGAGTTCTTCCTCTGTAATATCTGTATCTTCTATGACGTCATGGAGGAGTCCTGCAGCGATGGTCTGCGCATCCATGCCGAGACTGGCTAAAGTCTTTGCTGTTTCAAATACATGCACAAAATACGGCTCTCCGGAGTTACGCATTTGCCCTTCATGTGCCTGCCTGGCTACTTTGTATGCTTTGGCGATGAGCGTTTGATCTTCGGTGGTTAATTCTCCGTCTCCGAGGTCAAATATCTCTTGTATGTTATATGGATCCGACATATACAGGGATTGTAGCACCTTTGAATTTATTCACAAAATTTTACTTGATTTATGCATACATACGTGGCATTATGTTTGAAGGTTTTACCTGTTGTTTATAAAATTTTTTTTGAGAGGTTTTCGATTCTATGAAAAATGAACGTTCCTTTCTGGGAGAATACTTTCTCCCGGATCATAAACCGCTAGACAACCTAGCGCTTTTGCTGATGGCAGCTTTTGCTGTTTTTGTCGCCTTGTTTTACTTTTCTTAAAGGCAAATGGTAGTAAAATTTAAAAGCATCGTCGTAGATCTTTCTGCGTGCGATGCTTTTCTTATTTTCTAGTTGCTTATATTTTACTTCATGAGTTTGTGCGGATTATGCATCTTGCATGCCTTATTTGAGCAACGCTCAGGTATCGTTTTCGTGCCTTCCATCATCAAACTACCGCATTCTTTACAGATATTCCCGGTAGGTTTAGCTTTGATCGCAAATTTACATTTAGGATAATTTGAACACGAATAGAAAAGCCCAAAACGTCCACGACGTTCTGTGATATCTCCGACCTTACAGTCAGGGCACATGACGCCCGTCCTCTTTTTTGCTTCATCAGCTTCATCGCTTTTTACAAATTTGCATTTTGGATATCGTGAGCAGGAAATAAACGTACCACTACCATCTCGACGTTCACGAATGATTAGCTTACCACCGCCTGATTTACCTTTTTTATCTCCGCACTCAGGGCATTTCTCGTCAGTTTCTTTTGGTCCTTGAAGCTCAGTACCGTCGAGCATGAGGGCACCATCGCAGTCTGGATATTTTGAACAGGAATAAAATTTCCCAGCACGAGCGAGCTTGATGATCATCTTTGATCCGCATTTTGGACATTTGATATTATCGGGTGCATCGCCGAGGTTCGTTACCTTATCGAGTTTATCTTTGGCTTTTACTTCTTTTAAGAATGGTCCATAGAAATCTCGCAAAGTCTTTTCGTATTCGCGTTCCCCACGAGATATTTCATCGAGCTCATCTTCCATCTCTGCGGTAAACGTATCAGAAATATAGTTTGCAAAGTGCGCTTCGAGGAAATCTGAAACGACTTCACCTGTATCAGTAGGGAATAATGTCTTTCCTTCTTTACGCACATATCCACGATCTTCGATCGTACGCATAATAGATGCATACGTAGAAGGACGTCCGATACCTCGACTCTCGAGTTCTTTCACGAGTCCAGCTTCACTGTATCTACCTGGTGGTTCGGTAAACTTTTCTTCATTTATGAGATTGAGTAATTTTAATTTCTCTCCAGCCTTAACGATAGGTAGCTCTACATCATCACCCCGTGCACCCGAGTCTACTGCAAGCCATCCAGGGAAAAGTAGACGTGATCCATTTGCACCAAAATCAGGTAAGCTGTTTTCTCCATCCTTCTCCGTATGTCCATCGATAACTGCAGTGATTTTTGTTTTTAGTAATTTTGCATCCACCATCTGTGAAGATACCGCTCGCTCCCAGATGAGCCTGTAGAGTTTTTGCTGTTCGTCTGTGCCTGCATGCAGTTTATCTATGTGTGTCGGGCGGATGGCTTCGTGCGCCTCCTGAGCATTTTTTGATTTTGTTTTATAAATTCTTTTTTCTGCGTATTCGGCACCATATTCTTTTTTTACAAAAGAGAGGATTTGATCCTGCGCGGCAGCAGACAAGTTTGTACTATCTGTACGCATGTAGGTGATATGACCTGCTTCATAAAGCTTCTGCGCAAGCTGCATCGTACGAGAAGGAGAGTAACCGAGTCGTGAGCTCGCTGTCTGTTGTAATGTTGAAGTTGTAAATGGTGCACGAGGAGAACGTTTTTGCTCAGATTCTTTTACACCAGTAACAGACCAGGTACCTTTATTACCAGCATCCATAATCTTTGTTACTAGTTTTTCGTCGCGAGGCTCTTCGGAACATTCGAGAGTTAGTTTTGCACCTTTGTGTGTATCGAAAAGTCCACGGATCCTCCAGTATTTTTCTGGAATAAATGCACGTATCTCACGCTCACGTTCCATTATGATACGAAGCGCAGGGGATTGAACTCTTCCAGCGGATAGACCGTATCGTACTTTTTTCCAAATTAAACCTGATAAATCATAGCCGACCAAACGGTCTAGTACGCGACGTGCTTCTTGGGCCTTGCGAAGATCTGTGTCTATCTTACGTGGATGCTGTAATGCGTCTTCGACTGCTTCTTTGGTGATCTCATGGAAAGCTACGCGCTCTATCTTGGCTTTGATTTTCTTGTCTTGTTTCAAGAGTTCTTCTATATGCCAAGCTATCGCTTCTCCTTCGCGATCGGGGTCGGTTGCGAGTAATATCTCTGTAGCTTTTTTTGCTAGAGTTTGAAGTTCATGTACAACTTTTTCTTTCCCTTTTGAAATCTCATAATGAGGAATAAATCCACCCTCGATGTCTATCGCTTTTTTGTTTGATTTTGGTAAATCACGAATGTGCCCGACAGACGCACGCACAGTAAAAGCACCTTCGAGATATTTCTCGATTGTTTTCGCTTTTGATGGTGATTCAACAATTAATAACTTCATCCTGTAGTGAAAAATGACATTACGCCAAAGCACAAGCCATAAATTATAAATAATTACGTTAATAAAATATAAACCCACTTAGAAAATTTGATAATGTCATTTTCTACTACGGGATTCATACGTAATCACCAGTATTACACGAAAGATATTTTTTTTGCAAATTTGAATGAAAAAAAATTCTATCTAAGACGTATTTCTCCCATCTCTTCTTTTATAAGTTCTTTGATTTCCATAACAGTGAGAATTGCATTTGCTTCTGGGGTCGGTAGCTTCATTTCCCGTATTAGATCATCTCGTTCCATCGGTTCACGGAGCAGCTTTACCACCTTGGTTTCTTCTGGCGATAAATCTTCAAAAAGTCTTTTTTGTTTTTCTTCATCTTTTGGTTTTTCAAAACCGAGTGCTTCGAGCACATCGTCACTGCATGTGACCGGTGTGGCACCCTGACGGATGAGTTTATTTGTACCCTTTGAGCTCGGAGAAAATATTGAACCCGGCACAGCGAGCAGGTCTCTATTATATTCTACGGTGAGCCTGGCGGTGATCATCGTGCCGGACTTTTCTTCGCCTTCTATTACTAGTACTGCTTTCGAAATCCCAGCCATGAGTCTATTTCTCATCGGGAAGCTCCAATGTGTCGCCTTGAAGTCAGGTTCAAATTCTGAGATGAGGCATCCACCGTTTTCAACAACTTCACGAATGAGGCGGATATTTGTTTTCGGATACATGGCTTCATCGGAAAGTCCTGAGCCGGGAAATACGAGCGTAGTGAGTCCGACTCGCATCGCAGTCTTGTGCGCTATCGTATCTATGCCCATCGCAAAACCAGAAACAATGGCGATAGGGTAGCCACGGAGTCCCTCGATAATTCTTTCACACGCTTCGCGTCCATAGGTAGTAAACTTACGTGAACCGACAATGCTCAAGTATATTAATTTCTCCTTTGGTAGTTCTCCAATAATCCAAAGATCTTCCGGGGGTTGAGGAATTTCTAATAAGGCTTTAGGAAATTCTTTTTTCTGCAATTTTCTAATTTGCATAAAAATTAATTCAAATTTATAAGGCTTTGTAATTATATCAATATTGTTGTAGAATATAAAACATGTTGGATATCAAATTTATTCGTGAAAATAAGGACGTAGTACAGTCTGGTGCTAAGAAAAAGCACATAGATATAGATATAGACAAACTCATAACCCTAGATGATGAACGCCTAAAGGTACTCAAAGAAGTTGAGGACCTGAGGTCTGAAGTTAATGTTGCCTCTAATAATATCTCTAGAAATCAAGACCCTGCGCTAAAAGCTCAACTCATAAAAGAGATGACTTTGGTTAAGGAAGAAATAAAAACAAAAGAAGAAACATTAAAACAAATCACCGAAGAATGGCAACTACTTATGGTACAAGTACCAAACGTTCCTGATATGACAGTCCCCGAAGGAGAGAGTGATGAACAAAACGTAGAAGTTCGTACATGGGGAGAAAAACCTACTTTTGATTTCACTCCAAAGAGTCACGTCGAACTCATGACCATGCATGACATGGCTGATTTTGAAAGAGGATCAAAAGTTGCAGGATTTAGAGGTTACTTTATGAAAAACGATGGAGCTCGTCTCGAGTGGGCACTCATGCGCTTTGTAGAAGACAGATTTATGGACAAAGAAGGATTCACTCCTATGATAGTACCTTCACTGCTTCGTCGTGAACCTTTTGTTGGAACAGGTTATTTACCACAAAGTGAAGAAGATCTATACAAAACCCAAGACAAAGACTACCTAGCGGGAACAGCTGAAGTCTCAACTATGGGATATTATATGAATGAAATAATAGATAAGAAAAGTTTACCTTTAAAATTCTTTTCTTATTCTCCTTGTTTTAGAAGAGAAGCAGGCAGTCACGGTAAAGACACAAAAGGGGTATTTAGAATTCACGAATTTATGAAATACGAGCAAGTCGTATTATGCGAAGCTTCTCATGAAGAATCTGTCAAATTGCACGAGGAGCTAACCTTAAACTCAGAAAAACTGCTACAAGAGCTCGGGCTTCCTTACCACGTAGTTATTAACTGTGGTGGAGACTTGGGTCTTGGTCAAGTAAAGAAATACGACATAGAGGCGTGGATGCCAAGTGAAAATAGATATAGGGAAACACATTCATCATCTTATTTCCATGATTTCCAAACTCGCCGCCTTGGCATAAGATACAAAGACGACGATGGTAAATTAAAATTTGTGCATTCATTAAACAACACAGCCCTAGCTATGCCTCGAGTGATCTGCCAAATCGTAGAAAATTATCAACAAGCTGACGGCTCTATAAAAATTCCAGAAGCGTTGCGAACCTACATGGGAGGCAGAGAATTTATCAAATAACCAACTCATAGGATGCATAAACGAAAACTTTTAAATTCTCCGCGTCTTTTGGAATTAAAAAACAAGAAACGTAAAGTATTTATTAGGAAAGTTATCTTTTTTGCAATACTGTGCCTCATCGTGCTTATTATTGTATCTCTGGTGTCACGCATACACAGACTCAACATAAACAGCATCTCTGCCGAAGGTAACAATGTGATCGACACAGAAAAGATTCAGTCAGTCGTAGAGAGAGATACGAGGGGGTCATACGCATGGCTCTTCCCAAAGACAAATATTTTCTTGTATCCAAAGAATAAAATAAAAAAAGACCTCAGTGATGAATTCAAACGCTTCAAAGAAGTCAATGTTTCAATACAAAGTGGACAAAACCTCGTGGTGTCTGTGTCTGAACGCTCTCCAGAATACATGTGGTGTGGCGGCAACATCCCTACGGTAAATAACGACCAGGAGAATTGTTATTTCCTCGACAGTGAAGGATACATCTTTGACCAAGCACCGTATTTTTCTGGAGAAGTGTATTTTAAATTCTATGGCAAGACCACCCGAAAGACGGACGACCCGACGGGCTCATACATCGCTCCGGAATATTTTGAAAAATTAATTACCTTTAAAGACGCCCTCAAGGATATGGGGCTCAAGCCTGCAGTGCTCTATATCGCTGATAATGGGGATATAAAATTATATTTATCGCGAACACATATGGAGTCTATGGGTCCTGAAATTAACTTTAAAAAAGATTCTGATTTCCAAAAAATAGCTGAGAATCTCAAAGCTGCGCTGACCACCGAGCCACTACAAACAAAATTCAAGAAAGAATACTCGAACTTGGAATATATTGATTTAAAGTTTAGTAATAAGGTATATTACAAGTTCAAGTGAGGGATTAGATAATATGTACTTTATAAAGCAATCTATCTGGCGAAGCTTCGCCAGCGAACTGCTCGTCGATCAAGAAAATAATAGTCGGCAAATACAAACCTGCCTCCTTTATTTTCTAACCTCCTGCGCAAGGCTTTCTAAAGCACATATTATCTATATAAATACATAATTATGAAAAACTTCTGGAAAGAATTGAATAAACCTGCCCGCAATGCTTCGGGCATAGCTGATGCAGGCGGGCCGATTTTTTGCCTTGCACCTATGGCAGATGTCACCGACTGCGTATTTAGAGAAATCATAGCAAAGTACGGCGCACCAGATGTCTTCTGGACAGAATTCGTATCCGCAGATGGACTCGCACACCCTGTGGCACGAGAGAAACTTTTGATAGATCTCAGACACGGGAAAGGTGAACACCCGATCGTCGCTCAAATATTTGGAGGTAAGCCAGAAAATATCAAAAGCGCAGCGACACTATGTAAAGAACTCGGCTTTGATGGTATCGATATAAACATGGGCTGCCCAGATAAATCCATAGAGAAGCAATGCGCTGGCGCAGGCATGATAAAGGATATAGAGCTTGCTAAACGTGTCATCCGTGCTGCCAAAGAAGGCAGCGCTGGCTTGCCCATATCTGTAAAGACGCGCATCGGCTACAACAAAAATGAGATAGACACCTGGATCAAAGGACTACTCGGAGAAGACCTCGCGGTGCTCACTGTGCATCTACGTACTCGCAAAGAGATGTCCTTAGTGCCTGCGCACTGGGAACTCATGAAGGACATAGTAAAACTTCGTAATGAAATCGCTCCACAAACTTTGATAATAGGGAATGGCGATGTACTTGATCTTCAAGATGGAAAAAAGAAATGCTCTGAGACCGGCTGCGATGGAGTCATGCTCGGTAGAGCAATTTTTGGAAACCCTTGGTTGTTTGCAGGCAAAATCCCAACATTAGAAGAGAAATTAAAAGTCATGGTAGAGCATACGAAACTTTTTGAAAAAGAACTAGGGAAATATAAAAACTTTGCCATTATGAAAAAACACTACAAAGCATATGTAAATGGCTTCGACGGCGCGAAGGAACTCCGAGTAAAACTCATGGAAGCTGAAAACGCTACAGAGGTAGAAAATATCGTTAATGATTTTTTAAAGAAATTTTAGCTTGCCCCGTAGTAAGTTTTGAAAAACCTTTACTGCGGGGTATAATACCGGCATGCATGATTTAGCCTTATATAGAAAATACCGACCAAAAGACTTCAAGGAGGTCCTTGGGCAAGACCACGTGGTCAGTGTCCTTCAGAGCTCTGTCGAATCCAACAAAGTCTCACACGCATATCTCTTTGTAGGTTCAAGGGGTACAGGCAAGACATCTGTGGCGCGTATTTTTGCAAACAGTATCGGTGTATCTACAAATGATCTCTATGAAATAGATGCAGCGAGCAACAGAGGCATCGAAGACATCAAAGAACTCCGTGATGGCACCCGTGTACTGCCTTTTGATTCTAAATACAAAGTCTACATCATCGACGAGGTGCATATGCTTTCCAAAGACGCCTGGGGTGCTCTCCTTAAAACTCTCGAAGAGCCACCAAAACACGTCATATTTATCCTTGCCACCACAGAGCTACACAAAGTCCCTGAGACCATCATTTCCCGCTGCCAGGTATTCACATTCCGTAAAGCCACCGATGCAGTCACTCGCAAAATGCTTGTCGATGTGAGTAAGAAAGAAGGCTTTGAACTAGACAATGGTTCGGCTGAACTCCTCGCCATCCTTGCTGATGGATCCTTCCGTAATGCGCTCGGTGAATTACAAAAAGTTTTAAACTTTTCAAAGAAAAAAAAGATATCTCGTGAAGATATCGAGCACATCACGGGTGCTCCACAGACAAGCCTGGTAAATGAATTCCTCGAAGCCATAGCTAAACAAGAATTAGAAAAGGGGATCGCGGTGGCACAGAAAGCTACATCTCTCGGGCTCGATGTCCGACTTTTTATGAAGCTCATCATCGCAAAATTCCGCATGGCTATCATCCTCCGATACGCTCCAAAATTAAAAAACGAGATGTCAGGTGACTTGAGTGAGTCTGATATAGAATTCCTGCAGAACCTCGTCAAAGAAGACCCCGCAGGACAGCAAGCTGCCAACGGGGCACGCAAAAAACACCTATTTACCTCTTCAACATTATCTATTTTACTTTCAGAGTATCAGAATATAGACAATTCATTTATCGCAGAGCTACCTCTCGAGCTCGCACTTATAAAAATATTAGAAACAGAGTAATTACTCGATAATAAAATACTCGTTGTGAAGATAATGCTCAGCGATATCTTTGGGGAATATCGTGTACGGATCAAGCCCGGGGAACTGACTCTTGTACAGCTTAAGGAGCGCTAGCTTGTCGAGCCCATCTACGCGTATGTGGATGTTTGGATCATGAATCAATGTTTTCTCTTCATAACAACCACGTATTTTTTTCTTGTTGAAAAAATTCTTAAATGTATCAGACACCACGTGTGGTGGATGTGAAAAAGTCACAAACGGGATACCGAGGCGAGTAGCGATATCTCTAGCGACCGCACCCACCACGATGTGGTCTCTGTGCCCGGTAAAACCATCAGCACCAAAACTGACAACAAAGTCTGGGGCAAAGCGCTGCACATGAGCCTCCAATATTTCATCAAGTGCGGCTCGATGAGACTCGAGCATACCATCCGGCAGATCACTCACATGCACCTCCGAGATGCCCGCGGTGTGCGCAACAGTCTGTAATTCTTGCTCGCGGATCTTTTTGATATTATGGTGATCATGCTCTCTGATGTATGCAATACCTTTTTCTCCTTTTGACGCACAGAAGAGTGTACTTGATCCTCCCAATTTATGATTTTTCAAAATCGTCCCACCAGCCAGAAAACTCTCATCATCTGGATGTGCTGTAATAAAGAATAATTTTTTACCTAATATAGTGTGTTCATGCATAAAAATAACCGATCATTCCATCGGCGAGTTAAAATGTGATAATTTTGTTTAGAGTCTAGATAGCTAAAAACAGCGCCGATTTTCTCCATGGCAGAATGTACAACATGCTGTAAAATTTGCTGTTTTGTATATCATTTAATAACTAAATTGTAGCATAAGGTAAAAAGAAAATGCAATGGACTAAAACTGGCTGGGATACATGGAGTTTCTCCCTCGACTAAATTTTTTGCCGTCGCAAAAAATTTGTCTGGTCACCGACTCATTGATTTTTATTACTATAAAAATCCTATTCCGTCGTTCGAACCCATGACGTGAGTAAAACATTTTACTCACTTATCCCATCAAATTCGCCCTGCTCATTTGCTGGGATACATGGATTCGAACCACGATTAAAGGCTTCAAAGGCCTCTGTCCTACCATTAGACGATATCCCAATATCTCTAAAACACTTTATTTATATCACAAATTGTCCTAAAAATCTAGATTTTGTTGCTAAAAGCATGATTTATGTTAATGTTCAGACAGACAGTAGTTTTGTCAATAAAAAAATAAAGGAGAAAAAATCAGTGACAACTAATAATACATCTAAGGAACAAAAGTTCCTTGTAGGGAAAGGCTTAATCAATCCGAATGTTTTCGCCGGTATCCAGACGGACGACTGCGTCAGATGGAAAAAGACTAACTTTGGATTTCAACACTTTTCTTTATGCAGCCACAACTGCACTATTGAATTCAAAGGAAAGCCAACTGGTGGAAACTATATATGTGACTCCTCTTTTGCTTTTGCAAAAGGAGTAACTAAAAATTTTGCATCAGCGGATGAAATAATCAACTGGTCAAAAGTCATTGCTGGTGCCCATAAACTATCACAAGATATGTTTTTTCAAAATGGTCATTTTGATAGATATTGCGAGCAGTTCAAAATACCGCCCAGCTGGGCAAATGCAATAAAAACAGAGTTGACCGACGGAGAGAAAAAGGTTGAATGTAACAGATTCGGGGGTAGTCCGGAAATGTTACCTGATTGCGCGCGAGTTATTTCAGAATGTAAAAAAGCGGGCATGGTTGTGAATTTAACAAGTCCCGGTCGTCGTTTTATGACTGACAAAAACTTTATTGAAGACATCGCCAAAGACCCACCCAATATTTTGGCTTTTTCGTTCGATGATATGGACCCGGAAGAATTAGGGAGAATCTCAGCGATGGAGTTGGAGGAAATTAAATCAGAGTGGAGAAATATTTCTTCGTTGCACGGACAAAGACAGAAGGCATTTGAGGGACTTTACGCAGCAAAACTAATCCAAAAATTAGGACTGCCTATAAAAATTCTCTTTAATGTTGTAATTCATCCTGGTAATATCAAAAAGTTGGGGGAAATTTTGTCTGCAATTTCAGAAGCTGTGCCGGAAAGTTTAGCAAACCCGTATCCTGCACAATCTTTTGGTTGCTCGCCGCCCTGTTGGACGGAAGAGTCTTTACCTGCTCTTTTTAATCATATTAGTAATTTTACTGCAGAAACAATTGCGGAAAAACCAGGGATTACAAAGAGACTTCATTACTATATTTTACTGGAAGCTGCCTTCCAAAAATGGTGGAGCGGAAATCCTAAAAGACTTTGCGAATTCATTTCTGGGATCAACGCCTGGGATATGACGTTACGCCCCGGGGCATACCGATATGCACAAATTGGTAAAAATTCTCGTATTCAAAACTGTAACCCTGACAGTCTTCCTGCTCCTGGGGGTCACCTTGGATGTTTCTGGAATCCCGTGCTTGGTTTGGACCAAAAGGTTAGCGATTGTTCCGTAGAAGAAAATGCGGAACTCTTGTTGACCGGAATGGTTAAAAAAGGTAAACAGGTTGGAAAAGTTCAAAAAACAAATATTATGCCTCGGCTGATGTTTGATATGGTCTCAACCGAACTTGGAATTCCAGAAGAACTTGTATCCACATACCTCCTCCTAAGGGAGTCATATACTGGATTTTGATTTTTTCTTTTTGATATTATCACTCGATACCCGGACCTCACCTCCGGGCATCTTTTTTTGTATTTTGTTATAATGTGTGCATGTTTTTTGAGCCCATCAAAAACCTATATGGTCGCTTTGAAAGACCGATCTCATCTTTGTCCCTCATCGCTGGATTCGTTTTTGATATCGTCACATTAAGGCGAGTGGACACCTTGTTTGAAAATCTTTGGATTCTAGGACATCTCATCTTAATCGGGATATTCATAACCCTCATTCATATACATGATAGCGAGGAAGGCGATGAAGCAAATCCGAGCAAGGCACATTTTTGGTATGTGAATATTCTGCAATTCTTCTTTGGAGGAACACTCTCTGCATACCTTGTCTTTTATTTTCGTAGTGCAGACATTTTTGTGACATGGCCATTCATCATGCTCCTCGCACTCGCATTTATCGCAAACGAATCTCTGAAAAGGCATTACATTCGCCTCAGTTTTCAAGTAAGTCTATTTTTCCTTTCAATATATTCATTCTCCATTTTCTTACTCCCGGTGGTATTGCACAAGATCAGCACCCCGATCTTTCTCTTGTCTGGAGCCCTCAGCCTCGTCACGATAATGCTTTTTGTATTTATATTGTTTTATTTTATTACCAGTAAAGAAAAAAAGGAGATCGCAGAGAAAACAGAAAGTAAGAAAATAATCTTTGTTGTCATCGGCGGCATTTTTGTCTTGGTAAATTTTCTCTATTTTACAAACCTGATCCCACCGATACCACTGTCACTCAAAGAGACGGGCATGTATCACTCGGTGCAGAAAAATACAACGGGTAATTATGCTGTCACCTATGAAGACCACGGCTGGAGGGGATACTTTACCTTGTATCCGACCTTCACACAGGTACCTGGGCAGCCGATATATGCATTTAGTGCAATTTTCTCACCAAAAGATCTAGACCTCACCGTCGTCCATGAATGGCAACATTTTAATGACAAGACAACCAGATGGGTAACAGAAAGCACGATCAGCCTGCCTGTACTCGGTGGAAGAGATGGTGGCTTTCGCACATATTCTAGTCGCACAAATATCGCCGAAGGTAAATGGCGCGTCAATATAAAAACCAAGGACGGGCTCTCGATGGGGCATATACGTTTTAATGTTGTAAATTCTGATACTGGTGTATTATTATCTGAAACAGTAAAATAACATATTATATGAACGAAGGCGCACCACATAACACCAATAACGCAGACAATACGCTCAAGCACCTACTCGAAAAAGTACGAGAAGGAGGCAAAGAAAAGAAAACATACCTCGCACCAGTGCTATCGAGGCGTATTGAAGCCTGGCAAAAACTAGGTAAAGATCTCGTATTTATTAGGAACTTACTGCAACCAGAATTTCGTGAATGTATCGAAGTCACCGTAGATAGTAAAAATCTACAACATGCGACTTTTAATATGGACAGGCTCCTCGATGCGATAGAAAGATCACATATCAATTTTTATTTTCCTGCACCGGGAATGGAAGAAGAAAAACAAGACTTCGTGACACTCCCACCTGACGAAGGTATGAAAATAGAAAGCAAAGATTTGCACAATCCGATAGAACGTAGAAAAGAACTCAAAGTTTTTAGAATTGAAGAGCTCTTATCGTCAAATAATACACAATACATCTACCTACGGGGAAAAGCACCAGAAAAGAAGCAATGGAGAACATTACCGTATGATGGATTCCTGGTCAAAGAACAAAAAATTTTTATCATCGTTTCAGATCAATACGCAAATATTACGTTTGTGATTCATGGTGTCACCACTAAAGAGGAAGCATCTCTGCTGCTAGAAAAGAAAAAATCTGAGCTAAAGTCACCAGATTTTAACTATCCGGTCTATTTAGTGAAATACACAGAAGAGGAGGGAAAATACGAATCTAATATACGAAAAGCCATGAGTGGTGAGAAATTATCCAAAGAAAAGTCGGGAGCTAAAAATCCATTATCACTAGAGAAACGAGCGTCACAATACGGATTGTGTATAGTTGAAGGTGAACCAGGTCTCTATATAGATCAACAAGACGATACAGATAAACTTTGGGCATCTTCCTCATACCTCAAAAAGATGTGGAACAGTAATCATGAACATCACGTAGAACATTTACTACGCAGATTCGACACAACCGAGCAAGCTGCGATTAGTAAAGCTGGTCCTTCCATTACAGGCTCTACCCCAATTACATTATATGATCTGGATTTTTTTAATGCCGAATACAAAAAAATCATACAACTTCCCGAGATCAACCAAGACGGGAAAGTGAAATTTAAAGATGAACAAGACGAGTATGCGATCGACCTTTATTTTGTAAATCTTTTCCAAGGTGCTCCAGAAGATAAACTAAGGGCAAGCCTAGCGAAATACAGAACACGCACTGCGAGAAAAGCTGGAGAATTACGGGAATATAAAGTGTCTAAAATTTCAAATACTATCAAGGGATTACAAGATGAAGGTTTTAAAATAGAAAAAGTGGATCTACCGATTTTAAATGATAATAGTGAATGTATCATAGATACTGTGCCATACATCTCGCTCGCAAAACTCGGCGAACTCACAGGCAAAGACCGCTTTAAGAGCAAAGACAGAGTAGAATTAAATGCCAAAAAGAAAGGAGTTGATCTAAAATTTGCCACGGCGGTAAGAGTGTATGAAGCAAGCCAAAAAGATGGTTCCACAAAAGTAAACAAAATACCTATCACTGTGGTAGAAAAATATAATGCATTAAATGTTTTAAACGGAAACAATTTAAAGGTATGAAAAAAATAGCGATAGAGAAATTAAACGGCACCCCATTTCAGAAAAAAGTCTGGCAGGCGCTTACACACATAAAAAGAGGGAAGACCCTCACCTACAAAGAACTCGCAGAGAGGATAGGGCATCCTCATGCAGTGCGTGCAGTGGCAAACGCAGTCGGCGCAAACCCGATACCTGCCCGCATTGCCTACGGTAAAGCTGTTGCAGGCGGGGCACCCACCATACCATGCCATAGAGTAGTACGGAGTGATGGAGCGCTCGGTGGATACTCAGGCAAAGGTGGAGTCAAAACCAAAAAACTATTATTACAAAAGGAAGGTGTATTGTTGTAATAAAATTATTCTAATATCGTCTTTATAATAAAGGAAATACATAGCAATTTATATATTTCCTCTATTATTAGCCTAATTATTTAATTTTATGAAAAATAAATTTGTTAACCTCATAGTATCTTTTCTTGTTGTAACCACCATGATATTCACCAATACGTATACCGCACGCGCTCAGGCAGATCTCTCGACATCATCAAATGATTTATTCAAAGCTGGATGTACGTCTGGTATCGGCTATAGCATCACCTCTGGTAAACCTTGTAGTGAGACCGGGGGAGCATTACAAGTCCCTGTCGGATGTATGAATGTACTTGGGTATAACACCGTAAATGGTAAACCTTGTAGTGGTACAAATGTAGCTATATTCTATATTCCTGGATGTTCTTCGGGTATAGGCTACAGCATCACCACTGGTAGAACATGTAATGGTACATATCCAGCAACTCCAGGACCACTACCAGGCTGTACTTCGATACTTGGCTACAGCATGACTAATAGTATGCCATGTAGCAGTAACGCATTTCCGTTATTTAATGTCGCCGGTTGTACTTCATTTAATGGCATAAGCATCGTAAATGGCAGGTCGTGCGCGGGAGCAGTATACTAAAGTTAAACTTAACTACGCCACAAAGAGCTTCCTATAGGAAGCTCTTTGTGCATTTTATTTAGAAATTATCTTTTGTATACATGCCGCGATTTTTTGCGAGTCATGACGAATAAAACTTCGCGTATGTTGTATCTTGTCAGCTTTATTAAAACGCACAATACTGGTCGACAGTAAAGGTGCACGGATAACCCTCGCATCTTTTAGATCATCTTTCACCAGCACGCCGTCACCCTCTTGGAGCTTGTATGCTTTGAGCTGCGCTCGTGATGGAGCTTGGTTATTTATTAGGATAATATCAACACGCCTCCCTAGGTATTGTTCTACGTCTTTTACGTAGTCGCCCGCACTCCACCCGCGCGTATGCCCATGCTTGTTTGTTAAATTGACAGGAAAGATAATTTTAGCTTTGCTTTTTATAATAGCGTCCTTCGCACCATCGACAATCAGATTCGGTATAATAGAACAATAAAAATTCCCCGGACCTAAAACGATATAATCTGCCTTGAGGAGCACACTATCTGCATTTTTATTTAACGCGACATGATTTTTATAGAAAACTTTTTTTATTCCTCGTTCTTGTATATTTGAATGATTTATCTTATTTTCACCCTTTAATACACTTCTGTTATTAAGCATGATACAAAGTTCAGCAGGATTATTCGTCACCGGAACCACAGAACCTTTTACTTTTAAAATTTCAGAGGCAACTTCTACTCCGTGCACAAAGTCACCCGTAACTTTTTCAAGTGCTGCTAGAAAAATATTTCCAAAGCTATGCCCTTTGAGTGTACCGTTCTTAAATCTATAATTCATGAGACTCCGGACTATGTCTGTATGATCACTCAAAGCCACCAGGCACTGCCTCACGTCTCCGGGTGGTAATATACCGAGCTCATCCATGAGTACCCCCGTCGAGCCACCATCATCCGCCATAGAAACGAGCGCATTGAGCTCTACGTTTTTAAGGTTTTTTAAGCCAGATAAGACCGTATAGCTGCCAGTCCCTCCGCCAATAGTCACGATATTTTTCATGTTTCCATAGTAGCCTAAAAAAGACCTTTTTACTATAATCTTGATTTTATGTATAAAAATGTTATAAAAAACATAGAGAGGTTATAAAGATGGCAGAAATAAAATTATGTCCGGAAGATGCATCGGCATTGGAAGGAAAAAAAATAATAGGGGAATTTTTTACAACAAAAAATTCCATTGGAATTAAAATGACCTGTCCATGGGTCCTTACCGCTGAGGGTTTTGATTTACCTGAAGCGTTTAAATCATTAAATTATCAAATAACTAAGAGGATCTTAGAAGGAGGGACAGCAGACACTAAAGATACTACTATTTAATTTACTCTGCGAGTTAATTTTGAGACTAGCGTGTTGGTGGAAAATCCATCAACACGCTTTTTCTTATTTTTACACAAAAATCATCTTGAATTTCCTTGCAGATGAATTGATTTGTTTTATAATATATACATGGCTACAAATACAAAAAGTACAACTACTGTCACCGCCACAAAAGCAGAACCGACTTCAAACAACACCACGACAGAAAAAAGTATCGAGAATACTGCCTCTGGGTTTATCTCTCAAAACACAACCTGGCTCATGGATAATCTCGAATCTTTCCGCGTGCATACGTTTAATAGTCCATACATCTTTTATCCTATTCTCGTTATTTTTGTTTTCTTTGTAGTGCGTTTTCTCTGGAGAAAATTTTTCTAATTATACTACATAGAGGATTTTGTATTTTGTAATAGAGAGTGTAAGATAAGATAATGATCTTACGAATTTTAGCTTCAGCAATACTACTTATATCAGTGCTTTTTATGCCATTTTGGCTCAGCAGTATACTCGGCATCGCCGGCATGATCTATTTTAGATACTACCTCGAAGCCACCTTCATGTTTTTGTTGTCAGACTTACTCTTTGGTGCGCATGAAGCAAAGTTTTACCACATGGTGTTTGTATCCTTTCTCGCGAGTATGATATGCCTCATCACTGTAGAATATATCAAAACAAGAACACGCTTCAATAATTCGTAACACAGTACATGATTAGAGAAATCATAAAAAAACATAGAAAAAAGAAACACGCATTCGTCGACCCAGACGAGATTTTTCTTGATTCAAAAAATATCCAAAACTTTGACCGTCAACAATTCGAAGGTCGCATCGAAAAACCCATCCCTCAAAAGACCATTGTCTTCCTCTCTGCTTTTTTCTTACTTGCGATTATTGTATTTAGCGGACGACTCATATACCTCCAAGTGCACAAAGGTGCTTCGTATTTTGAGAGAAGTGAAAACAACGTGCTCGAGAAAAATATTTTATTTGCAAACAGGGGTATCATCTATGATAGAAATAGAAAAGAATTGGCATGGAATAAAAAGACAGACTTAAGTGTCGCGGTCATAAATGACGATGCGCCACCCCAAGAAGATTTATCTCTCGTACGTTCCTACCTCTCACCAGGATTTTCCCACCTCCTCGGATATGTGTCATATCCCGCGCAAGACAAGACGGGTAATTTCTGGCGAGAAGACTTTGTCGGCAAAGACGGACTCGAGAAACAATACAATGACAGGATCCAAGGAGAAAATGGCTCAAAGATCATAGAACGCACCGCGACAGGAGAAATATATTCAGAAAATATCGTCAACGCACCCAAACAAGGTCCCGACCTCGTCACTACGATTGATTCACGAGTACAGATGGAGTTATTCACCCTGATTAAAAACTTAGCTGAGAGTGGCTCTTTTGCAGGTGGTGCAGGCATCATCATGGATGTTAGGAATGGTGAAATCTTAACATCTACTAGTTTCCCAGAATACGATTCTGAAGTATTGTCCCTCGGCAAAGACAAAGAAAAGATCAATCAATACGTTACTGATAAAAGAAGGTTTTTTATGGATAGAGATATTTCCGGGCTTTACACTCCGGGTTCTATCGTCAAACCATTCTTTGCACTCGGAGCACTCGCCGAGGGCACTATAGATCCAAACAAGAAAATACTTTCTACCGGATCGATCTCTATTCCAAATCCATACATACCAAACGAGAAAACAGTATTCAAAGACTGGCGGGCAAATGGCTGGACAAATATGGCAGAAGCGATCGCGGTTTCTTCCGACGTTTATTTTTATACAATCGGCGGAGGGTTTGAAGGACAAAAGGGGATCGGCATCAACAACATCGGTAAATATGCACGTCTCTTTGGTATCGGCACCGCCACTGGTGTAGACCTGCCGGATGAAAAGAGTGGCACGATACCGAGCCCAGAATGGAAACTGAAAAATTTCAAAGGTGATCCATGGCGTATCGGAGACACATACAACACCGCGATCGGACAATATGGATTCCAGGTGACCCCGATCGAGATGGTCCGCGCCGTAGGAGCGATTGCAAACTCTGGTAAACTTTTAACCCCACATTTTATCTTGGGTGACACAGAAAAAGAACAGCAATTCACAATGGTAGATCCCGATCAGATCAAAGAAGAATACTATCGTATAGTGCGAAGTGGTATGCGAATGGCAGTGACACAGGGTACTGCAAAGCCTCTCGATGTACCGTATGTAAACGTCGCAGTGAAGACAGGTACTGCGCAGCTCGGAGTCGCCAAGGATAGACTGAACTCATGGGTCATGGGCTTTTTGCCATATGAAAACCCAAAATATGCGTTTGTGATCATGATGGAATCTGGTCCAAAAGGTAGCGCGAGTGCGACTTCAGTCGCACGCCAACTCCTCGACTGGATGAGCATAAACACACCGGAATACTTTAAATAAATGTGCACAAAAAAACTCCCAAGTGGGAGTTTTTTTGTGCTTTGTAACTTTATTTTTATTATCGAGTTAAACAAAATGCAGTACTACCTGAGATAGCTGATTCAGCGTGTTCAGGAGCACATACTGTGTATCGATTAGAAGCATAAGAGATAGTGTACTTCGTATCTGCCGCAGTACCATCAGTAGGATCAAATGGAAGTGCAGAAGGTATGTAAGAAGGCACCAAACAAGTTAGGTCTACAAGCCCTGCACCCGTACCGATATTTTTTGCAGTAGAAGTGATAGCTGTAGTAGCAGTAGAACATGATGTAGATGAAAGAGCTACACCCTTGTTGTCTACTACGTGTTGACCGATTGCATTTAAGATCGTGTTAACATTTGACTCACGTTGAGTGTTGCGAGCTTGAGCAAATTGTTTTGCTGGATTGATCGCGATAATAACGATAGTCGCCAAAATAGCAATAATACCAATAACCACTAAAATTTCGATCAACGTAAAACCTTTATTCTTGCGTATATTTTTAAAACTCATATATTTATTAAATTACTTTATAATGTTTCGCCCGTGGACGAAAATGCGACTACTCACAATTTATATTTTTTTACTTTACTACATAAAAACAACCTTGTAAACAAGACGGTGTTGATTATAATTCCTGCCATGACACCACCGACGCATCACTGGCATTTGCGACGATCTGTAAGTTCGTATAATAATTTTTATAATTAGCTTGAATGAGTATTGTCTTCTGACTTGAACCAGTGACTGACTGGATCGTACAAGTATCTGCACCGACGCTCACTGACCCCGTATATGTAATATTTTTTGCCACATTCAAAAGAGCAGTATCAGCACAGGCTTCAGCAAGATCCGAACTCCGAGTTTTTAATTCTGTATCAAGCACATTAAATCGATCGTAAAATGAAGTGAGGCTCAGGTTCGTAATCACTAGCAATAAAATCACAGAAATAATAATTGCTGAAATCAGCGCGATGAAACCTCTTTGTTTTTGTATGTTATATTGCATTATTTTCTAAAATATTTAGTGATAGTAAACGTCGTACCATCCATGACAAATGTCGCAGTAATTCCACCCAGTGATAGGTATGTAAAACTCAAAGATGACACAGAGACATTGTCTGTGCTTATAGCACTATACTGGGAACTACTACAAGCTCCTGCACCACCACCTTCGCGAATTTTAATTTTATTAGAATCCAAACACACATCTACTTGAGTGCCGTCGTATTTCGTAACTCGAAGGGTAGTAGAAGTACCAGAAGAGGGAGTGGTGATAGTCTGCACACCGGTGAGAGCCCAATCTAATTTACGCATGACAAAATTTCCTTCTTCTTGGGTAGTATTCTTGGTAGATAGTTTCCCTGAGCCATCGATGAGCTGATACGCCGCAGTAAATGCAGTACCAATAAGCAGGGAAAAGAGCGCGATGTATATCATGACTTCTATTAATGTAAAACCTTGATTGTATGATTTATTTTTCATTAGCTTGAAGTTATCACAGATATATAGCCCTTATCATTCGAAGGTAGCGACCCTACATACATATAATTACCTTCGCAATCCATAGCAGTACCTTTACCTCCAGGTAAGCTTTGGAATTCACTCACAAGACTATTGGTAGTCCAGGGATATATATTTGCAGTGTTTGAGATATTCCAAACTTCAAATTTATCATTAGTAATAACAAAGGCAAGATAGTCTCGCACAGAGATACTATTGATACTCGTCGTATTTCCCGTACCGATATCTTTACTCGCAGTAACGGATACACTACTTGGAGTAGACGCATTTAACATATAGAACTCATTCGTCCCAAACGCACGTCCGAGGTACACCGTGTTACCAAGCACTGACACACTAAGTCCGTTTGAGCCCCCACTCGGGCTATATCCACCGACACGAAAAGGCGATGACGGATTACTAATATCGAGTATGGTCATATTCTCACTATTTGGAGTTGCGATATATGCGTAGTTACCTTTAACTACAATAGAATTCACCGCATTACCTACTGAGTACCCACCCTTATATACAGGTGCGGCAGGGTTTGTCACATCTATAATATTAAATTCCGGACCACTTGCCGACTTTGCAAGTCCGAGATACACGTAGTTATCTTTATAAAAAATACTTGTGCCGATAGCTTGCCCAGCCGTACCAGTAACGCCAGGAATTTTAAATGTACTTACCACACTCGGGGTACCACCGGACACACTGATCACTTGTAATTGCCCACATGAACCAGAACTGCAGCTAGAAAAATTTGATTGTTTCGCATTCGCAGCGTATACATACGAGTCGGTCGCACGCATTGCATTTAATCCTGTCTTGACAGAAGGATCCGTATCGATACTCGTGACGAATAAAGGGAGCACCGGATTTGCCAAACTAAACACAAAAAAAGTTGGGTTATTATTACCATTAGAATTATTTACAGATACAAAGAGCTTACCTTTGTACACATCCACTGCAGTAATAGGAAAACCACTCGATGGATCACCGAGTAAATCTTTTCCAAATTCATAACTTGTAATACTTGGATTTTTCCAATTACCTGACAATACCGAACTACATGTCGAACCACCATCTACCGCATCAGGATTAGTGAGAAGGGTAGTCAAAACCGTCGACAAAGTACGCCCAGCGGTTTGCCAGGTCACCGTCGAGATGACTTTTTTCGTAAAATAATCCGTCTGAGTGACATCCAAAGTTTTCGTATAGGTAAGAGATCCACTTGTCTCCGTAGTCGAAGAAGAATTCACAAGATCAAAATCAAAACGAGAATTCGCACGCGCATCTTCGAGTGCCTTCTGTGCTTTTGTATGTGCCTCATTGCTTATTTGAGTATCGATGGTCAAAGACTGATTACTAAACGTCACCATAATGACTGCGCCGAGACAGAGAATAATAATAGCGAATGCTATCAGTATCTCAAGCGTTGCAAACCCTGCCTGCGCAGGCAGGCCTTTTTTATTGTTACCAATTAATCGTGCCTTCATTGTTTATCGTTATATCTTTACTATTAATACCATCAGTAATGTGTATGGTCCCTGCGGTGGTGTTCCCAGTAAGTCTACTAAATACAAAAGTGGGGAATGTGCTGCCCGGATTCGAAGCGATGTTGGTGTTTGCAGGAATACTGTCGCCTGAAGCACACGTACTACCCTGGAAGATAACATAATCGGGAGCGATATAGCACACGCCGTGTGTCGTATTATACATATTTGCCATCGAACGACTGCGCGCTTTTTGTAATATAGAAATTATTCTTGATTCTTCGCCTGACAGTGTATCTGTCTTAAACGCATTTAGATCTATCACTGAACCAAATGCAATAATAACAGTAATGACTGCCACTACCACCAAGATCTCTATTAACGTAAAACCTTTGTTGTATGTCATCTACTTTGGAGTCAGGTGTTGAGTAATACCATAGATAGGTGTGATGATGGAGATAGCAATAAAACCCACAAGGATACCCATAATGATCATAAGGATTGGTTCCACCATGTTTGATAAATTCTTTGTAAAATCATCTAGCTCGGCTTCATACATCTCAGATAGATAGATGAGCGAATTTGATAAATTTCCACTATGCTCACCAACAGATACAATCTGAGACACAAGATCAGGAAATAGATCACGCTGCTTGCTCAAATGTGTAGAAATTTTTGCACCTCGATTTACGACACTTGCGAGTGCATGAAA
>CAZUCZ010000006.1:4887-6970 GCA_964618925.1 uncultured Candidatus Saccharibacteria bacterium | reverse complement strand
CGGTGTTGTCTTTACGCAGATTGGTAAGGCTTCACCCATAGTGACTCCACTCTTAAGAAGTATACCCATCGTGCGAGTAAAGTTTGCCATATTATAGTCTTGTATGATTTTCCCTATGACAGGAATTCTTAAAAGAAATCTATCAAAATAGAATGCTACTTGGTGATTTTTCTTAAGTGTAATTAAAAATGCTATGACACATACAATACAGAATAAGAATGTTACTAGACCCCATTCACTGATAAAGCCACTTAAAGCAATAATAATACGTGTTGAAAGAGGCAGCTCATAATGCAGGCTAGAAAACACAGGAAGAATCTTTGGAAATAAATAGAGCATCAAAAATGCGACAATACCGACTGTAGCGAGCGTCACAATAATAGGGTATACAGATGCACCTATTATTTTTTTCTTTAACGCCTGACGTTTCTTTAATTCATCGGCGACATATTCTAAGTTCTCAGACAAAATACCACTCTGTTCTCCAAAGGAAATAATATTGATGGCAAATTCTCCAAACGTATTTTTAAATTTACCAAGACTCGTAGACAAACTCTGTCCATTTGAAACACTCACGATCACTGCATCGAGTATAGATGCATAGCCCTTTTTGCGCGTTTGTTCCCGAATCATGACCAGAGACTCACGCATCGGTATACCAGCCTTAATGAGGAAAGATAAACGCTTCACAAAAAAGGTCTGGTCCTTGGTAGAGAGACGAGTACGTGACCACTCTTTGATAAATTCCAAGATGGCACTTTTTTTCTTATTCTGTTTTTTATCTTTTTCCATGTCTTTAATTATTCATGGATAACGCGAAGCACTTCTTCGACGGTCGTAAGCCCGTCACGTACTTTCATAAATCCATCTTCGAACATAGTAGTCATTCCGTTTTTAATAGCGATCTTTTTTATTTCATTTGCAGAAGCACGACGTAGTATGGCTTCTTTTATCTCCGTATCGGCGACAAGGACTTCATTGATACATATTCTACCCCGGTATCCGGTGCCACCACACTCACCACAACCCAACCCCTTATATACAAACTCAGCATTCAAGAGAAGTGCTGCATACGGTGTCTGCATGAGGGACTCTTTCATCGCATGCGTGATAACTATTTTTTCTTTACAATTTTTACAAATTTTTCGAACGAGTCTTTGACCGATGGCGAGAGACACCGTAGAAGCCACCAAGTATTCTTCGATACCCATATCTAAGAGGCGAGGGAGGGTAGTCGCTGCATCATTAGTGTGTAGCGTTGAGAGGAGGAGGTGCCCCGTGAGTGCTGTGTTCACGGCAATACTCGCTGTCTCTGCATCACGTATTTCACCCACCATGATGATATTCGGATCCTGACGAAGAATAGAACGAAGTCCGTTTGCAAACGTAAGCCCATGCCGTGCATTCACTTGTATCTGTTCGATATCATCGACTGCATACTCTATCGGATCTTCGATAGTGATGATCGATACATCGGGAGAATTAAGCATCTTGATCAAAGTATACATAGTGGTAGTCTTTCCAGAACCCGTAGGTCCAGTAGACAAGATCATGCCATTTGTTTTTTTGATTGCTTCTTCAATTTTCTTTTTGTCAGCAGAGCTAAATCCCAGATCGTCGAGTGTAGCTTCTTCTTTTTTATTTGAGAGTAAGCGAAGTACTGCATTTTCTCCATGATAGGTAGGCACGATGGATACACGAAAATCTATAAAATGATTTTTATTATTATCTGCTTCTTTCTCAAAGGTATATCTAAAACGTCCATCTTGAGTCGCTTGATGCTCATCAGTGCGAAGTTTTGACAATATTTTTATACGAGCAATGATTTCATTATGTATTTCTTTAGGAAAAGAATATGCATCTTTGAGTACACCATCGACACGGAAACGAATACGCAAAGAATTAACGAGCGGATCCATGTGTATATCTGAAGCACGGCTCTCATATGCCTTTTCAATCAATGCATCAAAAAGATTTATAATAGAAATATCAGGACCTCGCGAAAGTTCTTCTTTGACTGTATCTATTAGCCTCATCTGCCATATAGTGTATAATTATTTAACGAAAAAATTATACTATAAAA
>CAZUCZ010000006.1:0-4787 GCA_964618925.1 uncultured Candidatus Saccharibacteria bacterium | reverse complement strand
AGCCTCATCTGCCATATAGTGTATAATTATTTAACGAAAAAATTATACTATAAAATAACGCATATGACAATATCTGCAGGAGGATCTATTGCTAGATAGTACTAAACTGGTGTGTATCATAGTGATGCACACCGAATCTTTGACATAACTCTTTAAAATATGCTAATTTGATTAAGTAACCAGTCTAAAATTTAATTAGTCGTAAAGGTCACTTATAAATTTAATTTAAAAAAATTATGAAAAAAGTATTTTCGTTTCTGTTGATCTTGTCTATGGTTGTCTCTATGAGTGGTTTACCTCTCGCTAAAGCAGTAGCAAAAACTGTGGAAGAAGGTAACAAGATCACGATCTGTCATGCGACAGGTGAGGGCAATTATGTGTCTATTAGTCCTAATAAAAATGGTGTTCTGAATGGTCATGATAATCATGAAGATGACATCATCCCTGCATTTGATGATTACGCAGGAAAAAATTGGACCACTGAAGGTCAAGCGATCTACAACAACGATTGTCAAAAAACAGATGAAGACGATGGAGGAGATGATGAATGCGTTCCAGGCACAGATATCATCGTAAGTGATACAAGCACACAAGTAGAAGAACATGATTCAGTAGCCGTAACTCCACATCCAGCATGGACTGCTTCTATCGAAGGCGCAACATGGATTTATGATGAGGCATTAAACGAAAACGGCTCATCAACAACAGGAGACAAAGTATTTACAAAAACATTTACTATTGATGGCACACCTACAGACTCAACACTCGAGATCGCAGCTGATAATATGTATTCTGTAAAAGTAAATGGTATCGCCCTCGACACAGATACATCTGCTACTGACTTAAATAATTTTGCATCTGCAGATTCTTGGACTATCCCTGCAGCAGACTTACATTCTGGTTCAAACAGTATCGAAATCACAATCACCAATCCAGCAGTTGATCCAGAGACAAATACAGCATTTGGGGATCCAAACCCAGCAGGGTTACTTTACAAACTTACAGTCAACCACAACTGTGAACCAGAAGTACCCACAACTGCTACAGTAACTATGTGTAAGACAGACGACTCAGAAGCCGTAAACTATCTCTCTGGTTGGACGCTTACACTCGGAGAAAATTCTGGCACCACTGGTGAGGAAGGCTGTGTTGAATTTACAGATGTTCCATATGGCACATACACGGCAGGAGAAGTCATGCAAGAAGGATGGATTCACAACAGTGAAAGTGATGACACAGGGGTAGTAGTAGTAGACTCACCAGAAGAAACATTTACCATTGTAAACCACAACACATCTGACGATTCTGAAGACTCATGTGAGGCAGGAGCATATACTGACACTTCAGACAATTCTGGAGCAATCCGATTCGAAAATGCACCATATACTACCGGTTCAATCAGTGGACAAGATGGATGGAGTAACGCGGTTAACCCAGCATATGATCAAAGTGTAGTTACAAACACATATGGATACCCAAGCTTTGACAATCAATCACTACGTATGTCTGATGCTGTGACAAGTGGTTCATTTGGAGACTGGGTATTTGCAAAACCTCTCACGAATGCAGCAGGGGAATCCACAACAGTTGGTGCAACAAAAAATCATTTTGAAGCACAATTTGACATCGCTTCTACAAGACCTTGTGAACAACAACCAGGCTTACATATCTCAGTTTCTCCAGATCGAGGTGATGGATCTCGTATGAGTTATCTTCGATTTGAAGATGGTCCAACTGGACTCGATGTATTCTTCTATGATGTATCTGGTACAGATGCTGGTACTGTTAGCTTTGACGAGGCACAAGTTGCAAGTGGACTTACTCGCAACATCCCACACAAGATTAAATTTGTGATGGATTTCGTAGACGGGACAAACGTAAATGGTTCTGCTAATGATATCGTTAAAATCTACATTGATGGTACTCTTGTAAAAACAGGAACAAGCTGGGAGACATACTACCGTTATGATGCAGAAGCAAGTGCAGAACAAGCTCCACGTGCAGTTAACACACTTATCTTCCAAGCTCGTGGTAGTGCAAACCCAGCAAACCTCGGCAAAGGATATTTATTTGATAACCTCACTCTGTCATCATCTACAACTCAAACAAATACTGACGACCAAACACCACCAACCAAAAAACCTAAGAAGGGTAGTAGTACCGGAGGACGTATCAATACTCCAGTAGGACAAGTGCTCGGTGCTGAAACTTCTTGTGGTATCTACCTAGATAAATATATAAAAATGGGACGAAAAAATGATCCTGAAGCAGTGAAAAAAGTTCAAAAATTCTTAAATGATTTCATGAAAGCAGGACTCAAAGAAGATGGAATTCTAGGAAAACAAACAGATAAAGAAATTAAGAAATTCCAATGGGATCACAAGAAAAATATTCTTGATCCATGGAAACTAAAAATGGCAACTGGTATTGTATACCTCACAACCCAAACAGAAATAAACAATATTATGTGTCCAAGCCTAGCACTACCAATACCAAAAAACTTAACACCTTTTGAGTCAAATCCTGCTGCACCAAAACCATAAACATTATTACGTGTTTTTCACAAAGCCCTGGCAATTTTTGCCAGGGCTTTGTTGTTTTGAAGTTAGATTATTGTTAAAATAAATCTATGTTCTACGATATGAAAGTGCGGAAGCGCACCGTTCTTACATCTCAAAGAGTTTTTGTAAAAAAGAAAAATTATAAAAAATTTACCCGTTTTCTGATACCTTCAATACTTATCTTAATTTTAATTTCTTCTGGATTTCTTCCCGCAGCACACGCAGCAGCACATTCAATGACCTTTACTACAACAGATGACTTCGCGGCAGGCACAACGTTAAGTAATACAAATAACACAAATAATAAAATTATCTTAGGCAGTGATAGTGGTTTTGTTTCAATTATTACAGGATACGAACACGGGCTCGGAATAAAATCTGATGGGACGTTGTGGGCGTGGGGATATAACGACTACGGTGAGCTGGGATTAGGTGATTATGATTATCGTGGTACTCCTACTCAAGTTGGCACCGATACGGATTGGGCGAGTGTCGGTGTCGCAGTGTATGGATCGTTTGCCATCAAGACCGATGGTACACTGTGGGCATGGGGAGACAGTAGTGAGGGGCAACTCGGTTTAAGTACTGACACGAGCTACTATACAGAGCCCACTCAAGTCGGCACAGATACGGATTGGGAAAAGGTTGCTTCCAGTTACTATGCAAGTGTTGGACTCAAGACTGATGGCACAGTGTGGACATGGGGATCAAATGATTACTCAGGACTCGGACGTGGTGACGTAGGAGATACAGATACACCGACCCAAGTAGGTACCGACACTGATTGGACTGATATTTATAGTGGTGACACGAGCGTTCTTGCAATCAAATCAGACGGCACTCTCTGGGCTTGGGGATACAATGGTGCTTACAACCTCGGTCTCGGTGATGACGTAGATCGTGACACGCCCACTCAAGTAGGCACAGATACGGACTGGGCAAAATTAGGCACTGGAATGCCTTACTATACTGATTATTCTGGTGCAATTAAAACGGACGGAACATTGTGGATGTGGGGAGATAATCTTTATGGACGCCTTGGTCTTGGGGATGGAGATGATCATAGTATTCCTACTCAAGTGGGAACCGATACCGATTGGGCAAGTGTGAGCATGTATAGCCAGACGCTCGCTACCAAAACTGACGGTACGTTGTGGGGTGCAGGATATAATGGAAATAATGAACTAGGTTTGGAGACTAGTGCAGACCAGAATGAATTTGTTCAGATTGGCACAGACACAGACTGGGCTGACGTTTCAGCTGGATATGGTGTGAGTACAGGGATAAAAACCAATGGTGCTTTGTATGATTGGGGTGATTCAAGTTTTAGTAATCAGAATAGTTACGATCCAGAACTCCCGGGTGAGATTGCAGTCGGAGGAGAATGGGATGCTGTCGCCGTAGGTAAATATCACACTATTGCTATTCGAAGTGACGGTACGTTGTGGGCATGGGGGTATAATGGTTCTGCACAACTTGGAGTTGGTGATGATACGAATCGTGATACACCAACCCAAATTGGCACAGATACGGATTGGGTAAGTATTACGACTGGTAGTGAGAATTATTTTTCAGATACAGATCACGTGCTTGCAATAAAATCCGACGGAACATTATGGGGCTGGGGACGAAACAGTTATAGCGAATTGGGTTTAGGGGATGACAGCCCTAGGCTAGTGCCAACTCAAGTTGGCACTGATACAGACTGGGTGCAATGTTCTGCAGGAGGTGCATTTTCTATATGTATTAAAACTGATGGCACGATGTGGAGCACCGGTTGGAATGGTAATGGTGGACAACTCGGCTTGGGAGATGGAGATGATAGAGATACTTTTACACAAATAGGAACAGATACTGATTGGCAAGCAGTCAGTAGTAATTATTACAGTTCTGTTGCGGTAAAAACTGATGGTACTATGTGGAGCTGGGGCTCCGGTGCTTTTTATCGTCTCGGAAGGTCTGGTGATAGTACGGTACCAATGCAAATTGGTACGGATACAGACTGGGCCACAGGAGTAGCTGGTTCATCGTCTGGCTTTGGAATAAAAACAGATGGCACACTGTGGGCATGGGGTATTAATTGGTATGGAGAGCTTGGTACAGGAGATACGACCGACCACAATGCACCTGTTCAAGTCGGCACAGATACGGACTGGGCCAGTGTAGGAGCTGGAAATTTCAACACCGTAGCCACAAAGACGGATGGCACATTGTGGACTTGGGGAA
>CAZUCZ010000005.1:0-40421 GCA_964618925.1 uncultured Candidatus Saccharibacteria bacterium | reverse complement strand
CCCCGAAGCTTATCGCAGCTTTGCTACGTCCTTCATCGCTTCTTTCAGTCAAGGCATCCACCGTACGCCCTTAAATTTCCTGTTAAGAAATTTGAAAACCACAATCCATACATTACATATGGATAAAACAAACCCTTTTAATTAATCATGCTTCCCGACCGCTCGGGTAACTAACTAAAAGAATTTTTCTTGTTTCTAAAAAAGACCCTACCTCGACATGTGTCGAAGCAAGAAATTAGAACAAGGATTTAATTTTCAAATATCATGTGTCCTGACTTTTCAACAAAAAAACCGCCCTTTTGGCGGCTCCGACAGACAAAAGAAAAGTCTGCTAGGGCCTACCTTTTAAACTGTTTCTTGTAATATTCATACTGATAGATTGATCTTATACGAAAACTAAAAGGATGTCAAGCTTTTATCAAGCCAGACATCCTTATTAGAAAAACGGGTTAAAAACAATGAGAATTTTAGCCTCTTTGAGACATTTCTTCACTGAGTTTCTCGATTAAACGAGATGCATGATCCTTACCACCCAAACCAAATGCGAGGGCTCCACCGAGGGCAAGCATCGCGATCACACCAGTGAATAGAACACTCATATAGTATTCAGCCACACCGAGTTGTCCGAGTGCAATGATAAATGCAAAGATCCAGATGATGTATTTACTAACTGCACCGAGCATATTTGCAGAACTCAAATTCATAGACTTTGCTGAAGCGATAATAGTCTTTGAAACAAATTCAGACAAGATCGTAGCAATGATCAAAATGAATGCAGCGACTACCACACGAGGCAAGAATCCAAGAACACTGTATTGCAAGAAAGTTGATATATCTGTAAGACCTACAAGGTTCAGTGATGGTAGTAAGAATACGATGATCACAAACCACTTCACTACTTGTCCTACAAAATAACCAGTATTTAAATGCATACCAGCCTTTCTAAAGAAATCGTCTGCGCCGATAGATCTAAGTAAATTATCTACCTTCAAAGCTCCGAATACTTGTTCGACAGCTTTTGCGACAAGAGATCCGAGGATCCATCCGACCACAAAGAAAACAACAGCGATGATGAACTTTGGAGCAAATTGTACCAAACCCCACCATAGATCTTGGAGTGATGCATTAAAAACTTCACCCCATGTAAGCCAAATATTATTCATATATTTATAAATAGATTAATAATTAATAAACCTTCTAAGTTTCGACCTTATAAAAGTCATAGGTTAATTATATCAACAAGCGAGGAGCATAGGCAAAAAAGTTATCCACTTATTGCCTAATGTCCGAGCGCCGTTGATATATGGCAGCGATGCCTGCCTTATATCAATTTTTGAGCTTTTTTTAATGACTGTGTGGATAACTCCATAAAGCCTTTGCCCTGGAGGACGACCTCATGTGGGAAGTCTAAGATATCACGTACGAGCTTGTCATACATATTGAGTCGATATACGAATTCTTTAGAATCAAACACCGCATAGGTAAGCTCAGTGCCGATCTCGGCTTCGAGACGTTTTATACCTTCTTCTATTTTATTTCGTTTCATTTTGTCTCCGACGATGAGAAGGTCCACCCTACTATCTTCATTTTTAATAAAAATACCAGAGACCACCAAGAATTTTACTCTACCGACTTTTTTAAAGTTATCTAAAAGTTTTTCTTTACTCAAAGAGTCAGAGCTGACGAGCAGATCTTCGAATTCTTTTGCATATTTAAAAGAAGCATTAAACACCCATTCATTTGAAGTAAATGAACGCTTCTTTATAAAATCCACAGAAGAGAGTAGTTTTAATTCTCTGCGTACTGCATCGATACCAACGCGACTGCGTTCTGCGACTTCCTTATTCTTAAAAGCTGTCGTTCTGTTTAAGAGGAACAAACGCATGATCTTGACCCGTGCGCTATTCCCCATGATTTTCCCTAAAATTTCCATGCCTGTATTATACGATTTTTTGAGAGAAAACAAAACAACCCCCAAAAGGGGGTTGTTTTAGAGGTTTGTATTAAGCTAAGTGTTATTTCAGCTCCACCTTGGCCACACATAAATTTCTGCTGAAATTTTGCGCAGCCCCCCGCCTCGACGCCGACGCGTCTCCGGCTGAAAAGTTGAGCTTATTTTATTTCAGCTCAACTTTTCCTCCAGCTTCTTCGATCTTCTTCTTAAGGTCGTTAGCTTCTTCTTTCTTCATACCTTCTTTCAATGTTGAAGGTGCAGCATCCACTAAGTCTTTAGCGTCTTTAAGACCCAAAGCGAGGGCTTCTTTTACCACCTTCATCACTGCGATCTTTTGATCACCAGCTGATGTAAGAACAACAGTGTATGTACTTTGTTCTTCGGCAGCTGCTTCACCACCTGCAGCAGGACCACCTACTGATGCGACAGCCGCAGCAGATACTCCGAACTTTTCTTCTATTGCCTTTACCAAGTCGTTCAATTCGAGAACTGATGCACTTTCAAGGTCGTTTATAAATTGATCAAATTTTGACATAATATTTTCCCCGCAAGCGGGGCAAGTTAATTTAGTTAATAATTTTTATTTCTTCTTTGCGACTTCATTTACTGCTATTGCTAAGCGTTGCATAGGACTCTTAAGCAAGAATGCAATTTTTGATAGAAGTACTTCCCTACTTGGGATAGTCGCTATTTCCATCATGCGGTCAGCACCTACGAACTTACCTTCAAAGATTCCACCTAAAATATTAAGTAGACCTTTGTGAGTCTTTTGGAAGTTGTACACCTCACGAGGTCCAGCTGTTTCATCAGCAGAATACGCAATAGCTACTTCACCTCCGAGTTCTGGAATTTCTCCTTCGGCTTTACCTTTGAGTGCACGTTTGAGCAATGTCTTTCGTGATACACGATAGTCCACACCTTCTTTTCGTAAATCTCTTCGTAGCGCAGTCTCGTCGCCCACCTTTAATCCATGAAAGTTTACAAATACTAAAGATTTAGAATTATCGATAGCACCCTCGAGGTCTTTGATGATTTCTTCTTTTTTTGATTTTAATAACATAATTGTTTTTGTTTATTTTTGTTGATGTTTTTTCCCCGATGTCTGTATTTACATACAAACACCGGGATACAAGAAAACATGGTCGCTTCGCTCCTTGTTTTCTAATAAATAAAAAACGGCAAACAGCCGTCGACCCACTGGATAGGATTTATAGAGTATTCTCTACCTATCTTCTCTGCGGCATATACACTATACCATCACAAAGACTATTTTGCAACCTCAGTTTTTGTATTCACTGAGTCCGCATTGCTATTGCTCGTATCAAAATAACTCACCACGAGCATGCCGATCAACCCAAAGACGATGATGAGCGTAAAGATAATTAAAGTTTTAAAAAAATGTTTGTTTACCATAGTAGTATTGACTCGTATTAATAATTCCCTGTGAGCAGCATGATAACGAGGATGAATATCAGCACCACGAGTATTGAGTGCCAGATATTCCATCCATGATATATGTCATGTTTTTTTAAGTATGCCGTAAACGCCTTATTTGCTTCAAGTAAGATCAAAAAAGGCAAAATAGCTACCATATACCAGATACGAAAAATAAATTCACCCATGAGTATATTGTACCCTGTAGTGAAACTTTTCTCAAAGTTCTACTACAGGGTGTAAACTAAATACCCCTAAATACAAAACCACCCCATGAAGGGTGGTTTTGTGTAACACACGATATCGTTAGAATCAACTAGTTTGCCTTTGCACGACTCATTGCTCCAAGTACACCATCAGCTTTTAAGCCAACAGATGCTTGCCATGTCTTTGCGAATGCAATAGTCTTAGGTCCACAGTGTCCGTCTACTGTAAGCCCAGCATTACCTTTATCATTAAAGTACATTTGCCAAGCCTTACAAGCTTCACCCTTACTTCCCTTTTTTACAAGAGAGGTACCAAATGCATACGCTTTTGGAGTTGGTGTATTACTTACTGTTTCAGTATTTTTTGTACATTTTTCTCCGGTTGTTGGACTAAACATTTCCCCTTGTGCACATACTACTTCAGTCTTAGTAGGAGTAGCGGGAGTTTCTGATTGAGTAGTTGTTGGAGTATTGTTTGTACTACTTGAAGTTGAGGTATTTGTATTATCAGCATTTTGAGTAATTGTTTGTTGTACTCCACCGTTACCCCCATTACTACTTGAGCTACTACCAGCAGCCACAGTGATCAAGGTAGTCACGCCAGAGGTAAAGTAAATATCACTCTTGTGTGCTGCAGATGAAGCATCCGCACCATATGTACCTGCTACTCTTGTAGAACCATTGAAAAGAATTTTGTTTGCAGTACTAAGTGAGTTAGCAAGCGTTACAGTAGTCCCAGAAGTTATCGCGAGGTTACTAGCGATAGTAGTAGTGTTTGCAATGGTTTTAATGCCACTACCAGAAAGACTTACGTTACCGTAGGTATATGTATTCACTGTTTGAGCAGCTCCAGAAAATACAGTAGTTGAAGCAGAGTTCAATGCTACAGTACCACCAGTGCCAAGAGTTCCAGTTGTTCCACTCAAAGTAATAGTTGCTGCGCCAGTAGCAGTAAGCTTAGCTTGTGCTGCTGTTCCTGCAAAACTAATACCTGAACTAGAAGTAATTGTACCTGTAGTTACAGTAAGTTGTGCAATTCGAGGAGATGCACCTCCAGTCATTGTAATACCAGCTGCAACGAGGTTTGCGTCAGCCACAGCGAGGGTACTTGTACCGTCAGCAGATGGTAGAGCAATAGAAATCGCACCTGTCACGGTGAGTGTAGTACTTGTACCACTCATCGTAAGACCAGTGGTAGCACCGGCGTTGTTAATAGTAAGTGATGCGATAGATGCTGCGGCAGGGCTTGCACTCATAGTGATCACATGCCCAGAAGCGATAGTCACAGTATCACCAACACCTGGCACAACTCCCCCCACCCAGGTAGCACCTGTATTCCAGTCACCACTTGCGGATGAAGTGATAGCTGCTGCTTCAGCCTTATGTGAACCAGAAGCTAATACTACGACCGCCAAAACAAATACAGAAAAAACAGAAATCAAACGAAACATATTTTTGTTTAACATATATAAATTTAGTTACTAATAATGAATAATAATAAAAACCCAATGAGTGCTTATACTAAGCATGATTAAATTATATCAAATATACCCATACACATGAAATAATATGTGGATAACTTATAACACAAAACAAAAAACCACCCGGTGAGGGGTGGTTTTTTGAATACTTTTTAAGGCGTATTGACCAGAACTTTAGAGTTTACTCAACTCTGATTCGAATCTATTAACTAAGGTCTAATTAAAGACTGTAGTCATCTAGAGACAAGTCAGCAGTCTGGTAATCACCAAGGTTGAATGTGTAGAAGAAGTCAGGAGTTGTATCTCCAGATTCGTTATCCCAGTTGATTGAACCAAGGTTTACTCGGTAGAATCCAGAAGCATCTGCACCTGAGTAATCAAGAGCAAAGTTAACTGTTAGGTGGAAGTGACGAGTCTCTCCTTCATTTACCTTAAATGCTGTTGCTGTATCACCAGTTGTAGAACCATCAGCACTTAGAATAGAAGATGGAGCAGTTTGCTTTGTAGCAGCTGCGTTTCCAGCAGTTCCGTTCTTAGATACATAGTATTCAACACCTTGACCAGCTGTAGTATCAGCTGTTCCAGCTGTAGTTTCAGCAACAGAAGACTTATCGATATACATATCTGCACCGATAGCTGTTACGTCAAAGTTGATAACATAAGTTCCAGAATCAGTTGCTGTTGCAGGATCTGAAGACACAGTCTTTGTAGCACTCTTAGAAACAAGAGCTACTACAATTCCTTCTGAGTAGAAAGATTGAGCGTTACCAGCTACTGAACCTGAACGGTCACCAGCAACGATAGTATCACCATTTGAATCTTCTATCACAGTGTTTGTAGTGTCATCAAGGTTTGCAGAACCGTCGAATGATAGAGTTACACTATCACCTTGGTCAAATGCAGCAGCTGCACCTGAACCAGTACCGATTTCCTTGATTTTTGCTTTAACTGTAAATGTAGTTGTTGAATCCTTAGCAAGAGTTAAGTCATTGATGTCAGAGAAAACAACTGTACCATTTTGGTTTGAAGCGTCATCAGCTGTAGAAGCTGTAGTGTCATAAGATGCGATCTCAGTTGAACCCTTGAAGAGTGTCCAGTCAGATACGATCTCATTTGTACCATCAGTGTCTCCAGATGAAACTGCAGTGAATTCAAGCTGAGTTATGTCCATATCGCCACCTTGTGCTTGCAATTTGAATGAAAGCATAGGTACGTTATCTGTGTCAGATGAATCACTAACTTCAACTACTCCTGCTTCAGGGTTAGTTGTAGCTTCTGTAAGTTTAAGTTCTAGATCTCCTGAGTTAGCGATACTTGAGAAACCAAAGTCTTCATTTAATGAAGTAGTTTCTGTCAAGATCGCTCCAGTAGCATCGTTGTAACGAACACTGTCAACGTTAACGTTCCAGTTTGCATTACCACTATCTTGATCAACAGAATCAATAGTAGTGTTTGCTGTTACGCCAACTGTAACTGTAAGCTTTTGTCCAGCCTTTACGACTGCACCAGAAAGATTGATGTTCTTTGTGTAAGTGTTGTCAGAATTCTTTGTGAAGTCTGAACCCTTAGCAGAACCAACTTTCTTGCCTCCTACCCATACTGAAACTTCATCAGCATAGCGATCTAGGTGGTAAGAACCAGCACCTGAGTGATCAAATGTAAGTTTAACTGAAGAAAGATTCAAATCTGAACCTGCATCAGCTTTAACTTCTACAGCGAGAACACTTCCTGTGTCGCCTTCGTTGATAGTTTCATTGTTGTAAGTTGAAAGCTTTGTAATAGTGTCAACTGAACCAGCTCCTCCTGCTAGAGGACCTGAAGCTGTTGAACCACCGTCACATTTAGCACCAGTTGTTGGACTGTATCCTGCTGTTGATGTACAACCTGCTGGAAGAGTGCTACTTGTGTTACATGGAAGACCAGTTGTTGTACTGTATCCAGAAGCTGATGAACAGCCTGCTGGGAAGTTACCACTCATAGATCCACCTGTAAATTTAGCGCGAGACATAGGACCGAAAACTCCGTCAGCCTTTAGACCAACAGAAGCTTGCCAAGCCATAACTTTAGCTTTAGTCATAGGACCAAAGTTTCCGTCAGCTGTAGCACCTACACCTGCTTGAAGACACTTTACAGCATCTCCTTTTGAACCAACTTTCAAAGTAGTAGTTCCAGTTGAACAATCAGCTGAAGCTGGAGTTGCTTTAACAGCAACTGCACCTACCAACATAACTGCTACAACCAAAGCTCCAAGAAAGAATTTTGATTTTAATAAGTTACTCATATAATTTTTATAATTTTTTCTACGCCATTAAGTTAGTTTCGACAAAACTAAAAGCGTATTTTTTCTTGTCATTATTCTGATCACCATTAACTAATTAATAATTGCTAATAATGTGGTGAACAAATGAATAATGAACAGAGATAAACATAATTGAAAACTAAACACAAACGTATTTAATTTTCAATGACCTGTCGTTTACCCGACTTTGCCTTAAAAGATTTAAAGCAAAACTGGGCATTTATTTTTCACAAAGTATCACTTGAAATTTTTTCGACGAAATTGCAAATGAAGAGCAGAGTGAAAATAAATCTTGTTAGATTATAAATTGCGAAAAAAATCCGCAGCCCATAACCACAACAACATTATAATATAGAGCCCTGAACTAGAGCAATATATTATGTGGATAACTTACCCACTGTTACATATTTACATATTTTCATCAAAAATGCAACTACATAATGAGTACGATCCACTACATACATTGACGATTATGATAGGATTTTATTACTAAGAAAACCTAGCTTTTTATCGAATATTTGCTCCAGCGTTTCTCCCCTGCTTTGTCGAGTATATTGTCTTTAACCATAGCCACTAATTCACGCTGTAGTGTCTTCTCACTATAGGTAGAAAGGGACCCTCCTGAACGTGTTTTTACTTCAGATATTGTAGCGCTGCCACCATTGTCTCGTATTGCTTTCAATATATCCTCTCGTCTTTGTTTTTTAAGTAATAAAGAAGTGTTTTCATCTCTCAAGACAGGGGTAATGGGTCTCTCTCTCGTGAGAGGATCTGGGGCTTCTGCCACGAATGCGGTACTCGCTGAAGGAAGAATGGTCGATGTGGTTAAAAAGTCTTCGAGCCAGGTGTGGTTTATCTGTTTAGTTTCTGGAGCATGTTCAAGACTTTGCAAGAGAATATTGAACTCATTTTTTAAAATATTGAAATTCATTTCGGACACAAGACCGATAGCTGAAGAGATGTCCAAGAGAGTTAAAATTGAATATATTTTGTCCTTGAAAATTGTCCTTGAAAAGGATGTCTTGTCCGATATTATTTCAACTGCAATTGTCCGTAATTTAATCCGAATTGGTTCGTTTTTTTCGATGATATCAGTGACTAAATATAATGCAGTGATGAGCTTGTTGATCTTTGGATAACTATCAAAGACTGAGTCTGTACGAGGATAAAGGACATCGTTAGCAAAGCTGTCCTTTAAGGATTTTGGGCTGTTGTCTTTTATATTTTCCTGATCTCGAAACATATGTCCATTATATATAGGACACAGAAAAAAGCAAGTGAAATAAAGATAAATTTTGTTTATTTGTATTCTTTTATGTTAAAATATGTAAATGGCGAAAAAAGAAAAGCAGAAAAAAGCTATTCAAGAAGAAACTCCTCGAGGATTAAAAACTCATACTAAACATGGTATCATAGGTGTTATTTTTTTTGTATTCGCATTGTTTTTTTTGATGGCATGGCTCAACATCGCAGGCGTGGCTGGAGACTTTTTTTATAACCAAATATTCCTTCCCCTTCTTGGTGTGGGATACGTACTCTTACCTACTCTTTTTGTATTACTCGGCTACTCATTTATTAAATCCGAAGTACCAAATATCGGCTGGATCCGAGTCATCAGCGGAGCTATGTTTCTACTCGCTGGTGAAGGCATCATAGACATCGCCTCAGGCACCCATGCGGGTGGTCTGGTTGGAGAAATTTTAGCCATCCCTTTTGTGTCTCTCTTTGATGTGTATGCGAGCATCGTGTTCCTCGGTGCACTACTCATTATTTCTATTCTAATCATGTTCGATGCAAAGATGGATTTCTCTACTATGTGGATGAGGCTCCGTGGATTATTTATCAAAAACCAAGACATGGACATAGCTGACGACACGCTCGCAAAAACAGAAGAACCAATCGAAGAACCTGAAGAAGAGACAAAAGAAAGTGCGAGCGAGAAGATCAAAAATGCACTCGGTGTCGGCAAGAAAAAAGAATTCATAATCAAAGAAAACGTCGACGAAGAAGAGATGCCGATCAAGAAAAGAACAGGACTCATTTCTACATATGTACCACCCCCACTCTCACTCCTCGCGGAGGATAGTGGTAAGCCAAATACGGGAGACATTAAAGCCAACGCAAATATCATAAAACGCACGCTCGCAAACTTTGGTATTGAAGTCGAAATGGATGAGATCACCATCGGACCTACGGTCACTCGCTATGCCCTCAAACCTGCCGAAGGAGTCAAACTTTCTCGTATCCTTGGACTACAAAATGACCTCGCATTATCCCTCGCTGCGCACCCTATCCGTATCGAAGCACCGATCCCAGGCAAGTCACTCGTCGGTATCGAAATACCAAACAAATCAAAATCTATCGTTGGACTCGCCACCCTCCTTGCTGATACAAAATTCAAAGATTCTCCAAAGCCACTCACCACAGCACTCGGTCGTTCTATCTCTGGCAAGGCAGTGTTTGGCAACCTCGCAAAAATGCCACACGTGCTTGTAGCAGGTACTACTGGTTCGGGAAAATCTGTGACCATCCACTCCATGATCACCTCCCTCCTCTACCGCAATGGTCCAGATGATTTGAAATTTATATTGATCGATCCAAAACGCGTAGAGCTCACCCTATATAACAACATCCCTCACCTACTCACTCCTGTCATCACCGATGCAAAGAAGACCATCCTCGCCCTCAAATGGGCAGCAAAAGAGATGGACCGTCGATACGACATTCTCGAACAAGAATCAGTACGTGATATCGAATCCTATCACAACAACATCTACAGCAAGGGTCCAAAAAAGACAAAGAAAAATGCAGAAGGTGTGGAAGAAGAAGTCACCCCAGATCGCATGCCATACATCGTCATCTTTATTGATGAGCTTGCTGACATCATGAGCACCTATCCACGAGAACTCGAGTCCGCGATCGTACGCTTGGCTCAGATGTCCCGTGCCGTTGGTATACACCTCGTACTCTCTACGCAGCGCCCTGAAGTGAATGTCATCACTGGACTCATCAAGGCCAACGTCCCTGCCCGTATCGCACTCAAGGTGTCTTCACAAATAGACTCACGTACGATTCTGGATGCTGGAGGCGCAGAAAAGCTCCTCGGCGCTGGAGATATGCTCTATTCTTCAGGAGAAGCGCAGCCAGAACGTCTGCAGTCCGCCTTTATCTCTGAAGGAGAAGTAAAGAAAGTAGTAAAACACCTCGCTGATGCATACCGAGATGAAATATCCGAAGAAATTACCTTGACCGCTGCTGCCGTAGCAACTGATAAAAGTATCTTTGAAAGTACACTCGATGGAGACAACGAAGACGATGATGAGATGTATGAAGAAGCACGTATGTGCGTCATCGAAGCCGGCAAAGCATCTACTTCATACCTCCAAAGAAAACTAAAGCTCGGCTACGCCCGCGCCGCACGCCTCATGGATAAGCTCGAAGAACGAGGGGTCATAGGTCCTGGAGACGGTGCCAAGCCTCGAGAAGTACTCGAGAAAATCTCTCGTGATGAAAATGGAGACAATATCATGTAATAGAAAGGAGTCAGCCTATACCCGATGAACACGAGTGCAAAAAAAATCTTAAAAATAGCCAGCATCAGCATCTTTTTCCTATTTATCGTAGTATTTGCGTTCTTTCGGTCGCATGACATTATTTTCGGTGTCAAAATCAAGAATGTAAATATCACCGATGGTGCAACCATGACTGACAATATCCTCAAAGTTACAGGAAATGCCAGAAATGCAGTGAGTTTGACCTTAAACAATCGTGAAATCTCAATAAATAAAGATGGTGACTTTGACGAGACAATAGTCCTTCTTTCGGGGTATAATATAATACAGATACAAGCCAGAGATAAGTTTGGCTATGTCGATGAGAAAAATTACAAGGTAATGTTCACCCCACCACAATAAGGGGGCGCCGCGCCGAAAGGAATTACGCGACGTAACGCGTAAAATCATATGCAAAAGAAAAAAAACAGCAAAGAAGCAAAAACAGTGGGAGTAAGTGTTTTAGAAGACACACTCAAATCAATACAAAACAAATTTGGAGAAGGATCGATCATGAAATTTGGTGATTCACCTAAGGTGGACATCAATGTCATACCGACCGGATCCGTAGGGCTCGATATGGCTCTCGGTGTCGGTGGTATACCACGTGGTAGAATCATCGAAATATTTGGACCAGAGTCGAGTGGTAAGACTACCCTCTCCTTACACATCGTAGCTGAAGCACAAAAGACCGGTGGTGTCTGTGCATACATCGATGCTGAACATGCCATGGATCCTGACTATACCAAAAAACTTGGCGTAAATATCAACAACCTACTTATCTCTCAACCGGACAATGGTGAGCAAGCACTCGAGATCGTAGAGAGCTTGGTGCGCACTGGCAAGATAGATGTGATCGTAGTCGACTCTGTAGCTGCACTCACACCAAAAGACGAGATTGAGGGCGATATGGGCGCATACCACGTGGGTAAACAGGCACGTCTCATGTCACAAGCACTCCGCAAACTAACCGCGATCGTTGCTAGGTCAAAAACTGTAGTCATCTTCATAAACCAGATCCGCATGCAGATCGGTGTGATGTTTGGCAACCCTGAAACGACACCAGGAGGTAAGGCACTCAAATTCTACACCTCTATCAGACTCGATATCCGCAAAATAGCACAAATCAAAAAAGGCGAAGAAGTCGTGGGTAGTCGTACTCGGGTTAAAGTAGTCAAAAACAAAGTTGCCGCACCTTTCAAACAAACTGAATTCGATATCATCTATGGTGAAGGTATCTCAAGCGAAGGAGAAATGATGGCACTCGGAGAAAAGTTTAAGATCGTCGAGAAAAGTGGTAACTCGTATTTCTACACTCCTACCAATGAAAAGGCTGAAAAAGTAAAACTCGGTGTGGGATATGATGCGACTCGTAAATTCTTAAAGGAAAATAAAAAAATTGGAGACCAAATCCTCAAAGAAATTCTCAAAAAATTCGCCGAAGAAGTATAAAAGTTTACTTTAAATTTTATTTGCATGATAAAATTGAATTTGCTAATATAGCTTTATGGCACAACTACAATATAACGAAATTCGTGAGAAAAAAATCATTATCTACAGTGGTGAACCCTGTGAAGTAGTCGAGTCTCATGTGGCTCGTACCCAACAGCGTAAACCTCAAAATCAGGTCAAATTAAAGAGTTTAATCTCCGGTAAGACTATCGCAGCGACCTTCCACGTGTCAGAGTCTGCAGACGAAGCAGATATCGAAAAGAAAGATATCACCTTCCTCTATGCAAATAGAGGTGAATTTTGGTTCTGCGATCCAGAAGACAAGAGCAAGAGATTCTCACTCGGAGAAAATCTTATCGGTACTGCAGCTAAATTCTTAAAACAAAATGGCAATGTAACTGCGCTCGTTTGGGATGATGACGATGAAGAAAAGATCATCAAGATCACCCTCCCTATCAAGATGGAGTTCGTCGTCAAAGAAGCTCCTCCTGCAGTACGTGGTGATACCTCAAAAGGTGGAAACAAGATCATCACCCTCGAAAACGGTACCACACTAAACGCCCCTATGTTCATCTCTGAAGGAGAAAGTATTCGGGTCAACACCGAGACTGGCGAATACGTAGAAAGAGTGTAGCAATAAAAAAATCCCCTTTCGGGGATTTTTTTATTTAAATTTATCTAATGATGAAAGGTAGTAAGCCCATGAATCGTGCATGCTTGATCGCGAGAGAAAGCTTGCGTTGATTCTTTGAAGTCACCCCAGTGCGCTTGTGACTCAAGATCTTACCATTTGGATTCAGAAATTTCTTTAAGATTTCAATATCCTTATAGTCGATATATTTTATGTTGTTTGCTGCGAAATAATCTTGTTTCATATATGTGTAATTTATACTATGTAAAATAAAGGCTTGTAAAGTTAAAATGGGATGTCTTCTGGGTTGATATCTTCTTCAGGGTATTCAATGGAATCCATCTCATCATTTGAAGTCTTTGGAGTAGCTGCTTGCCCGTTACTTGAAGGTGCACCACCGGTACTTCCTCCCCGTGGACCGAACTGCGTACGATCGGCGATGATCTCAGTACGGTATTTCTTCTCACCACTTGTCTTATCATCCCAACTACGAGTCTGCATACGACCTTCGACTAATATTGAATTCCCTTTCTTCATATACTGAGCTACTGTTTCAGCTTGGCGACCGAAGACTACAACATTGTGATAATCAGCAGATTCTTGGCGAGCACCATTTTTATCCTTCCAGACGCGATTTGTAGCGAGAGAGAATGAACAAACCTTAATACCTGAAGGTAAAGACTTTAATTCTGGGTCACGAGTTAAGTTTCCTATTAAGATTGCCTTGTTTAGATACATAGTGATTATGATATAAGCGCGTCTATTTCTTTATCTACTTCTTTTTCATCAATAGGAGCAGCTACTTCGTCTGGAGTCTTGATGTTGAGTGCTCTTTTACCCACCCCTCTTTGAACAAATCTCTTTGTGGCGATAGTGTTTTCCTTTACGGTCTTGAGTATTAAAAATCTGATGATCTTTGGATCAAGATCGAGTTTCTTTTTGAGTTCTAAGACTTGATCAGCTTCCATAGAAAACTTGATCCAACCAAAGTATGCGGTGTCGAATTTACTGCGTACGTTTGAGACAACTTTGACCATAGTGTACGCAAGATCCATCATTTTTGGAACGTCGTCTGAGATTATTTCTCCTTTAAAGCTTGAGGTGATGAGGTCTTTCAAGTCATTATGTACTGCTGGTACGTTACTCTCTTCGAGAGTAGGTACTAAATGATAGCCTAATTCATAGACTCGCCCTGAAACATCGTTTTTAATGTCTATCTGGCTGTTTTCTTGATTTTTTTCCTCTTCTGTTTGCATTCACCCATACTATCAAAAACCCTTCAAAAAGTAAACCCCGCCGCCATTATAATGGCGGCGGGGTAAAGTTTCCAAAGAATACATCGTAAAATAACCGTAAATTTATGAGATACCAAAAACTCGCTTGGCGTTTTGCATGATGGCATCTGCAACCTCTCCTTCAGGTAACCCTTTTATAAGGGCTATTTTTTTAACCACCTCCCTGACATATACAGGCTCATTTCTTTTGCCTCTATGAGGTATGGGAGTCACATATGGGCAATCCGTCTCGGTCATAATACTGTCGAGTGGTATAAATTTGAGTACCTCGTCGTAGTCAGTAGTGAAAGTCACTACACCTGTAAACGACATCGTAAATCCAAAATCCAAAAAAGCTTTCGCTTCCTCGACACCGCCAGCAAAGAAGTGCACGTCGCCCCTTGCCCCGTTCGCGGGGTTGAACGTCATATGTTCCTTTAAAATTTCCAATGCATCAAAGTATGCATTTTTAGATTTATCTTTTGGATTATTACGAATATGAAGCATGATTGGTTTGTTGACTTCATTCGCGAGTTCTATTTGAGCTATTAATGCAGCTTTTTGTTTTTCGATTGATTCATCATCCATGCGATAATAATCGAGCCCACACTCCCCCAAACCTAATACCTTTGGATGTTTTAAAAACTCTCTATATGTATCTTTATCAAAAACTTCGCCACGTGAAGTGAATTCTTTGCCGCCCTCACCAAGTTCTTTTTCATCATGATACGAAGCACCGGTATGTATCGGATGCAAGCCGACTATCGCGTATACGTTTTCTGGATAACCTGCGATCATCTCTACTGCTTTCTTTGAAGTATCTCTCTGGGTGCCGACATTGATCACAATAGTATCGTTATCAAGTGCACGCTTTATCACCGCATCCCTATCAGCATCGAATGCATTAAAATTCACATGGCTATGTATGTCTATGTATTTCATAACTAGTCTTTGCGTAAAAATAGAGGAGCTTCTGGCATCTTATTCGTCTTAATTATCTCCATTATTTTCTTACTTGTTTCAGGAAGTACAGGAGTTAACATCTGCGCAATATTATTTAATTTAATAATTAATTCTTTGATCACTGCGATGCCTTCTTCTTTATTGGTCTTTACTAATTTAAAAGGTTGTTTGCTCTGTATTAACTCATCAAGCTCAGCGACATGTTTAAAAACTACATTCATAGCTTCAGGAATATTGAAAACTTCCATAGCGTCTATGGCCCCCTGCCAATCTGAAGTCAGTGTCATGGATGGAATCTCCGGACAACTTTCTAAGTTTGTCTCTGCCATTTTCATTATCCTACTCGTCAAATTTCCTAAACCATTTGCAAGCCCTGAGTTGTATGCATCCTTGAAACGCTCCATAGTAAATGGACTGTCTTCAAAGCTAGATATTTCTTTGAGTAAGAAATATCTTAGTGCCTCAGTACCATATTCTTTTACTATCTCGGCAGGATCAACAACATTACCTAAAGTTTTAGACATTTTAAGTCCATGATCAGCAGTGATGAATCCATTGATGACGATTTGCTTTGAGTTCGGTAGATCAGCAGCCATGAGCATCGCTTGCCACATAGCCGACTGAAAACGAAGATTGTCTTTACCACAATACTGGAGAGGGCTACCCTTCACCCAAAATTTCTGAAAATCACCGGCTTCATCTTTTTCATTATCAGGCCAACCAAGAGTAGATATATAGTTCGTCAGTGCATCGAACCACACATACATCACATGATCCTCGTCCCCTGGCACCGGTATACCCCATGACATTTTTGACTTTAACCTCGATATAGAAAAATCCTGTAAACCCCTAGAAACAAAGGCTTTTATCTCATTGAAGCGGAAATCTGGCACCACAAAATTTGAATTCTCCTCGTAAAATTTAATCAGTCTTTCTCCAAAAGCACTGTATTTAAAGAAATAATTTTCCTCTTCTATGATTTCAAGTTGTCTTCCTGGATGCACAGGGCATTCATTATTTATGAGCTCAGAATCACTCTTTGTCTCTTCGCAGCCGACGCAATATTTTGCTTCATAGTTTTTCTTATAAATATATCCATTCTTCTCGACTCTATTCCAGAATTCTTGTGCAGCTTTTATGTGATGCTCGTCTGTAGTGCGTACGAAATGCAAAATACTATCATCCATGCCGAAGATTTTCACTGATTCTTTAAAACGTAAGAAATTTTTATCGACAAAATCTTGAGGATTTAGGTTTTGCTCTATTGCCTTCTCGTATATCTTCTGTCCATGCTCATCGGTGCCAGTATTGAAAAACACTTCATAGCCCTGCAGTTTTTTATATCTAGCTATCGCATCTGCCCGCACAAATTCGAGCGCATGACCCATGTGAAGATCAGCATTCACGTAAGGCAAAGTTGTAGTAAGGTAAAAACTTTTCTTTTCCATAAGATTATTTATTGCGAGCGAGGGTCTTGCCCTTCTCAATATCATTCATAAATTCCATAACGACCACAGCCACTGGTATAGACAGTACTCCTCCCCACACCCCACCGAGTTCGAAACCTATCAAAATAGACAAGATAATAACGATCGGTGAAAGACCGACAACTTTTTTAATGATGAGTGGTGCAAAGAGAAATACTTCGAATTGGTGGATGATAAGGTACGCACCAGACACCATCAGTGCACTCGAGAGTCCGCCCGAGAGATATGAAAATGCAAACGCTGGCACCAAGGATATCAACATGCCATACGGTACGAGTTCCATAATACCTGCGATGAGTGCAAGTAAGAGTGCGTATTGTATACCAAGCAATGACAAAGTCAGGTAGATCAGTACCCCCACCACAACACCGAGCAGCATCTGTCCTTTCATCCACAAGGCGATCTTTCTACGAGAACGTTCCCAGAGATCCACCACATACTCTTCGTGTTTCAAGGGGAAAATAATGCGAAGGAAATTCTTGATACCGTCTTCTTGTACCGCCAAATAAAAAGAAATAAGAATGATCAAGATGAAATTAAAGATCCCACCGAAAATCACAGAAAATGTCTGGAAGAATCCCCCAGAGAGATTTAAGATGAATGCCTTAGAGATAGACATAAGTGCCGCGAGCGAAAACCCTCCAGAGAGATTGCTGACGATGTCTTTTGCACCAGAAAATGCTTCATTTTGAAAGAAACTCAAAAATGATACTCCTGGAATATACGATGACATAAAGGTAGAGAAATTATACAGCTCAGTGATGAGTAGTGGTGCGAAAAGATAAAATAAAGCTGCGACAGTAAAGAGCGAGACAGTGTAGAGGATCACAATACCGAAAATCCTACTGATACCCACTTTTTTAAAATGTGGCACCGCAGACTCGACAAACGAGGCGATCACGATAGCAGTGAGTAATACTAATATCAAATCTCGTAAGTACCAACATAAGAAGAAACAGAGCGCGACGAGGAACACCCGAACGATGGTACCTGTGGTTATAGAGATATTAGTAACATGCTCTTTTTCAAACATATCGATATCATAACACAAAAACTAAATTAGTTAAAAATGAGATATACAGTGCCTAGAACTTCAGCTTTTTCAAGAATTTATTTTTATCTTTAAACGGTCCGATGAGTGCCAGATTAAGCCGAGCATCTGTAAAGATTTGCTGTGCCATAGCTTGTATTTGCACGGCGGTTACTTTGCGTATTTCTTTTGCTCGTGTATCTGCATCTTGTACATGGCGTTTCATAAGCTCCTGCCCGCCATAGAAATTTGCAATATCATCACTCGATTCGAGAGAAAGCCTCATGTTACCTATCAAGCATTCTTTTACTTTGTTGAGTTCATCATTTTCGACGGGAAAATGTTTGAGTTTGCGACATTCTTCGAGAACCGCTTCGAGCACCTCATCGATGCGTTTGTTGTCCACACCAGCAGAAATCTGGAAAAAGCCGTGGTCTGTATAGGTGTCATTATACGCACGGACATAATACCCCACACCCATTTCCTCGCGAAGTTTCTGAAACAACCTCGAGCTCATTCCGCCACCTAAGACACCAGCGAGTACCGATAATACAGGATTCTCTTTGTGAAATAAATCAAAACTGCGCACGGCGAGCACAAAATGTGTTTGATCTGTTTTTTTGTATGAGATGAGCGCTTGTGGTTTTTTCTGTGTTTCTTTGACTTGCAGCTTGCCGGCTTTTTTTGTATTTTTAATATTTCCAAAAACTTTCTGTGCCTCTTTGAGTACTTCCTTCTCTGTCACCTTGCCTGCTACGACGAGCAATGTCGCATTCGGGACATACTGTGCCTTTTTGTACGCCACAAAGTCTGCACGCTTCATCGCTAAAATATTTTTCTTTTCTCCGGCTACGTTCCAGCCAGCAGGAGTATCTCCATAGAGTAACTGCATCATCAGATCTTGGACATGTCTATTTGGCATATCTTCGTACATATTGATCTCTTCGATGATCACCCCTTTTTCTTTTTGCATTTCTGCTTCGGGAAATGTGGAATTCAAATAAATATCTGAGACCACATCAAAAATCTGAGCAAAGTGTCGTGCATCAGATTTTGCATAGTATCCCGTATACTCAGAAGAAGTAAATGCGTTGTATTGGCTACCGAGCGCATCGAGCTCTTTAGAGATATCTATCGCCTTTGGTCTTTTTTCGGTACCCTTAAAACACATGTGTTCGAGGAAGTGCGAGATGCCATTTATTTTTTTTGTCTCGTATTTCGAGCCCGTCTCGACGAGGACCAATACGGTCACCGTAGGGTTATCCTTCATGGGTACGACGACGACCCGAAGTCCGTTTTGTAAAACTTTTTTAGTGTATTTCATTATAAAACTTAATTTATCCTTTCTTTTATATAACTCGGTAATTCGGAAATTTTAACACGAGTTTGGTCACCGGTATCTCTGTCACGAACAGTAACCGTATCATCCTCGAGTGTATCAAAATCAATCACAATACAAAATGGTGTACCTATTTCGTCTTGACGACGATAGCGCTTACCGATATTTCCATTGTCGTCCCAAGAAACCCGACCGAATTCTGCTTTGAGTGCACCATGGACGAGCTGCGCTTTATCGATGAGTTCAGTCTTATTCTTAAGGAGTGGTGACACCGCACAGATCACTGGTGCCATGCTCGGCTTGAGTGCAAGGTATGCCCTCGTCTCACCATTCTTTTCATCTTCTTTATATGCAGATATGAGAAGTGCAAGAAGCATGCGATCCACACCCATAGATGGCTCTATCACATGCGGTACGACGCGTTCTTTTATTTCTTCATCGATATAGCTTAGTTTGTGATTGTCGAGATCATAACTCCCGCGGTATGCAAGTCCGAGAAGCTCTTTTTGACCAAATGGATATTCAAATTCAAAGTCTATGGTGCGTTTAGAGTAGTGCGCGCGATCGCCATCCCCTACTTCTATTTCGTGAAGAAGTGACATATCGAGCCCGATCTCTTCGACGAATTCATTGACGGCATCCCTCCAATAGAGGAAATATTTTTCCCAATCTTTCGCGTGGATAAAATATTCCACCTCCATCTGTTCGAGTTCTCGCACACGAAATACAAAGTCTCTCGGAGTGATCTCATTTCGAAATGCTTTACCGATCTGGGCAATACCGAATGGCAATTTTGGATGGAACGAATCTACGACATTTTTAAAATTCACGAAGACTCCCTGAGCTGTTTCAGGGCGCAGATACACAGTAGCAGAAGAATCCTGCATCGCACCGATCTGTGTGGCAAACATCATGTTGAATTGACGTGCTTCACCGAGTGCACCATTACAATCAGGACAGACTTTTGGATCAGCGAGTTGGTCAGCACGGAAACGGTGTTGGCATTTACTGCATTCTACAAGCGGATCAGAGAACCCAGCCACGTGCCCGGATGCTTCCCAAACTTTCGAATTCATGAGTATTGCTGCATCTACTTCATACATATCATCTCGAGAAGAGACAAACTTTTTCCTCCATGCGTCTTTGATATTATTCTTTAGGGCAACACCGAGTGGACCATAATCCCATGTACCAGCAAGCCCACCATATATCTCTGAGCCTTGGAATATAAAACCACGTCTCTTACAAAGAGAGACTATTTTTTCCATTATTTCATTTTCAGTATCTTTATTCATTGTTGTGTTATTGAGAAACGACTGCCCCAGAAGATGGGAAGAGTGGATCACCGGCAAGATTCGTATGTAACTCTGGTTTAACCACCCTAATGTCTACATTAGCAAAATCATCGTGTCCGGTCAAAACTGCACCATTGATGATCACCGGAGTGTTCCCGACCTGAGAGAATAATGGAGTGAATCCGATCTGGAACGAAACACTCTTGCCTGCATTGTTTTGCAGACCAGTACCTTTTGAAATTTTCCCGATGTTCCATATAACTTCTCGGGTCGAAGAGTTAAACGTTACATCTTCGGTCGATGGTGCAAACGGACCCATAAAACGGACCCATGTCGGCAGGATTGCACGCACCTGTGCACCAGAAATGCTATTAGCAGTATTTGAAAGAGACCAATTCACCGTATAGGTAGTTTCTTTTTCGACTTGTGGAGGAATTGGTCCAGTATTTTTTAGTGTGCCAGAATAATAGAGGGCTTTGGTGGTTAACCCAAGATCAGAAATTATTTTTATAGTTTTTGATTCAGAGTTTGCGAGTTCTTGTGGTTGATACCCCTCGACTAATTGTTTACCAGATATGGACACATCTATGGTGATCGAAGGATCCTTCAAGAGCCCGGAAGCACCCACTAAGGCAAGCGGCGAAATAGTAAAGTTCACCACACCTGAATCACCAGGATTTACTTCAGCAAAGCTACTATTAGAAAATTTATCCCACACCATAGAGGTGGTGAGTGAATTATAGACTCCCTGTTCGGCATTTACCGTCTTGGTATTAAACGCATTCCCACTGATCTTCGCAGTGATTTGTAGGTCATTTACCTTTGTGTCGAGGTTGTTGCTCCAGTTGATGGATCCTTTGATTGGATTTTTTGAATCATTTGCATATTCTTTTTGATATTGCCCGTTGACTAGGATGTTTGCTTCGATGAATGGTCGCTTTACTGTCACCGTATGTGTAAGTGTATTAAACACCACTCCGATCGCGTATTTATCTGCATCGGATTGTGAACCACTCGATACACGGAAACTCTTTTCTTCACCATCTACAACATCGAGCATTTTGCCAGAGATAGAAATATCGCGATCTACCCCGGGAGACAAGTCGCCCATGCTCCATACATTATTACCACTCGAAGGCATCGGATTCGCAGAGACAAACTGAAACCCTGCGGGATAATCAACTTTTAAAAGCACCCCCGGCACAGGCTTTGTAGCATTTAAGACAGACTTTACATTCAATACAATATTTTGATTTGGGCTAATAGTATTTGGAGCGTCGATCAAGAGATTCACAGGTGTCGAACTAATAGTGACTTCGTATGGCTTCTCTTTGACAAAGATTGCATTCGAGCCGTTCACACGGTACTCGATGGAGACCTTCACATCACGGAGTGCACCTTGTTCACCAAACAACACTAGTTTTACATTTTCATTCCGCACCGAGCCTGCAGGAATGGTGCCGAGAGATTCTCGAAAACGTGCCGTCTCAGCAGAAGTGGAAGCATCACCACCTTTTGGATACTCGACAATGAGGTCCACGAGCTCGAGTGGTGCATTGTTCCTATTGGCAATACTGACCACCAAAGACAAGTCATCCCCACCAGCCGTAAAGGTATTCCCCACAATAGAAATATCGATGTTGTTATTCGAAACAGAATTCCCCGCAAAAAAGAATACATAAGAAGCGTAGCCTATCGTGAGCAAAAAAAATATTAATGAAAAAATAAAAAATTTCTTAAATCGAGAAGTTTTCATAAAAAAATTATCGTTACCATACATAGACTCGTCCCCAGACTTCATGCTGTCATTCCAAGAATCCGGCACCGCCACACCATCTGGATGAGAAAAACTACCTCGATGTTCTATCCGAGTCTCGTAGTTTCTACTAAAGAGTTTATTCTTTAGTTCTTCTATTCTATTTAATCTGTCCTTGTCATTTATAGACACATAATAATTGTACCCCGTAGTGAAGTTTTTTCAAAACTCTACTACAGGGTGTACCATTTACAGGCAAATTTTAGAAAGTACTTTCTTCGACATTCGCTACCAAAGCTCGGTCAGCCGTGTTCAAGATAGTGTGCGAGTCGTGAGAAAGTATCTTTCTAAAATTTGCCTATCATTACAAATGTGTCTCTTTGAGTGCTTTGTTTATATGCTGCAAAACATGCTTTCGAGATTTTGAAGCTTCGAAAAGTATTCCCTCTTCAAATGGTGACTTTACAAGGTTTTCCAAAATGGCATTGTCACCGATATAGCCCAAATTATTCAAAATACGTAGGACTATGATCGCTTCGATATTTGCGAGGTCTTCTTTGTTTTCTATCTTCTCTAACACAGAAAAACTATGCACGAGATCAGTAAATAAAGCTTGGTTCGGCTCTACTCCAGCAAGGAGACGACGGAGAAGCCTGGCAATATTTGTAACGATTCTATATGTTTCGATGCGTTTCGTAATGCCTTCGAGGAGATTCGTCTTAGAAGCACTTGTCACCCTAAAGATATTTCTGCCTTGCACGATGTCTATCTTTACATAAGAAAAGTCTTGCAAAATAAAGCGGAGCTTTGAGGACATTTTACGCACCCCAGATGCCGACGCATACACCATGCCGAGGTCACGGGTCAAAATATAATAATACTTATCAGACTCTCTGAAATTCTTACTCCCTAGTATGATCCCTTTTGTGTGATAAATATGATGCATGTTACTAAAGCATATCTTTTATGGCAGTAAACACTTCGGGTAATTCGAAGCACCCATCTGAATTACCGAGATGTTTTCCATTTGGTATTGATACAAGTTTACAATCTAATTTTTGTGAAATTTCTATCGCATGACTAAATGGAACTTTTGGATCATTATCTCCGTGAATAACAACAAATTGTTTAGATTTCTGTTTTATGTTTTCAAAGTCAAATGGGATATCTAGAAAATTATCGGCTCTTCTTAATTTTGTTTCTTTATTCTCTATATCAAGAGAATAACAAGGACCAGAAACCAAAACTGACCCTATGATTTTTTGATTTTCCGATAAAGTTTGTAAATACCTTAAAATCGCAGGTACACCAAGCGAATGTCCAACTAAAATTATTTCATCTTCCGGAAACATATTTACGGCATTTGAGATAGCTTCCACCCATGCCTCTTTTTTAGGGTGATACGGATCCGGCATTGGCAAAGCACAAGCGTATACATCATTTTTAAATAACTCCGCCATCAACCAGGGTCTAAAACCACCATTAGGCGAACTCATAAAGCCATGTATAATAAATACCTTTTTCATCCCTATATTTTATCAATTTTGACCTTGAAAACCAATTGATCTACTTTTATTTCCTCCCCGTCGTTTTCAGCAAAATCGATACTAGATACTTGGACAGTTTTCTTTACATCAGATTCAAATTTATTTACCAAGTTCTCACCATGTTGATCTGTTTTAAATGTCAGCGTGACCACATCACTCGGGGTAAGCCCGAGCTTTTTACGCATATCTTGAAGCCCACGAACAAGCTCGCGATAGCTCCCCTCTTCTTTGAGTTCTGCCGTGATGTTAAAATCACCTTCTACGGAAATAGCATTTGCCACATCATCTTCTTTGAAGTTTAATGTTTTTACATTGAGTTCATCTTTTATGATTTCTATATACGCCTGAGGTAATGCTTTTTGAATAACAACAGACACAGAACTAAGTGGCTGGCGAACGGGGATATTTTTTACTTGTCTTTCTTTAAGGAACATAGATACAATACTCCGTGCACTCTCCATCTCCTCCATGACTTCCATGTTTATACCACCCACTTCTGCCCAAGAAGCTAGATGCACACTTTCTGGATCTCCTTGCTGCCTTAACTTGAGCCATACATCTTCGGCGACAAATGGCGTAAATGGTGCGATGACTTTTGCAACAGTTTTCAAGACTACATACATGACCTTCTTTGTATCTGTGTCCCCATCCTTGATCCTCTCTCGTGAACGACGAAGATACCAGGTAGACAGATCATCGATAAATCCTTCGATAGGTCGAGCGGCTTCGTTCATATCATACGCATCCATACCTTTGGTGACTTCGGCTATGAGTTCGTTTAATTTACTCAGTATCCACACATCGAGAACATTTTCTGATTTTATCTCTTCATCTTTTTCTAAAGTCGTATCTCGATACAACTCGTAAAAAGATACCACGTTGTTTAATCTACCGATTATTTTACTTGCGATCTCTTGGACGATTTTTTCTGAAAAGTTCGCATCTTCCCCTTTCATTAAGGGACTCGCCATCAAATACATACGTAGTGCGTCGACGCCGTATTTGTCTATAAATACCCAAGGATCAGGATAATTCTTTTTAGACTTTGAGATCTTATGCCCGTCTTCTGCTCGGAGAGTCCCTGTAGTCACCACATTGTGAAATGGTGCATGACCAAATAAAATAGTAGATATCACGTGCGTATAGTAAAACCACGTTCGTGTCTGAGCTATGTATTCTGCGACAAATCCTGCCGGGAAATTATTCTTCTGCCAATTCTCGTTTTCCATCGGAAAGTGGTCTTGCGCAAATGGCATCGAGCCGGATTCAAACCAACAATCGAGCACCTCAGGTACACGCTCAGCCTCTTTTCCGCAATCACATATGAGTTTTACTGCATCGATGTATGGTCTATGATAATCGAGCTCATAATCCTTGTTATGTGGAATGGTTACAAAATCAAGCGAACGAAGCTCTGCATTATCAAAGAATTTAAACGAATGCGTACCGTCGAGCTCGACTTGATCTCTGTGCCTAAAGAGCCCGCCAGTCATGGTGATCGTATCGTCAACGTCAAAACCTTCCTTGATCGCATACAGCATCCATATCGGTGCTCCATGAGAAACGATCAACACTTTTTTATCTTTATACGTATTCTCTATCTCGTATATGAATTCTCCGACTCTGCGTTTTAGATCAAGGAGTGATTCCCCTCCGTGGATAGGGTTCAAGAATCTTTCCTTTTCATTCTTAAACATTTTTCCGTATTCATCCCATGGTTTTCCTTCAAAATCTCCCGCGTTAAGCTCGCCGAGTCTCTCATCAAATACTATCTTTTCTTCAGATATATTTAATTTATCTTTTAAGATATTGAGTGTATCTGTAGTGCGCACAAATGGAGAGACGAAAACCACATCAAACTCGAGCCCTTGTTCTTTTATCTCTTCAGCTGTTTTCTCTACTTGTTTTTTACCTTCAAGGGTAAGATGATCAGGATCATCCTTCCTCGAAGACACAGTGCCGTGCACCCCACCTTCTACATTACTCTCGGCTTGTCCATGACGAACAACAAAATACGTATTACCAGATTTCTTTGTTTTTTGTTTTAAGTCTTTGTCACCACTTATGAAAATATTCTTTTTGCATTCTTCGCATTTCCATACAGGTAGCGGGCTTGCCCAGTATCTATTTCGGGACACGTTCCAATCTGGAGCATTTTCAACTATGTTTTTAAATCTCCCCTCTTTGAGATGACTCGGCACCCAATTCATCGCATCAGACGATTCTATTATTTCTTTTTTAACCTTCTGGATATTTATGAACCACGATGGGAGTGCATAGTAGATGATCGGCGTATCGCAACGCATGCAGTGCGGATACGAGTGAATTATTTTTTCTTTTGCAAAATACGCGCCGCTAGCTTGCAGGTATTTTATAACTTCGATATCTGTGCGGAGGTGCGCATCTTTGTCTTCTACTGTATCTTTTGGTTTTACCTTAAGCCCAGCAAAGTCAGTGACTTCATCCTTGAACCTACCTGTCTCATCCACGTGGATGATCGTAGGGATATTATGTATCTTCGCTAAGTCTGCATCTTCCTCACCAAACGCTGGCGCTTCGTGGGCAATACCTGTACCTTTTTCTGTAGTCACAAAGTCTGCATGCCACACATGCCAGATATTTTCTCTATACGGCATCTCGGTGTCTTTATAATATGGAAATACTGGCTTATACGTTTTACCTAAAAGCTTTTCACCTTTCATTTCTTCGACCACAGTAAAAGTTTTATCTTTGAGAACTTTCTCGGTGGTGTCTTTAGCCAATATGAAAAACTCTTGGTCTATCTTTACTTTTACGTAATCAATATCTTTATTTACTGCTATCGCTGTATTCCCCGGCAAGGTCCATGGAGTAGTCGTCCACGCTACGAGATACGTACCTGGCTCGTCTACTAATTCAAATTTTACATATACAGATATATCTGGAATGTCTCTATAGCTATTGTCCATGGCGATCTCAGAGTTTGCGATCGGTGTCTCGCAACGTGCACAGTATGCAAGCACACGCACCCCTTCGTATATCAGATCTTTTTTATTGAGTTCAGAAAAAGCCCACCAGACAGATTCAATGAACGTATTATCCATAGTCTTATATCCACCTTTGAAGTCTACCCAGCGTCCAATACGCTCGACGCTACTCTCCCATTCTTTGTCATACTGGAGGACCTTGCTCCGTGCATGCTCTACAAACACATCAATACCAAGCTTTTCGATCTCTGTATGTCCAGCAATATTTAAATCTTTTTCAACTATATTTTCGATCGGTAATCCATGACAATCCCAACCCCACTTGCGAGGCACATGAAAGCCCTGCATGGTCTGATATCTACCGACTACGTCTTTGGCAGTACTGCCGAGTATGTGCCCATAGTGCATGAGCCCTGTCGCAAACGGTGGACCATCATAGAAAACATAATTCCCTTTTGGTGCATCTTTTTGTAAAGATTTTTCAAACGTTTTATTCTCGCGCCAAAATTCTAAGATCTTTTCTTCTCTTAGAGCTATCTCACTTTTTTTGTTTTCTTCTTGATCATTCATAATTTTATCTAAAAATTAAAACATAATGTTTCGAAGGGGTTTCGAGGCTGTCGAGCCGAGAACTTCAGGATTTTTTAAGCTTCAAAAAATCCGTACCGAAGAAATATTTATGTTTTAATGACTTACTAATAAAAAAACTCGTCCCCGTACAACAATACAAAATTGTTATACAAGGACGAGTTTCTCGTGGTACCACCTTGCTTCAAGCAATCAAGCTTCTTAATTTACTGCTATTACGGGCTTACCCGTCGGGGTCTATTTATCTCGCCGTAGCTTTGAACGAAGGCGGACTGTTCTTCCCGAAGCATGCCCCGCCTCCGGCGGGGCGAAGAGGTGATAACCTCTTCATCGCTTGTATTCAAAATATAACATAAAATTTAAAAGAAATACATACCACAAATAGAAAACCCACCAGTTGGTAGATTCTCTACACCCTGGTGGGTAATTTTATCTAGTTATATAAAAATGATATGCTGGATCTAACCATACATTATTTATATAATCTATGATTTTTGTAAAAGACAAACCCGCAAATAAGTAATTCCAAGCGGTTTCACGTTTTTGAAGATCTTCGGAGTGATTCACTCCGCCTTCCTTCTCAACCTGACTGCCATTAATAAAGCGGCAGTATAACTCAATACCCTCTGGCTTCTGGGGAGAAGCATTTAACATTTCACATATCTGCATGGCATTTAAATTACCAAACAAGGTATGCCAATGTCTATGAGGTTTTGGTCTAACATATGATAAGTTCGAGACATCATTTGACCCACCTAAAGATCTAGGGCGTCGATGATGCCACTCAGTTACAACTCTTTTGTTCTGAATCTCTCCCTCTTCCGAAATTTGATCTAAACATATACGGCGGTCATATTTTTCAGCATCAGACTTACGCTCACTCCTGTCAACTTGACGCAGGTGACGATTGCCACGTTCTATCATTTTATGTTGATTCAAGGCACACCTCCTATCCTTACGAGAAATTATCCTTAAAATCAAACTCTGAATTGAGTATTAGATTTTCAAGGTACCTTTTTCATTTATTATGACTTATCTATAAATACATGCAAGTTATATAAATTTAAAATACTGTGCTCTGGTCATAGACCAAAACACAGTATTTTTTGATGAAAAAATTTTAGAATTGATATGCCTGGCTCGTGGCATTACCTTCAATTTTTTTCTTTTTTTGTGGCTCAGAAGTTTTTAACGCTTCCTGCCGTGCCTCCAAAATGGCAACGGTTTTGTTTATGTCCACCCTTTCTTTAAATGGTTCCAATTGCTCCAAGACTAGAGCAATTTCTTCATTTGGTGTGGACACTGCCAATAGTTCACAAATCACAATTAAAGATCCTTCGCAAAGAGTCCATTTATGTGTAGACTCAATTGGGTTTTTTGGATTTGTAAAATAGTCCAATATTTCTTCTAGTTTGATTAATGCAGACTTAGGAAATGGCAAAAACTGTGTTTTCGCAGACATCTTTTTTCTCCTTTGAACAAAAATTTTCCAGTTTAAGCTGGAGTGTTCTAATTTATGAATACCATACATGTATGTATCACGTCAAACCTTTTTACTTTTCTTCACCTTACCACCACATGCCAAGATAAAATTCTCGTGCATTTTTTTGAGTTCTTTTTCTTTGAGTTTGCCAAATATTTTTGCTGCGTCGTGTGAATTTTGTTTAAAAAATCCATCTTTTTCTAATATTTCTGGATGCACCTTGAGCGCTTGTTTATTGATGCCAAGGAGGTACAGCCCAGAGAGTCTGCGTACACGAGACAGTGCCACATACCCCTGTCCGTATTCAAACACTTGTGATAAATCCATAACTGCAGCGTCTAAGCTCATACCCTGACTCTTGTGCACGGTGATAGCCCAGGCGAGACGCAGTGGTACCTGGGTTACCTGAGCGCGGATCTTGCCGTTTTCTTCTATTACCCAGTCCATAGGCTGCACTACGATAGTCTCGCCGCTTTTTGTTTTTACAATAGGCTGCCCACTGAATTCGTCAAAATCTATAACGACGCCTAGTGTGCCATTTACATACTTTTCTTTTTGATTGTTCTTGGTACACATGACCACAGCACCCACCTTGAGCTCGAGACGCTCCGGAGAAAGGCAACCTTTTTTTATGGTCTCTACGAGCTTATCGTTACCTGTTGCCACCATCTCAAAAATTCTTGATTCGCTATCAAGCTTTTGAAGTTCAATATCGTTTACCCTATCTACATCCAAGTTATGCGAGAAAAGCTTTGTGACGTTTTCCGGCATATCATCATGAAGAATAGTCCTCGCATGCACATGCGACATGTGTTCATCATTAAAATCATCACTGCGAATAGCTCCAAGTAAAGACAAGAACTTTTTATCATCCTGACGATATTGTTCATCCAAATAGCAGGTAATGAATTCGGCTCGTGCCCATGCACCAGAATCATATGCGAACTTGCCACTCGTGAGTCCTCCCCCTAAAAGGGAGCCTTGTCTCTCTGTATTAATATCTTTTTTGAAAATTGGTGGTAATTGAAAAAAATCTCCGACGAGCACCACCTGCATCCCACCAAATGCATCGCTATTTTGCTTTATCTCTCTACATACCAGGTCTACCATGTCGAGTGTATCTGGAGAGAGCATCGATATCTCATCTATGATCAAAACTTTTGTTCGGCGCACTCTTTTAGAAATATATTCACTCGAAGCTATTTTATCTAAATCATATTTATCGAGTTTGTTTTTTATGCCGATGCCGCTCCAGCTGTGTATCGTCATACCGCCTATATGCGTGGCGGCAATACCAGTCGAAGCCGTGATAGCTGGCTCGACTTCACAAGAACGTAAGTATTCGACGTATGCATTTACGGTGTGTGTCTTCCCTGCACCTGGTTCACCAGTCAAAAACACATTCGCTCCAGTTTTTAGAATTTGCAAAGCTTCCTTTTGAGTCATAAAGCTACATTTTCTCTGGAGCTTTAATGCCGAGGAGGTGTAGACCTGTTTTCATCACAAAAGAAAATGCGTATGTGAGGGCTATTTTATATGGAGATGTTGGATCTTCTGTGCTCACTATAATGTTATTTGCATAAAAGCTATTGTAAGAACGAGCCACTTCGATCAAATAATTTGCAACATAGTGCGGCTCGTATTCCCCTGCAGAACGCTCTACTATTTCCGGAAATTTATATAACAATTTTTCTAATTCAAATATCTCTCCTGTGTATACGTGCGGATCAGGCAAGATATTTTCTTTTTGTGCCTTTTCTTTTACAGAATTTGCACGAGCGTATGAATACTGCAAGTATGGACCAGAGTCTCCTTCGAATGAGATAGATTTTTCAGGATCGTATTGGATATCTCCACCAGTAGACTGCTTTAAGATAGAGTACTTGAGCGCAGCAACGCCGACAAATTTTGCAACCTCAGCTTTTCTTTCAGAGTCCCATTCTCGGTCTTTTATTTTTTCTTCTACGAGGGCTATCGTATCACGCAAGAGAGATTCACCAGTGACGATATTTCCTTTTCGAGAAGACATCTTGCCGGAGACGAGTCGCATCATGCCGTGCGTGATGTGCTTCATTTTTGATTCGTATTCAGGGTGAATGAGAGACAAAGCCTTAGAGACCACGCGCATGTAATCCATCTGCTCATTGGCTGTTATCACTATAGATAAATTCATATTAGGAAGTGTATTAAACTTTTCTTCTGTCAGTCCGAGTTCTTTTGTCTCATATGTAGGTAGCCCTTTGCTTGTCATAAAGACTCTCGTGTGAAGCTTTGGGTCGTATTCCTGTGCCTGAAATACAATAGCGCCGTCCGACTCGGTAAATACGTTACCTAGATTGGACCTTACAATACTCTCACCCTTTGGTGCCATTTGGCTTTCCAAGAAATAATATGCAAATTGCGTGCCAAGGATCTTATATAGATCTTCAAATGCTTCCATGGTGACCTTAAAGCCCCAGTCGTAGACTTCTTTTACTTCGGGGTCAGTCATTTCGTATATTTTTTTATTTAAAATGTCTATCTCTGTTTTTGCTTCGGGATCATTTTCATATGCATCACTACCAAACACATATGAGTCTCCGATGTATTGTGCGAGTACTTGAACAGGGGCATTCATATCCTTTGGCATGCCACGCTTCTCTATACCATAGAAGGCTTTCGCGACATGTAAGCCTACATCACCCTGATAGTTTGCTCGTGATACGTCTGCACCTGAATGCTCTAAAATGGTCGCTATTGATTCACCTATAGCGTTCGTCATCAAGTGCCCGATATGAAAAGGCTTGAATGGGTTCGGGTCAGTGTATTCCACCATGATCTTTTGTCCGACGAGACTTTCATTTTTACCAACCTCATAACCTTTATTTAAAATTTCTTCTACACTATGAGCAAAGAATTCTCGTGATAAGTAAAAATTTATAAAACCTGGACCGGCGACTTCGACACGTTCTATATTTTTATCAGTATTTAAACGCAACATTTCAGTGACTATCTTATCCGCGAGCTCTTTTGGATTCATCTGTACCGCTTTTGATGCTGCAAGAGCAATATTTGTAGAATAATCACCCATATTCAAATCTGCCGGATGCTCAAGAGTGATCACACTCGCCTCTATGTTTAGGTTAAGTAATGCGTCTTTTATTAATTTTTTTATTTGTTGTTCCATAAAATTTTCTTTAAAATTTTCAAAATATAGTTTTTCGAAGGGGTTTCGAGGCTGTCGAGCCGAGAACTTCAGGATTTTTTAAGCTTCAAAAAATCCGTACCGAAGAAAAACTGATGTTTTGAAAATTTCTATTTATGCCCAGTACTCCCCTCGCGACCCTCCCCACGAATAGTCTTTGAAAGTTCGCTCACCTCCATAATATCACAATGTTCAAATTTTTGGATTAACATCTGTGCCACCTTTTGCCCTTTTTCGAGGCGTACTTCTTTGTCTGAGGTATTAAGGAGACTCATGATAACTTCACCACGATAACTTGAATCCATCACGCCACCCATAACTTTTAAACCCAAATTAAATGAAGTGCCTGATTTATCCCAAATGAGCCCCACATATCCATCAGGAATCTCTATTGCCACACCCGTATGCACTCGCTCTTGTTTTCCAGGCTGAAAGACCACGTCGTGAATACAATAAAAATCCATCCCCGCGTCCCCAGGGTGCCCATGTGTTGGCAACTTTGCATCATCTTTTATTTTTTTTACTTTAAGATGCATTGAAAGAGTTCGTTATAACTTTTAAAGTTTTTTAAAAATATATCTGGTTTTTCTTCGAGTAATTTATTTATTTCAGCTTGGGTAAACCAACGTATTGTTTCAACTTCGACATCTTGTTTTTTAAACGGATAATCATGATCAACAACTGCAGTAAACCATTGCACAAAATATTCATGAGTGGTCGATCTCCTGATTTTCGGACCAAGAACCGGCTTCAACCCCACGAGTCCTATCTCTTCTTCTGCTTCTTTTATAATATTAGATTCATATGTCTCCCCTTCTTCTACTGTGCCTGCAACAGCAGGACCCCACAAGCCTGGGTCATGTTTTTTAACAAATGCCCGTTGTGCAAGTAATATATTACCTGCTGTATCAGTTATCCAAAGACCTGTGATACGACAAATACTATTATTATCTCGTTCATCCCTGTCTTTATGTCCGACTATTTCATCTTGTTCATTTACTATAGGTATTCTCATTTTATGATTTTCTTAACTTTGTCATAAATTTCTTCGTGAATATTTTCTCTTGTATCTATTACCCCATTTTTAACACAATCTATTTTTACCCAACCTTTTTGAGTCTTAGCGAGCCAGAGAGCCGTTTTGTTTGAATTTGTTAAATACGGTATATTGCCTTCGGTTATGTCTTTTTTCTTTCCCACATACGCTCGCTTTGTATTTTTATTTCTTTCCTTGATCAATTTTAAGATTATACTTACCGGCACGCTCAGATAAAAGACCACATCTGGTTTTGGGATTTTGAAAACTTTGTACTCCATTTCCTCGAGCCAGGCAATAAAACTTTCTCTTTTTTTCGTATTAGCGATCTTACCACCCTGATGAATCTGATTTGCACTCACATATCTGTTTGCGAGGACGACATAGCCCTTTTGCAACCAATCTTTGATCTTTTCTGAAGACTCCCATCTGTCCGCAGCATAGGAAATCGAGGCGATCTTGGGATGCACATTGATCCAGTTATAATATTGCTCTGAGAGACAATGTCCTATGAATTTACCAAAGAAATTTTGATAGTATTCAGGGAAATCCAGCACTTTCACTTTGTAGCCTTCTTTTGTTAATCTTTTCTGGAGCAATGTTACCTGAGTCGCTTTACCTGAGCCATCTGTGCCGTCAATCACTATAAACCTGCCTTTCTTTTTCTTGGTTGCCATAGAGAAAATATAACAGAAAATAGCTCAAATTGAAATTGGCTTGAAATGAGCTTTCTTGATACTATACATATATGGAAGAAATACCAGAAAATAAAATAGAAAAACGCGCCAGCGATGCAAAGCTCACAGAGTTTTTGTCTTTCCATATAGACAATCCATGTGAAACACAATTATATGATGGACAAGTAGTAAATATTCGTGATTTTTACATACGAGAAGCAGAAAGAATCTTGCCAACCTTTACAGACATGGAAGCGAAAAAGAAATTGCAAGAAAAAATTGATCAATACAGGAATAAATAATTTACACAAACTTCTTAGGAATTGGAAATTTCTTTGCTAATTTTTGGATCTCCTTGTGGACGTTTTGTTTAACTTTTTTATTATCTTTATTTTTTAGTACTTCGATCATAAGCTCAGCGACGCGTTTACACTCTTTCTCTTTAAAGCCTCGAGTGGTTATCGCTGGTGTACCAAAACGAATACCAGACGGATCAAGGGGCTTCCTTGTGTCCCCGGCTATAGAGTTCATATTCAGCGTAATACCAACTTCATCGAGGACTGTCTGGGCTTCTTTACCTGTTACTCCGAGAGAACCAAACACATCAGCCAAGATAAGGTGGTTATCAGTACCACCACCTATCATTCTGATTTTATTTTTCTTGAAAACTTGTTCCATGGCTTTAGCATTTTTCAAGATTTGTTTTGCATATGCCTTGTACTTTGGAGTCATAGCTTCACCAAAGGCTACGGCTTTGGCAGCGATAGTCTGCATATGTGGACCACCTTGAATGCCAGGGAAAATTGCTTTATCTATTTTTTTTGCTATTTCTTCATTCTCTCTAGTCAATATAATACCGCCACGTGGACCACGAAGAGTCTTGTGCGTAGTTGAAGTAATAATATCAAAACCATCAGCAAATGGATTACGAAGTACGCCTGCGGCAATGAGCCCAGCTATGTGCGCCATATCAGCCATAGTGACAGCACCTACTTCATGGGCAATATCTACAAATTTCTTATAGTTCAAAGTACGAGAATAAGCAGAAAACCCAGCCAAGATTATTTTTGGTTTATGTTCTATAGCTTGTTTGCGAAGATCTTCGTAGTCTATCTCACCCGTCTCCGGGTCTTTCATTTTGTATGTGACAAATTTATATATCTTTGCAGGGAGAGTCATCGGGTGTCCATGAGTAAGGTGACCACCATGAGATAAATCCATACCGAGGACTGTATCCCCCGGCTCTAGGAGCGCAGCATATACAGCCAGGTTGGCTGGAGCACCGGAGTGAGGCTGCACGTTTGCGTATTTACATTTAAAAAGTTTACAGATGCGTTCTATCGCCAAGCTCTCTACTTGATCAGTAAAGTCCTGCCCACCGTAATAGCGCCTCCCTGGATAACCTTCAGAATACTTGTTTGTAAAAATAGAACCATTAGCTTTTAATACATCTTCGGAAACATAGTTCTCAGAAGGGATAAGTTCGAGCCCTTCTTTTTGCCTCTTCTCCTCAGCTTTTATTAGTTTTTCAATTTTTTTGTCTTTCATGGGTATGTATAGGTTAGTTAATAAGGTAATCTAGAAAAACCTATGAAGAGAAGCTGGACCAAGTTTGTATCAGTTTGTTGCAAAGCATAATGTTAGGATTATAACACAAATATAAAACTCGTCGAAGGCGCACTTTTTAGAAAGTCTTGCGCAGGCGGACGCGCCGAGCAGTTCGCTGGCATAGCAATGCCAGATAGATTGCTTTATAAAAAGTTGTGCCAAGAAAGAGTTTTTATTTCCCAAATGAAAATACCTCCTTTTTCCCGTCAGACTTCATGACAATAGTACCAAGTAAATCTGTACGAAAAATCTGCGCTCCGTATTTCATAAGTGTTTCGAGGGTTTCTTTATGTGGATGTCCATATTTATTATCTTTACCGTCAGAGATGACAGCATAGGTCGGTGCCACAGCTTGCACAAATTCACCCGAAGTCGAAGTACGAGATCCATGATGCCCCACTTTTAAAATCGTGCTCTTGAGATCGGTAGGTGGATTTTCGCCCAAGATTATTTTCTCTGTTTTGCTCGTCGCATCGCCGGTGAGCATGATGGAAGTATCACCATACACAAGTCGTGCGACTACTGAGCCATCGTTCGAACTCCAGGTAGACACATCTTGGTCGGGAAATAAAATATCTATGAGCGCCCCACCACCCAGATCAAGCTGCATCCCCTTTTGCACTACTACGTCAGGAATATTTTGTCGTTTTATTTCTTCTTCGAGGTTTTGATATGTCTTTGAATCATTGAAGGTGCCGGATTCGAATACCATACCGACTTTATAATTTTTTAGGATCTCTTCGAATCCACCGATATGATCAGCGTCTGGATTGGTAATGACTATGGCATCGATACTTTTATCAAACGGCGACATAACGCGTGAAAGCGGTCCACGTATTTTATGCGCTGGTCCGGCATCAAACATAATCTGCACACCCGTCGGAGACTCTATAAATAGACCATCCCCCTGCCCCACGTCGAGCATGGCAAAAGTGAGAACTTTATTTTGCCCTTGTAAATCAAGACGAATTAGATAAATATTTACAACGATAAACATACAGACTATTACCAATAATGTGTATACATAAGAACGTTTCGGCATGTTACAATAGTATCATATTAATAACTTTCCGCCCGGAGCGGATATAAAAAACTATGAAAACATTTACAACAAAGACATTTAACATAACCAAACTAAAAGGCATCTCTGACGAAAACGTGGCTGACCACTTGAAGCTGTACGCAGGATATGTGAACAATGCGAATTTGATATTGAAAAAAATTGAAGAACTATCAGCTGAGCCTGAGAAAAATGCATATGAACTCGCTGAAGTGCAGCGAAGATTTGGTTTTGAATATGACGGAATCCGTAACCATGAGATATATTTTGAACTCTTATCAAACGGTGCTAAAGAAATAAACAAAGACGGAGAGCTTTACAAAGCGATCGAAGAAACATGGGGATCTTTTGATAAATGGCTCGCACGATTCAAAGCTATCGCCATGAGTCGTGGTATCGGATGGGCGATGCTCTATTTTGATAAAAAAGAAAATTTCCTCATGAATGCATACGTCGGAGATCATGAACTCGGACAACTCTCAGGCTGTGCACCAGTGATAGCGCTCGACCTCTGGGAACATGCATATATATCTGACTATGCTCCAGGCGGTAAAAAGGACTACGTAGAAGACTTTTTCTTTAACTTGAACTGGGAAGCTGTAGAGAAAAATTTCAAAGACGCGCAGTAAAAGAAACTTAAGATAAACTTTTAAAGGGGTTTGGCGAGCGACGGCGAGCCAACTTCAGGATTTTTTAAGCTTCAAAAAATCCGTACCGACTAAAAGTTTTATTCTTAAGTTTCTTCCTGAAAAAATTCCTTTATACTCCTCCCGAAAATAAAATAGATAAAATATAAATATATGGAAACCGTGATCCACAACGGGAAGTTTGGTATCGCAAATGCAGCAAATGGTAGATGGGCAAAAAAGTCTATCACCCAAAGCTCGTAATGTAGAAATAGATACGATACATAACCCACCGGCACACCCAAGATATATGAAAATATGCCGACAAACCCTGTGATAAACCCGAGAAACATAGTAAAAGGAATAAATGGGAGACTTAGGATGTTTGCTGGTAATGCCACCAACGACAGATTACCCATCTTATATAAGATAAATGGACAGACAAAGATGTATGCTGCAGCCGTGACAGATACGATATCTCGAAGCTGAAATGTTTTCGGCACCCATAAGAAATATTTCTCAATCCTTGGTGCATAAAATATCACGGCAATGGTGGCGATAAATGATAATTGAAACGAAACGTCATACACGAGCACAAACGGATTCAAAAGAATCATAAACACCCCAGCGAGTATAAGCGCCCGCCCGACATCATAATTCCTCCCGGTAATCCGTGCAATAAGGACGAGTATCGCCATGATCCCTGCACGTATCGCGGTAGAGCTCGCACCAGTCATGATGATAAATAAAACAATAGCGACAATCCCAAAACCGATACCAAAATTCTTTGGTAGATAAGAAATCTGTGAAAATATTTTCATTATCCATTCTGCAACTATCGTCACATTGTATCCAGACAAAGCAATGATATGTATCGTCCCAGTATTGATAAATTGAGATCGAAGCTCTTGCGAAAACGAGGACTTCTCCCCTAAGATGAGTCCGCCCATAAGGATACTCTCAGGTGCTTGTATCAGTGAATTTATATTCTGAATAAATTTCTCTTTTACAAAAAATAAAATACGTTTGATACTACCTCCATTCCCATGTGAGATGACCTCTATCTTTGGATAGCCCATCACATATAAAATGCCGTCTTTGCGGAGATAATTTATATAATCAAACTCTTTACCTTGATCAGTAATAAAATTCTCAGGTTTTTCTAATGTCCCTTGTATTTCTATTTTATCTCCATATGCATAGTCTTCTCCTAAGGGTGCAGTTATTAATATATGAGTCTTTTCATTATCTGTTTGTATCTCTGTGATGAGTTTTATATTATTCTCTCTCGTATCTGGCTCATCTATAATGATTCCTGTAAAAGAACTTTTTTGGTCTAGTTGAGACTCAAATATAAGAGGTGGCAATGTATCCACCATATGAAATCTGAAAATACCAACACAACACAAAAGAAGACAAACAGAGATAACTATCCCCCATTTATTTTTCGATATCAATGTAAAAAATAAAATCATAGCCATGGCTATGATTCCGATACACAAAACTATGAAAATATTTAAAGGCATGAGGGATCTTAGCAAGACCCCAAGTACAAAGCCAACACATATTGAATAGAAAATTCTATCCTGCATATTTTATTAATTAAATCCTAAGTTCTACAGGCACATCATCTGCAAAGGTTGTAGCTATCTCATCTACCCTGTCGTTCCACTTGTCACCACTATGCCCCTTGACATAGTGCCATGTTGGATTAAATTCTTGAGTAAGGCTGTGAAGCTCTTCCCAGAGCTCTCGGTTTAAGACTTTTTTCTTTGCAGAATTTATCCAATTATTTTTTATCCAATTATGCACCCATTCCATCGCCCCATGTATCACGTATTTTGAATCGGCAAAGATTTCAACTTCACCTGCAATCTTTTTACTCTTTAGGTATTTAAGCCCTTCGATGGCTGCAGTAAGTTCCATGATATTATTCGTCGAATGATCAAGCCTGCCCCCGAGCTCGACAACGCTATCTCCCATCAAGATAGCAGTACCCCATCCAGCAGGACCAGGGTTACCCCTCGCCGCACCGTCAGTATATATAATGATTTTTTGTGTATTCATAATTTAGTATATGTCGTCTATCCTTAATCTTAACTCTTCTCTCCCCCTAAAGCGAGAGAGGTCAAATGTAGCGAGTAGGTTGACATGGAGTCCTTCAGCTAAAGGCTTTTGGAATGATTCGGTGTTTGAAAAAAATGAAATTGCGACTACTTTATGATTCCTGTTTTCAGTTTGTTCAGAAAAAGTTATCTCGAGATGCTCTCCAGAACCATTTTTACCAAACTTTTTTAATTTATCTATCTTTACTCCTTCAAACAAAAATGTAGGCTTGGGATTGGCAAGCCCAAAAGGTGCCAACTTTTCTATCTCTTTCCAAGATCTCATGTGCACTGCATCTAAAGTAGTTTTAACATCGTGTGCTATGTTTTTATTTTCTTTCTCACGTTTTACTTTATGAAAAGACTCTGATAAAGCTTCCTCGAGAAAATGAATCTTTTCATTATGTACGGTAAAACCTCCTGCAAGTTCGTGCCCACCATGCTCCAAAAAAGACCCGGCCGTTGCCCCCATTAGCTCTACCACAGACACAGACCCATCAGACCTACACGACCCCTTAATGCAGTCATTTTCATCCTTACCCCATACAAATACAGGTCTGTTGTATTCATCCAAGATCTTACCTGCGACAAGCCCAAGGATACCTACACGCCATTCTGGATTCCCGATGACGATCACTGGCGACATTTCCTCCCTCGACCTTTTATCAAGTGTCTTATTTACTTCACGCAAAAAGACCGTGACGATGCTTTTACGTTAATCGTTTATCTTCGTTAGGTGTTTCGCGAGAGTATCTGCTTCGACTTCATCGAGTGTAGAAAGTAGCTCAAAGGCACGCATCGGATCATCCATACGCGATGCAGCATTTAATCTTGGAGTAACCATAAAACCAATATCATCTTCGGAGATAGTTTTCTGATCAATTTTTATTTTAGAAAGTAATTTTTGCAACCCTGGTCTGCGTGATTTTCGAAAAACCTTTACTCCAAAATATGCGATTGCTCTATTCTCTCCTGTGAGCGGCACCATATCAGAGAGAGTAGCCAGCCCTGCCATGTCGAGCATCCATTTCTCGGCACCATTTGGTATTTTGAAATACTCACCGTACTTTTTTATAAATCCTTGAGACAATTTAAAAGCCACCCCCGCTCCGCAGAGCATTTTCTCTGGATATTCATCTACTTTGGGATTCAAAATAGCGTATGCTTTTGGTAAAATAGTTTTGGCTCGCCCCGCCTGATCTAGGCGGGGTAAATGGTGATCTGTAATAATTACATCAATACCATACACTTCTGCTTGAGATACTTCTTCGATGGCGGTAATGCCGAGATCCACAGTGATAATGAGTTTTATATTTTTCTTTGCGAAGATCTCTATGGCTTCCATATTAAGCCCATACCCCTCACTATTTCGCTGCGGTATATATACTT
>CAZUCZ010000004.1:9055-40426 GCA_964618925.1 uncultured Candidatus Saccharibacteria bacterium | reverse complement strand
TTCTACCTCTCTTCTCGGGCAATATAGCAACAACAAACTTTCGATCATTGTTTTTGGATTGCATACCATCATTATCGGCATGTGTCTTTTTGTAATGCGGAGTTATGTGTTTAATTCTAGTCATATAAAAAACATCGAGGTGAGCCATCAAGAGATTCGTCGTGGTACGGTACGGATCTTTGTGCCCGTTATTTTCGCAGTGTTTGCGATTGCGCTTTCTTTTGTAAATAAAAATCTTTCTCTTGGGCTTTTTACCCTTGCCGTATTATTTAACTTTTCTCAAGTAAGTACGAAAATCATTGGTAAGCTTATCAAGGATCTATAAATCTCTATGGACTATAAAACCATGTTAGGGATTTTTGCAGTCATTATAGAGCTCGCGAGTTATTCGATTTACTTCATTGGCATCTATCAAGGGAAAACAAAACCGCATGCATTTAGTTGGTTTGTGTGGGGTGTGCTTACTCTGGTTGGGTTTGCGGCAGTGCTTACCACTGATGGTGGATCAGTGTCGTGGATTTTAGGCATCAATGCGCTCGTAAACTTTATTATTGCGGGTATTGGTTTTTGGCAAAAAAATGTTCAGTACGATGCATACGACTGGGCTGCTCTTCTTGGTAGTTTTCTCGGAGTATTTTTTTGGTGGCTCACAAGTAATCCTTTGTATGCAGTTATCTTGGTTTCTATTTCCGATGCGGTTGCGGTAGTTCCTACTTTTCGCAAAGCATACAGGCTTCCCTTTGAAGAAAATAGCACCTCTTTTGTTGTCGGTATTTTGTATTATATCTTAGCAATACTAGCTCTCACCTCTTTTAATTTTACTACGATTCTGTACCCAATAGCGATTATAGTAGTCGATGCAAGTTTGATAACTATGATATATATCCGTCGCAGTAAAACTCACGTTTCTTAATTATTTTTTCTAACCCCATGCTTCTGGTGAAGTTTGGCAACTTCACGTTCTTCGAGTTCTTCTTTTTTTTCTTTCCCTCTTTCGCCGAGCGCCTTGAGTTCACTGTCTCCAAGCATATTAAGTGATTGTACTAATTCTGACAGATGCTCTACTGTGTTTTTTTCTGGTGCATCGAGAACCTCTTCGAGGAGCGCATTTAATATAGAGCCCATTCGTGGTCCTGGCTGTATGCCGAGCTCTTTCATCATGTACTCTCCATTTATTTTTAACTGTGCTACAGAGATCGGATCACGAAGTGCTTCTTCTATCATCGCATGATATTTGCGTAGTCTATATGAAGTTTCTTTTTTATTTGTCCCTACTCTGTCGCATTCGCGTAAGTTCATCAGTTCCCAGATGTGCTCCTTCCCTATCTTGGTGATGATTCTACGAACCGCAGAGAGGGTTATCTGTTCTGTGTCAGAGAAGAACATATGGTTGCGTACGAGTTTTTCTACAAGCTCTATTTCCTTTCTTGAGAATTTTAAACGCTCCATTATTTTCTTTGCCATGCGTGCAGAGATAACTTCGTGTCCATAAAATGTGTATTTCTTTTTACCTATCCTTGTCTCCTCTCTCCTGCTTCTTGGTTTTCCTATGTCATGAAAAAGAGCAGCGAGCCTCGTCTCAAAGTTCCATTTTTTATCTGCGGCGTGTTGTAGTCCGTAGAGCAAATGATTCCATACGTCATACACATGTTCTCCTGATTGCATACATCCTATTCCTTCTTCTAATTCAGGAATAATATATTTTAATAATTCGAATTTTTGTAACATGACAATTCCTGCAGCAGGATTTTCTGAATTTATTATTTTTACAAATTCATCACGAATTCTTTCTGCAGAAATATTTTTTATAAGTGCTGAGTTTTTTAATATACTTTCCCCTGTTTCTTGTGAAATAGAAAATCCTAATTGCACAGAAAAACGAACAGCACGTAACATGCGAAGTGCATCTTCGTTAAAACGATCGTCAGGCTCCCCCACTGTCCGTAAGACTTTATTTTCAATGTCCTTTATTCCATTAAATATGTCCGTTAGTTGATGTCCTTTAGATTTTGGTCTATAAGACATAGCGTTTACGGTAAAATCACGTCTTTTAAGATCATCTTCTAGTTTATCAGAGAATTTCACCTCATCTGGGTGTCTAAAATCACTATATTTAGCTTCCAGTCTAAATGGAGTAACCTCTATGATCATATATTCCGTAGTTCCCGCCTGCATTAGCTGTGCTAAAGACACTGCGGGCAGGTCATGAATAACATCTTCTTTTAGTGTTTCACGTGACACCTCAGGGTCTATTGTTTCATGATTAACACTGTTTTTAATTGGTATACATACACCTACAGTCCCAAACGTGTTTTCATACACCGTTTTCTCAAAAAGAGAGATGATCTCTTCTGGTTTAGCATTTGTAGTTACATCCCAGTCTTTTGGTTGTTTGTCGAGTATTAAATCTCGTACGCATCCTCCTACAAGGTATGCCTCAAAACCAGCATTTTCTAATGTTTCTGTTACATATGAAACCTCTTTGGGGATTTTAGAAATTAAATTGTTTAAAATATCCATTTAATTTTTTTTGTGCACCCGCCAAGATTCGAACTTGGAATGACTGTTCCGAAGACAGTTGTGATATCCATTTCACCACGGGTGCAGGTCAATTAATAACAAAATAATTATACACTATATATTAATATTGTACAAAGTGAATCATGGTTATATACTTATGTAAGTATGAGACAAGATAAAAATAAAGCTTTTTCTTTAAGAAAAGAGGGTAAAACGTATCAGGAAATTAGTAGATTACTGCAGGTGTCGATCGGCACGCTATCTGAGTGGTTTAAGGATCAAGAATGGTCAAAAGGTATTAAGGAATCTAATATAAAAAAACACGTAACAAGAAGTACTGAACGTTTAAAAAAAATGAATGCAGCAAGGCGAATAATACTCGATAATAAATACAGGAATGCCGAAGATGAAGCGGTAAGAGATTTTAAAACTTATAAAAACAGTCCTTTGTTTATGGCAGGATTGATGGTTTATGCAGGTGAGGGCGATAAAGTTAATAGGTTTAATATACGTTTAGCTAACTCAGAATTCTATTTGCACCTTATTTTTATAAGGTTTTTAGAAGAATTCTTAAGAGTTAAAAGAGAAGAAGTGAAATTTTGGCTATTATTATACCCTGATCACAACATAGAAGAATCTATTGCTATTTGGTCTGAAAAACTCAATATACATAAGAAAAATTTCCATAAATCACAAGTAATTATTGGTAAAGAAAAATCTAAAAAATTGCAATATGGGGTCGGGAATAGTATAATATCAAACGTTGCTTTAAAGAAGAAATTATTGAAGTGGCTTGAACTTTGCAGAGAAGATTTTAAATAGAAATGCGGCCATAGTTTAGTGGTAAAACGGGTCCTTGCCAAGGATCAGATTGGAGTCCGATTCTCCATGGCCGCACAAATTTGTATTGTCCTTTTGTTAAGCTTTAATTTATAAGGATAAAGTGGAAAACTGGGGATAAGTCTGTTAATATGTTGATAAAGGACAATACCAAAAACTGTCTTTTAGGATCGTTTTAGTAAAAATATGTTGTTAAATAAGGGTATCTTATTAAAAGACATGAAATGCTAAAAAACGTTTCATGTGAAACATATGCCAAAGGTATTCACGTCAGGTACACAAAAAATAGGGGAAATAGGTGAAGATGTAGCGGTAAAGTTTCTCATGAAACATGGTTTTTTGGTTTTAGATAGGAATTATACTAAAAAATGGGGTGAAATAGATATTGTTGCCCAGAAAGGGAAAACACTCTATTTTATTGAAGTTAAGAGTGTTTCTTCCTTCGAGCTTACTCAGGATGTTCCACATGAAACAAAAGATGACTATAGAGCTGAGGACAATATGCATCCCTGGAAGATGAAACGACTTTCACGGACAATACAAACATATTTACTTGAAAAAGATGTCGATGAAAATATTGAATGGCAAGTCGATCTGCTAGTGGTATATATAGACTTTAAAAATAGGACCGGTAGGGTAAAGGTCGTGAGTGATATTATCTTATAGAGAGTATGGTTTTGGTGCGGGGTAAGGGAATCGAACCCTTGACATCAGTTTGGAAAACTGAAGTTATACCATTTAACTAACCCCGCATATCTTAAGCTTATACGAACAATCTATTTTTGTCTATTGTCGGGCTGCTGGGAATCGAACCCAGTCTAAACGCTCCCAAAGCGCTTGTACTACCGGTATACTACAGCCCGTGTGTCAGTCAAACTATATTAACACAAAAAATTATAATATTCTAGCTCGTAACAAAAAATAATAAGTATGTTACTATTAACTATATGATTATATGGATAAGTATCGCAGCATTGGTCTCAACCTTTCTAGGTGGTATTTTTGCTTTGCGTTTCAAAGATAAACTGCATTTAATCTTGGGTTTTTCAGCTGGAGCTATTATCGGTGTGGCTTTTTTTGACTTATTACCCGAAGCCATAGAACTCGGCAGCAAGGATTTTGATGTAGCGTTTATGACATCGATCGTCGCCCTCGGATTTATCAGCTATACGATTCTTGATAGATTTGTATTCTTTCATTCACATGATGATGAGCATGATAATCTAGAGAAAAATCTCAACAATAGGGGAATACTCGGTGCGGGGAGTTTGTCGTTTCATAGTTTTCTCGATGGTGCAGCTATTGGGCTCGCATTCCAAGTGTCTGCTTCGGTGGGTGCCATTGTCGCGATTGCCGTGCTCGTGCACGATTTCTCTGATGGTATCAATACGGTAAACATGGTGTTAAAGAATTCTGGTACACGAATGCAGGCATTCAAATGGCTCATCGTTGATGCAGTGACTCCAGTGTTGGGTGTTATTTCTACCATGTTTTTCTCTGTTCCTGAATCATCTCTCGGCATTATCCTCGCGATATTTACTGGATTCTTCTTGTATATCGGTGCGTCTGACCTCTTACCAGAAAGCCACCATGGGCATCCGACAGCATGGACCACGGTGGCGACAGTGATCGGCATCACGGTTCTCTATGGTGCTATCAAACTCGCTGGGGTTTAAAACTATACAAAAACACCGCAAGGAGTTCCTTGCGGTGTTTTATTAGATACTTAAATTATTTAGCGCGCCCAGCTGCCATCAGCTCCAGGGTTTCGTGCACCTTTGACTGCAAAGTGAAGGTGTGGACCAGTAGATCTACCTGTAGAACCGACATATCCGATAACTTCTCCTTGAGAAACATGTTCACCCATACTTGTGCCTATTCGTGATTGGTGTGCGTAGAGTGTCTGTGTACCATTGGCATGTGAAATGATGACGAGGTTACCAAAGCCTCCGTTGTAGCCTGTCTTTGCAAAGATCACCGTACCAGCTGCCGCTGCACGGATCGGTGTACCGATAGGGGCAGCGAGGTCTACTGCATTACCATCGTGGAGCCCCTGACTCTTGCGAGCACTTGGTACTGGGTTGATATAGTAGCTCGAAAGGTTCTTAGTAGGGTGGACTTCATAGTATTTCTTGTCTTTTGCGATGCTGGCTTTGAGGTCCTTGACTGGTTTATCAGATTCTTCAGCCTTTTGGGCGTCAGGAATGAGGAGCTTATCTCCGACGTTGAGCTGTGTGTCTATAGAGATATCATTGGCTTGCAAGATATCGTTTACATCTGCCTTATATAGCGCAGCAATAGTTTTCAAAGTCTGCCCTTTGGTTACAGTATGCTCGAGTCCAGATACAGGTAAAATTAAAAGCACGTTCCCAGGAACGAGCGGATCACCTTTTTTCATATCATTACCCCAGAGAATAGTATTTGTAGACACATCGAACATTTTAGCTATTCCGGCGAGAGTGTCTCCTTTACGGATAACATACACACTAGAGTCATTGCCTTCAGCAGAGTCTATAGATGAATCACTACCGGCAGCAGAACTCATGAGGCTCGCAGAGGGCACTAGGGATGTGTTTGAGACTATATTCACATTCGCATTTGGGTCTACGGCTGGCTCATCTGTCTTTGCCTCTTTCTTTTGGAGGACTTGGGCAGAAGACACGTTGGCTTGTAAAAGAGCCATATTTTGTGAGTTATTTGTGCTATTTGTGTCAGCGAAGGCCTCAGTATTTAAAATTGAGGTGAAAAAGTTAGCTTGTGCCACTTCGGGACCAGCTAATAGGCTGAAAAACACCCCTGTAAGCAGGGATGAGGTCAGAATTATACTGAATATTTTAGTTAGGTTTTTTATAAAACAGGTTTGGTATCGCAAGATTTCCTATATATTCCTTATAAAATATCGATTACGATATAATGACTTCGCTCGGATGCTGTGTTTGTAAGGCTTTACAACCACGCACTCCTCACTCGTCAATATAAGGATATAATACAGTATGACCCAATTTTAGTACTGCAAACAAAGGTTCTTACGATGGTTACTGTCTGGTCGGTCATTCGGTCGTCTAAGGTCGTGCTTCTGTCCGGTGATACTTAAAGCGTAGCTCAATAGAATAGGTAAGTCAACCCAAATGTGGATAACTCAGAGACCCCTTTTAGGGGTCAGGGCCGGACCTCATATTAAGCGTTATTTCTACTATAGCCAATAGAATTTGGCATTTTTGCTTAAAAATGGTATGATATTTTTACTTATAAATTAATTTGTTCGCGTTCAGACACACAGTAATGTTCTCAAAGTTCAAAGAACAGTACTCTAGTCTGGACACGAGCTCGCGGGGTGCGTCGCGCCAAATCGACTTGCTCGACGTGATTCCGCAGAATCAAATAAAATGCAAAAAAAAGAATATTCGATTGAGGTTGGGGGACGTACACTTACTGCGATCTTTACAGATCTCGCAGAGCAGGCGCATGGGTCAGTGATGCTTAAATATGGCGAAACAGTCGTTTTGGCTACTGCCTGTATGTCAAAAGATACCCAAAAAGGGCTCGGATGGTTTAATTTAACAGTGGATTATGTAGAGAAATTCTATGCTTCGGGCAAGATCTTAGGGTCTCGTTTTGTGCGTAGGGAAGGCAAGCCTTCCGAGGATGCTATTTTAGGTAGCCGGGTCATAGACAGAACCCTCAGACCGCTTTTTGACCAATCTATCCGCCATGCGGTGCAAGTGATCGTGACGGTGATCTCTGTGGATGATAACGATCCTACGATTTTGGCAGTAAATGCAGCCTCTCTCGCACTCGCCGTTTCTAATATTCCATGGGCTGGACCTGTCGGCTGTGTGCGTATCGGTAAATACGATGACGACACGATCAAAGTAAATCCTTCACAAAAACTCCGTGAAGATGATAGTCAGTATAAGTTTGACCTTACGGTCTGTGGTAAGGGTGGCAATATAAACATGATCGAAGCTGCGGCACACCAGACCACCGAAGACGAGCTCGAAGAAGCGCTCAAACTCGCAAGTATTGAGATTACTAAACTTGAGAATTTCCAAAAAGATATTGTTAAAGATATCGGTAAAGAAAAGCGATTTATTGAAAAAGACCTCATATCTGATGAATCTCTCGAACTTTTTAATGCAAATATCTTACCAAAAATGGAAGAAGCAATATTCGCAGGACCAGGAAAAGCAAAGATCGATGAGCTCCACACACTCTGGAATGCGATGGTTAAAGAAAAATACCCTGATCGTACAGACTTTGCACCAGAAGACAACCTCTTTGATGATACAGAGAATGACATTCTTCATGATAAAGCTATCAATGCTGATATGCGTGCTGATGGACGAAAGATGGATGAACTTCGAGATCTATATGCGCAAGCGGGCGGGGTGTCGAGTATCCTACATGGGTCTGGTATCTTTTATCGCGGTGGTACACACGTACTCTCTGTGCTGACTCTCGGTGGACCAGAAGATCGTAATCTCGTAGATGGTATGCAGCTCAAGGTGGAAAAAAGATTCATGCACCATTACAACTTTCCACCATATTCAGCTGGAGAAGTGGGCAGAGCTGGCTTTACGAATCGTCGTGAAGTCGGGCACGGTGCGCTGGCTGAAAAAGCTCTCGCTATGGTCTTGCCACCGGTGACTGATTTCCCGTATACGATTCGTGTGGTCTCTGAGTCTATGGCATCAAATGGATCTACTTCTCAGGCATCTATCTGTGCATCAATACTCGCACTTATGGACGGCGGTGTGCCGATCAAAGCACCAGTCGCCGGTATTGCGATGGGGCTCATGTATGAATCTGATGACAAGTATAAAGTACTGACTGACATTCAAGGACCCGAAGATCACCACGGTGATATGGATTTCAAAATTGCAGGCACGAGAAACGGAGTCACCGCGATACAGCTCGATGTAAAGGTTGAAGGTGTGCCGATCAAAATATTAGGTGAAGCAATGCGTCAATCAAAAAACGCCCGCCTCGCCATCATCGATCGTATTGAAAAAGAAATTCCAGCACCACGTGCGGACATATCTCCACAGGCACCGAAAATTTTAATCATAAAAATCAGACCAGATAAAATAGGTATGGTGATCGGTGGTGGTGGAAAAACAATAAAAGAAATCAAAGAAAAGACTGGCGCTGAAATCACGATCGAAGATGATGGCACCGTATACTTCACTGGTAAAGGTGAAGCTGCTGAAAAAGCAAAAGAGATCGTCGAGATGATGACGCATGAATTCCAGGTAGGCGAAATGCTCAAGGGTGAGGTGGTGAAAGTCGCTGACTTCGGTGCATTCGTCAGACTCAATCCTTATACTGATGGCATGGTGCATATTTCTGAGCTTGCACCGTATCGCGTCGAGAGAGTTTCAGATATAATAAAAGAAGGCATGATCGTGCCTGTAAAAATAATCAAAATAGACAGAGAGAATGGTAAGACAAGTTTGTCTATCAAAGAAGCAGATAAAGATTTTTTTAAAAAATCTTAACTATGGAAAACGAACCCGAGAATAAAAATAAAATAGTCCAGACATATGCCGAAGACATGGCACATGTACTCGAGACGGGGAGTGGAGGACTCATCAAGAAAGTAATTCACGGCGAAGCAGAACACGAAGAAGAAAAGAACAACCTCTCTCCACAATCAAAAAAGAACAAAATATTTTTGTTCCTAGGACTCTGTATGCTCTTTGTATCTGTCGGGCTTTTGTTTTACTTTTTCTCAAAGCGTGAAGTGCCGAGTGTGCCCGTAGAAAAGCAATTCACACCACTCATCTTTACTGACAGGAATTCACTGATCGAAGTCGGTGGTGTGAAAAAAGACGACATCGCATCTCGGGTATTCGATGTGGTGAAGAACACACAGGTACGCACAGGGGAAGTGGAAGGCATTTATCCTACTATCGACAACACACCGATCGGTCTACGAAAATTTTTCTCTGCGATCGAGGGGAATTTATTTGCAACCGAAAATACGTTTGTAGAAGATAATTTCTTGATGGGTGTCGTAAAAACAGAGAACGATGAAAAGGTGACCGAAGATGATTTCTTTATCTTGATCAAGATGCGTTCGGTGCCTGATGTGTTTGATTTTGTGCGTGCCTGGGAGAACAAAATGTTCTTCGACCTGCACGGATTCTTTGGTGTTGATTTTACTGCTGATACAAAATATCTTCTTACGAAGAATTTCGATAACGGAATTATTCAAAATAAAAATGCACGTATTTTATATGACAATGAAAACAAGATAGTGCTCATGTACATCTTTGCCGACGATGGATCTATCCTAATCACAAACACAGAAAATGCAGCGCGAGAGATCATGCGCCGTCTTGCCTCAAGCCAGGTGAAGAAATAATACTTATCCACAACAAGCTTTTCGGACTCTTGCCATTTTTTGAAATATTGCTAGTATGAAGGCAATTATGACTTTCTTACAGAAAGCATTATGTGTCGGGGCACTCATCCTCTCTCTAGGATTTTCTTTGGATATTAATCAAGCTCATGCAGCTACACTCTATACGCAACCGTACATCGGTACCGATATGAATCTCGGGACTTCTGAGCCAGTGGCTACTCGTTATTACGGATACTTTTTTGGTGGTGCGACACTCGCAAATCCGCCGAGTGGTCTTGGGTTTTGGGTTGCCACTGATACGGTAAATAAGGTCAGGGTTCATCGCGTGTCTGGTGTTTCATGTAACGTTATCGCTAATTCGATTTTTATTATTGATTCAAATTTTAATCAAGTCGGAGGCAGTATGCCTGGAGGTGTTGCTGTGGGCGATGATTGTGATGTTAATCTTGCTGCGGAGATACCGGCAGGTACTCAAGTATCCGCAATTTATTTTGTTGCACAAAATGTGTTTGCTTCGGATATGGTTTTGTCTGGTTCACCAAATAACGCAGGCGTTAGTATTAATGGATTAAATGATGCACAGATAGCCGGAGGTTTCGCGTTCCAGTTTTGTCACGATGTTTGTGACGCTGTATTTGTTACTCCTACAAGTACATCAGAAAAATCCATTACTTCATTTTCTTTTCAAGACTTAGATCCTGTAGTTGATGGTGCTATCGATGATGTTAATCATGTGATCAATGTCACGGTGCCTTATGGTACAGATGTTTCATCTCTCGTGCCGACCGTAGGTATTTCATCGGGTGCATCTGTTACTCCGGACTCAAATGTTTCTCAAGACTTCTCTAGCCCCGTTACGTACACTGTTACTGGGTCAGATGGTGGTACGCAGAGTTACACGGTTACGGTGATTGTTTCACCACCGGAAAAACCAGACCCAGTGATAATTATTCCTGGTATTTTGGGCTCAGCAGATAAAGATGGTGAATGGGTTATCGATCCTATTTTTCATGTGTATGATGATCTGTTCGATACGTTGAAAGTAAATGGATATGTTCCTGGTCAGGATTTATTTACTTTTCCATATGAATGGCGTGATTCAAATGTAAATACTGCAATCTTATTAAGATTAAAAATCAATGAGGTAAAACAGATTTGTGGTTGCGATAAAGTTGATTTAGTGGCTCATTCGATGGGTGGTCTTGTTGCCAGGGAGTATATCCAATCTGATAAATATCAAAATGATGTAGATCAATTAATATTTTTGGGAACTCCACATCTAGGAGCACCTAAAGATTATTTGCAATGGGAGGGGGCTAGAACTATGCCTGATGTTATTGATGAGGTTATAAATTTTATCTTATCAAGAGAAGCTAAGGAAAATGGCTATTCAAATTTATTTGACTATATACATACTAGGCCTATACCTTCCGTTCAGCAACTATTACCTACTTATGATTATTTAAAAACTGCAAATACTGGAGTATTAAAAACTTATCCCATAGGGTATCCTCAAAATGCTTTTCTTGAGAATTTAAATAATAATGTTGATAAATTATTTAACTCCGGAGTTAAGATTACTAATATTATTGGAGATAATGGTAAAAATGATACATTAAACATTATACGTGTCGTTTCATCTATAAATAATATTTTATGGAGTGATGGTTATCCTGAAGGTTTTGACAACACTGGTGGTGATAAAGGATTAGAACAAGGAGTGGGGGACGGTACTGTACCGTTAAATAGCGCAAATTTTATTAACAAAAATTTAAACCAAATTGTTTCAACGCATAAAGATATTCCTTTAAATGCAGAAGGATTAATTTATAAAAAATTAACAGGTAAAGATGCCTCCACTTTAATTACCAAATATGAATTACCAAGTGCAAAACTTTTAATCATTAAGTTGCTTTCTCCTGTCGATATGGTAGTAACTGCTCCAGATGGAAAAAAGATCGGTAAAGATTTTACAACAGGGCAAGAAATAAATGAAATTGATAGTGCATTTTATTCTGGATTTAAAACTGATGATGAATACGTAACTATCCTCAATCCGCTTGATGGAAATTATAAAGTAGAAACTGTAGGTACGGAAAATGGGGGAGAGTACACGGTGGCAACAGGATATATAACTGACACCACTTCTGCTTCTCAAGATTTTATAGCACAAACAGCACCTGGGATGATCGCTGACTTAACTATAGGTATAGATAATTCTCACCCTACTCAAATTAATGTTGAACGCACTGACATTACAACTAGTACGATGATTGATGATATAAATCGTCTGTATACTCTCGGTTGGATCAAGAAAATAAATGCGAGAGATAGTTTGGTTGATAAAGTTAATAAGGCTATTAAAATTGAGAAAAAGATAGAGATTCTTGAAACTATAGAGAAAGGAAAGAAGGTGCAGAAAAAGATCGAGAAATTAGAGAGGAAGTTTGATAAAATTTTAGGAAAAGAAGTTGCAAAGGAATTAGAAAACAAGCATAATAAAGATATTATGAACGACCAAGCGTATCAAATCTTAAAAGATGATATTAACTGGTTACTAACTCATTAATTTATGGATTTACTTAAAAAATTAGTTATTCTCACTTTTGTTTCAATAATTTCTTGGTTTATTTCACCATTCACGGGGCAAATTTATGAAATGATTTTAAATCAAGGGATAGAACCGTCTGCTTTTCGTTCGTTAATAGGTTTACCTTTGTCTTACATTTTTTTCACAACTTTATTATTTACTGCATTTACCAAACGCGAAAAGTATTGGTGGATAGGAATTCTTCTTATACCCGCGTTTGTCTTTGAATTTTATTTTGATTCATTGCACATTTATTTTCCAATTATTCTAGGTCTTCTTGGTTGGGGGCTTGGGATTTTGATATATAAACTTACTAAAGCCTTACTCTAGTTGCTTAATAATTACACAAAAAGCCCCTCATGACGAGGGGCTTTTTGTTTGGTTGTTATTGTATTTATTTTACCGCAGGTGTTGCGGGGGTTGTGTTTATTGCGGCAGGGGATGTGGGTGTGGCTTCAGGTAGTGCATCGAGCTCAATGTAGAATTGTGAACCTTTGTCAGGACCTTCGGATTCACCCCAGACTTTTCCATGATGCGCTTCGACTATTAATTTTGCTGAATAGAGTCCATAGCCGGTACTGTCGACGTTGATATGCACTGAATCTTTACCTCGCCCTCCTTCGGTAAACAGTTTCTTTTTATCTTCGTCGGTGATGCCTACCCCCGTGTCTGTAACTGAGAATTTGATCTTGTTATCAATCTTTTCAATCTTTACTTTTATCTCTCCTTTTTTAGTGTATCTGATAGAGTTTTCGATCAAGCAGTTCACTGCTTCCTTGAGCCAGAACACATCACCCATGAGTTTGTAATTGTCTTCCTTTGGAGTTTCCATTTCTATCTTTAATCCTTTTGCCTCAGCGCTGACCTTCTTGTCATTAAAAGACTGCATGACCATTTCTTTGAAATCGATTGGTTTTAGCTCGTATTTAACATTTCCTTTTGTAAGGTTTGCAGCATTTAATACGAGGTCCACAGTCTGGATTCCCGCATTGTCAGATTCGAGACCTTGTTTGGCATATTTTTGAACTTCAGGATTTATCTCCCCAAACGTACCATCGAGTAGCCCTGCAAAAATGTATTTTGATCTGGTAAATGAACCTTTGACTTTGTGGGTGACGAGGTGTACCAGACTCTCTCTTTGTTCGATGAGTTTCTGGAGGTCAGTATTAAGTTTGACGATTTGCACTCTCTGATCTGATTCACGTTTTAAGTTTCTGAAAAGAATATAGCTGAGACCAATGGCGATCATAATAGACAGCACGGTGAGGAGTCTGTTTGTGGTGTTTGTGATAAAGAAGAGTTGCCCGCTCATGACGATGACGAGCCCCACAACGAGGTAGTGCGTACCTTGGGTCTTTACGTTAAACACATCAAGCTCGAATATGGAGTAGATGATGGAGAAGAGGAACACAGGCAGGAGGAAGAGACTGTATAGATTGAGTTCATAATATCCGGTCACTGAAGCGAGGTATTCAGTAATGCCAAATGTTGCGAGAAAGAAGAACATAGATCCGAGGACCACGAGTCGTGGGCGTATTTCTTTCCAAGGAAGTCTTCGGAAGAACGGATTTATCGCATAGATGAGGATGATAGATAGGATGATTCCTTCAAAGAGAATTTTATATGTTCCCAGGAAGTCATTGTTGAATGCTTCACACACTGGCTGATTGAATCCTATGACGGACTGCTGATTAATGGTGAGGAGGAAAGCAGGCAAGGTGAGGAGTAAGAGGACGCATTTAAATATAAACGAAATATCTTTCTTGTTTACAAAGACGAGTGTAAAGTAGAGACCGAGTGCGTAGAAGAGTATTTCTACGTAATCCAGAAATGCCCAGGTGGTATATACGAGACTATAACTATTAGATGTCCATGCGATAATATCACCAATTAACCATATACCGAATATCAAGGTAAAAATAAAAAATACTTTAGAAAAAAAGTTATATTTTGCTTTAATTAATACAAAAGTTCCCAAGATTAGAGACAGTGCTATGGGAACGATATGAGAATAGCCAGCAATTGTTCTAATACCAGGGGAAGCCAGTGCAGCTATTTGACACGTGTTGAGTATTTCATTAGTCATGTTTTGGAATCAAGTTTTTTATTTTTAATAAATGATGAACCCAAAAATTATCTGCCTCTAGGTCCAAAGGTTCCAGTGGTACAATTAATGGTTTAACACCTATTTTATTTATAATATTTTCTATCGCTGGTAAGACTATCTCTTTTGTGAAATCACCTTCTTTGTCTTTGGAAGTTAGAAAATTTTCGAATAATATTCCATTACAAACAAATAAGGAGAGAAGATTTGTATAAAACTTAGCTGCTTTTTGTCCTCCGTGGTTGGTAAACCAAGTAGAAGCATCATATGTATAAAACTCATCGTTTGTATAATTATGAACGCTAAATAATTTTTTATGAAAATTTATTAATGGTTCATCCCAGAGTGTTCGGATTTCGTTGAGTTTTTTTCCAGTATATTTATTAAAATCTACAATTGTAATTTTTTCAAAACACGCATCACCAGTACTATTTGTTCCTTTTGTGTTTATTTTAAGTTGACCTAAGGAATGTTTATAGTGATTATTCGCAGTAAATTTATCTTCATGATACTCAAAAAACACTGGGAGTAAATTATTCTCTTTCGAAATGTCTATAAATCTTCTACTTTCATGATTCGGTGTAGCAATGTGTCTGCCTAGCACCGCGCATTTTTTACTTTTTAGAATTTCAGGGATGTCGCCCTTGAGGAGTTCTTCAACTTTTGCCATAAGTACAGGATCCTTGCGGCGTTCTTCGAGGAGGCGAAGCGCTTCAGAGAGAGGAGTGTAGACCACCTGATTAAAGATGTTATGGTCATTCATTATCGTATTATAGTCGCCAATTTTTATCATCCCAGTAGTAAAATTTTAATTAATAATTTTTATCTTAATATCCCGTAATCAAAAATTTACTACGGGACAGGTATGAAATATTCTTAATGTACTTATATCTTAACACATTTTGGAGATTTTATAGGTGGATTACTCTTCTTGACTTTAGGTCTTAATGATATAGACTAATCCTGAAGCACAGTTCCTTGACAAGAGACTATATTTATGGGGCAAGTGTTTTGGGTCTTTTAAATGGGCTTAAAACACTTGTTCTATAAGGATAAGTCGCAAAATAGTCGAGGCGAATTCGACAAAGATTGGAGAAAAATATGTTCATAGAACAAATCGAACGTATCATCAAAGAAGTTTTGATGGAATTAAGTATTTTTGCAGTTGTAAGACTACAAAGAACCCCAAATCCTACACTAGGTGATTTAGGGATAAATTGTATGTCTTTTTCTCAGAAATATAAGGTTTCTTTAGATGTAATTACTTCCGCTATTGTTAAATTTCTTGAAAATGAATCAGTGGTTGAAGTAGTTTCAGTAGTGGGACCATTCATTAACATTAAGCTCAGAACACAATCTTTATTTTCAGATGCGGTTAGAATTGCAAAAGAAAAAAAAGTTTTACTTAGTAAGGTGGATCGTATAATGGTGGAATATGTATCACCAAATACAAACAAACCACTTCATCTTGGTCATGTCAGAAACGGAGTTATTGGCTCTGCTCTCTCCAATATACTTGGGGCAGTAGGGCATACAGTGATACCAGCTATATTGATTAATGATAAAGGTGTTCACATTTGTAAATCGATGCTTGCATATAAAAAATGGGGCAATGATTCTACTCCAGAATCTTCTGGGCAGAAAGGTGATCACTTTGTCGGTAATTGGTATGTCCGGTATTCACAGGAGGTAAAAGTAAATCCAGAACTCGAACAAGAAGTTAATGAAATGCTATTGCTTTGGGAAAAAGGAGATCAAGAAATAATTGATCTTTGGATAAAAATGAATTCTTGGGTTTATGATGGTTTCAGACAAACTTATGATCTTTATGGATTTAAGTTTTCTAAATCGTATTATGAATCTGATCTGTATTTACAGGGTAAGGAAATCGTTTTAAATGGTTTGAAGAATTCTACCTTTGAATACCTTAACAATGCCGTTGTTTTTCGGCTTGACGCTGAAGAATTTGGATTAAATCCAGACCAAACACCAAAATACGCAACTTTGATTCGTAAAGATGGAACGTCTGTGTATTTAACCCAAGACATAAGCACAGCCTTAATTAAAGCTGAAGAAAACAACTTAGACCGGTCTGTGTATGTTGTAGGCAGTGAACAGGAACATCACTTTAAAGTTCTTTTTTCAATATTAAGAGCTTTGAATTATTCTTGGGCAGATAACTGTTATCACCTTTCTTACGGAATGGTAGATCTTCCAAGTGGGAAGATGAAGTCTCGTGAAGGAACGGTCGTGGATGCAGATGATTTATTTTATCATATGTCAGATGCTGTTAAGGAAATTATGGTGAATCGCTCTAATAATAATTTAAGCGAAACAATCATAGAAGAAGTTTCTAAAACACTAGCTCTTGCAGCGATAAAATTTTATCTTATCAGATTTGACCCAAAAGCACGGATCAAATTTAACCCCGAAGAGTCTCTGTCGTTTCACGGAGATACAGGCGCATACTGCTTGTATGCGTATGTTAGGAGTCAGAGGTTGCTAAAAAATGCACCATCTCTAGATTACAAGTCCTGTGAAGATTTTACAAGACTTGGCTCAGAAGAAGAGCGGATTTTAGGACTCAATATTCTTCAATTACCTGAAGTGATAAAAAATTCTGCCGCAAAATATAATCCGGCATTATTAGCAGAGCATGTTTTAAAACTTGCCCATAGTTTTCATGATTACTATGGTAAAGAGAAAATTCTTTGCGATGATAACACTCTTTCTACTCAACGCTTAGCACTGACAAGTGCCTTTGCAGAGTCTATGGAATGGGGATTATCACTTCTAGGTATTGATGTTGTAGATCAAATGTGAAAGAGGAGGTTTATTTTATGTTCACAACTACATTAAAACAAATAGAATTACCAATAAAACCTATCATTGGTATACAATACAGTGTCTGCTGGGAAGCGGGGCATTATTATCAGTCCTATGGTCCTACAAAATGGACTGAGATAAGTTGGAAGATTCTAGAAGAAATGGCGCATCCCGATGATTGCAGTTTGGTAATGATTGATGATGTTCATAAGGTTTCAGAAATGAATCCTCTTGAACAAATTGAAAACATACCAAGACCAGAGCTGGATGCCACTACGATCATTCTTGAATCTCAAATGGAGAAATATGGCTGGGAGGTATTAAATAAGCTCAATGCTTTACCTTCGCGCCGTAAACGTCCACGCAAAAGAGGCAAGGATGGTAGGTGGGTGTGTTCAGGCAGTTTGCTGACCACACCCGACAGTAAACCTATGTGTTTGCTGTATGATTTGGGTTTAACCTGGTTTAAATATAATAAATTATGCTTTAGGCATGTTGTAAATATTTTGCCGGAGTTTTATTTTTCAGAGCAGCATGCATTGATGCGTATTGCTCGACGGATTATGCCGGACCTTCGATTAGAGGCAGTGCTTTTTGATTTAGAGGGTCGGCGGAGGTTACTTCGCCTCGACTAAAATAACTTTAATAATAAGGGAGATTTATACCAATAATTCTCCCTTATTTTTTTTGAGTTAATGTGATATTATCATTTTATGAATGAAATTAAAAAGACAATTGGTGTGTTGGGTGGCATGGGTGCGGCGGCGAGTGCGAATTTTTATCAAGCAGTTGTGAAGATAGCTCAGGAACAATATCATGCTACTGAAGATACTGATTTTCCACCAATGTTCATATATAATTACCCCTTGACCGGATTTGGCGAAACAGGTTTCTTGGATGAAGAAGCAGTGAAATTACAATTAATAAAAGGTGTACAGAAGATGCAGGATATCGGAGTTGATTTTATCGTTATACCATGCAATACGGTGCATTTCTTTTTGAAAGAAATGCAGCAGAATATTAGTATTCCTATCATAAGTATTCTTGAAGTTACCGCTCAAAATGTTGAGAAAAATTTATATAAAAAAGTGGGCATATTGAGCTCTCGAAGCACCAAAGAATATAAGTTATATGAAAATATTGTAAAAAATAAAGGTGTGGATGTAGTGCTTACGAATGACGATGAGCAATCTTTAGTGGACACCATCATAGGGCATGTAATTGCAGGTACTCAAGATATGAATGATGTTCAAATACTAAATAATATTATCATGCGTTTCAAGCAAGAGGGTGCAGAATCTGTTATTTTGGGCTGCACTGAGCTTCCTCTCGCTATTTCCCAAAAGGATTCTGAGCTTGTTTTACTCAATACAATTTCGTTGTTAGCTGAGGCAGCCCTAGGGTATTCTCTAGGGAAAAAAGAGAATTAATTTTTGTCTTTATTTTCTGTTTGGAAATTAATAATATCATATATGGCATGTGATTTATTATAGAAGCATGCCCACTCTCTGTCTCCATAAGAAAAATGCCACCACTCTCCGTAGTAGGGAGCAAATCCTACTTCTTGCATAAGTTTATTTAATAACATTCTATTTTTCTTTTGCCCCTCAGTAAGATGTGGGTATAATGTTTGAACTTTTTCAATGTTCGAAAAATCAGAAATTCCAGTCCCCATATCGAGGTCTCCTTCAGGTGTAGTTATGGTAATATCGAGTGCGGCTCCGGCTGCATGCCCGGCGACTTTTGGATTGGCAGACATTGAGTCCGCTAGTTCTTCTAATTCGTCTTCTGTTAAGTTTTGGTTTGCTGGTCTAAGTATTTCTTTGCGTCTTTCAAAATAAAATTTCTGTACCTCCGGATGACGGAACCCAAAAACCACTTTGAGCTTATATGCAGGATGCAATCTTACTAAAGATGCCGAAACTTGTTCAAGCATATCACCTACGGTTTTTCGCACCCAAATAGAATCACCTGTATATTTTGCCATTTCACTATTTTCGTGTTTACAGATAATTTTCCCCTGAAGTGTGTTCGAAATGTTAACCATTCCTTCACCACATTCGATGACTCGCATTGATAAGCGTTCTTTATAGGAAGCAATTTTTGGTGTTATAGATTCAGGCAACTTCTCCATATTTTTATTCTGGATTTTTAGTAGATCCACCTAGATCTTTTGTTGTCGAAGTATCTGTTGCTGCAGGTTCTTCGAGGGTGCGCAGCGCTTCAGAGAGAGGAGTGTAGACCACCTGATTAAAGATGTTATGGTCATTCATTATCGTATTATAGTCGCCAATTTTTATCATCCCAGTAGTAAAATTTTAATTAATAATTTTTATCTTAATATCCCGTAATCAAAAATTTACTACGGGACAGGTATGAAATATTCTTAATGTACTTATATCTTAACACATTTTGGAGATTTTATAGGTGGATTACTCTTCTTGACCTAAAACCCCCACCATCATTAATGGATTTACTTTACTATGTCTGTATACTATACTTTTAGGGTATCATTTATATTAAAAATATGGACAAAATAGACAAAATTTATGAAATTAATAATCTTTTAGTGAAAAGATTTGGGGAGAGCACTCCGTTTATGATTATGACTAGAGTTGCTGAGGAGGTTGGTGAATTAGCAAAAGAAGTTAATAACTTCGAGGCTGTTGGTGTGAAAAATGAAAAAATGGGTACTCCAAACAAAATGCACCTAGCGAAAGAAGCCCAGGATGTACTTCGTACTGTATTACAGGTTGTTCAAAAGTATGATGCCATGAAAGAATTCGAAGAATCTATAGACGAATCTTTTAATAAATTACAAGAAAAATATAAATCTCTCTAATTAATTTGTTGTGTTTGCATTGTAGAAGTTGTTTTTTCTGATGTGGTTGTCTCGGTCGTTGCTGCAGGTTCTTCGAGGGTGCTGCAAGATTCTCCGGCGGTAAAGTCTTCTACGCATTCTATGGGTTTACAAGGTATGATTTTTTCTTCACACGCTTGAGCACAGTTCTCATTGGTGCATGCATCAAAATCTCCGGCGTTGATGTTGTATCTTTTAAAATCCGAGAGTTGGTTTGGTGGGCAGTTGTCTTCATTGGTACAATCACGTTGAATGCATGTTTCCTTTGTAGTATCACAGGCGACTTCGACTACGAACTCGTAGTCTTTTTTGAAATAGTAAAAGTAAAAACACGCAGCGATGGCTATGAGGCAGCCTCCTAATAGTAAGTATAGAAAGACATTATTCTCCTTTGTCGCTCCTTCGGGCATATGTGTATTTTAACACATTATTAAAGAAACAGTATGGCACTGCCGAGGATCATTATGAATATGGCTATGATCTTTGGGAGTAGTATTTTGCTACTTAGGTTTTCTTTTACTATGCCTGGAAAAAATTTTGTGCTTACTATTGTCATAAATAAGACTATGGCTGGCTGGAATGAGCTAACTAGGTAAACAAGGGTGACTGGAGCTAGTAAAATAGCAAAATTTGTGAGGAGATTACCGACTATGGTGAGGATCTCGCTTAGGGTATTTAATGTAAATATCTTTATTCCACCTTTTTTATTCATATCCATGAATTCTCTGCGATATTTTGGCACAAAGGCATAAATCATAATCCCAAAAGCTCCCAACCCAAAGTATTCCCAAAAACTCGATACCCAGAAATTTTCTCCAACTGTGACATATTTGAAAATTATTCCAGAAATAGATACTAGTATGCAGGCAATGATCATATATATTGCAGGTCTCCATTTAAATTGCCTTTTTGCGCCAGAAAAATCTATCGATATCAATAAAACTCCAACTAAGATAACAAGAGAACCTATGATCTGTGTTGTTGTCAGGGTTTCTCCTAGAAATATATATCCTAAAATATATCCAAATATTGGTATGGTTAGAAACCAGGGGACTATGGCAGAGATGTCCTCTATCTCTATGGTAAATAGGTAAAGTATGACCCAGGCGATAGTTATGCCACCAGTTGTTATAAGTAAAACTTTATCCAATAGAGATATGTAAAAAACAGCAGGGTTAAAAATAAAGATTAGGGCAGCAGCAAAAATACCTATCAAGCTAGAAAAGAGTACTAATCCTCCAGACCCACGAGTTCCAGTTGAGTATTTTTCTACCAAATATTCATCCGAAATATTTACCAAAGCCCATAAAAATGGAGCTCCCAAGGCGATAAAAAACCAGTTCATATGGAATTATTGTAGCATTAATTTAATTGATCTGCTCAATATTTTCCCATGGCAGGTTGGCTTTACCAAAGTGCCCATACGTAGAAGTTTTGCTAAAGATTGGAGTCCGGAGATTTAATTTTTCTATAATTGAAAGTGGTTTGAAGTCAAAATGTTTTTTTACTATCTCTGCAAGGTCTTCACCTTTTTCATTGATCGCTTCGATCATGAGGGGTTCACTCAATCCTATCGCATACGCGACTGACACAAGGACTTCTTTGCCATAGCCAGCAGCGACGAGATTCTTTGCGACATAGCGCGCCATGTATGCACCGGAGCGGTCTACCTTGGTAGCATCTTTACCAGAGAAACATCCACCACCATGGGGGATGAGTCCACCGTATGTATCTACCATTATTTTTCTGCCGGTGAGCCCCGTGTCGGCTTCAAATCCACCTGCGACAAATTTCCCTGTAGGGTTTACGAGGATTTTTACAGTGTTTCTTTCTTCTTCAGATAGAAGTGGGTAAATTATTTTTTCTGTAATTTCTTTTTTGATTTCTTCTTGAGAGATTTCGGGGGAGTGCTGAGTGCTTATTAGGACTGTATGAAGTTTGCCATCTGTATAAGTGACTTGGGTTTTGCCGTCTGGTTTAAGCCAAGAGAGGGGACCGGACAAAGTGTTCCCGGACTCACCACGAGAATTTTCTGCTGAAAATTCTCTCTGTCCGTCGTCGACACTCCTACCAAGGGTTCCCTCGCGAACACTTTGTCCGGTCCTGAAATTCTCTAAAGCTTTTGCGAGTTTGTGCGCCAAGACGACACCTTTAGGTAAATATTCAGGTGTTTCATCTGTGGCAAAGCCATACATGATGCCTTGGTCTCCAGCGCCACCTGTGTCTACACCTTGTGCAATATCTGGGGATTGGGTGACAATATGTGCCGAGATCTCAAGTTCGTCTGAATAGCCTATATTTTTATAGACATCTTTTGCTATTTGTACATAGTCTACTGTGCCAAGAGAGGTTACTTCACCCCCGATCACGAGCTTGCCATGTCCACCGAATACTTCGACAGCCACACGGCTTTTTGGATCGAGGCTCAGATATGCATCTAAAATAGCATCTGAAATTTGATCACAGATCTTATCTGGGTGTCCAGATGTGACAGATTCGACGGTATAGTTGTCATTATGCTTGTAAAACATAGGTAAAATGAGTATAACACTAGATCGTACTTTTTAAAAATCAGTTGTCTATTATTAACAGTTGCCAGGTAAAATGAACGTGCTATCATTGAGGCACGTGTCCCGTAGTAAATTTTTGATTGCGGGATATAAAAGATAAGGATTATTAATTAAAATTTTACTACTGGGATGTTAGATAAGAAAAAAATTAAAGAAAAATTAGAAAAAGAGAGAGATATGCTTTTAGAGCAGATGAAAGATATGGGGAAGTTCGATGCTGAGACAGGAGAGTGGGAAGCAACACCAGAAGAACTCAGTGCTCCTCAAGCAGACCATAATGATATGGCGGATCGGTTCGAAGATTTTGAAGCACGCAGTTCTATGATAGATACTCTCGAACCTCGACTAAAAAATATCTTGAAAGCACTTAAGGGCTTGAATCGAGAATCTTTTGGAAAGTGTGATGTATGTAAAAAAGATATTGAAAGTACACGACTCGAAGCAAACCCTGCAGCACGCACCTGCAAAAAACACTTAGAAAAATAACTTTCACCACATGAGTTTTGCAAAAGTATATTCTGCGCAAGTAAATCTCCTCAAAGGTGCCATTGTTACTATTGAAGTAGACCTTTCAAAAGGGTTACATACTTTTAGTATTGTTGGATTACCCGATAAAGCAGTCGATGAATCAAAAGACAGAGTAAGTGGGGCGATTAAAAACTCTGGGTATAAATCTCCAAAAGCTAAAAACCAAAAAATAATCGTGTCGTTATCACCAGCGGACTTGAAAAAAGAAGGTCCGTTTTTTGATCTGGCTATTGCGGTGGCGTATATGCTCGCGGCAAAAGAAATTAAATTTGATTCTGAGAAAAAGATATTTCTCGGTGAGTTGGGGCTAGATGGTACACTTCGGAGTATCAGAGGCGCTTTGCCTCTGGCAGAAGAGGCAAAGCGCCGAGGTTTCGAAGAGATATATCTCCCAAAAGAGAATGCTGAAGAAGCCGCACTCGTGGACGGTATCAAGATCTTTGGTGCTAAGAATTTAAAAGAAGTACTGCAACATATCGATGTGCCACTCCGTGGTTCTGGCAAGGTGCCTAAAAAGATTTCTCCACAACCTCAAACAAGAATTACGTATAAAAAAGTACGTGATAGTGGAGACTTTTCGGACGTACGTGGACAAGAGAGTGCAAAGCGTGGACTTGAAATAGCAGCAGCTGGTGGGCACAACATCGCCATGTATGGACCACCTGGCACCGGCAAGACCATGCTTGCTCGAGTGTTCTCAGGATTGTTGCCTGATCTTTCTACTGATGAGGTATTAGAAATAACTGGTATACATTCTGTTACTGGCAATGCACCTGGTGAGCTTGTGTGTTTTCCACCATTTCGTGCGCCACACCATACTTCTTCATATGTATCACTAATCGGTGGGGGCACGTACCCTAAACCAGGTGAAGTTACTCTTGCTCACCGCGGTGTGTTGTTCCTCGATGAGTTTCCTGAATTTGAAAAGCGAGTCATAGAATCACTGCGTCAGCCACTTGAAGACAACATTGTATCTATTTCTCGAGCAAAAGGCTCCGCAATATTTCCTTCAAACTTTATTTTGGTCGCTGCGATGAACCCGTGCCCTTGTGGTAATACAGGTAATAAAAAGAAAGCATGTATCTGTAGACCATCAGACCTCGATAGGTATAAACGAAAACTCTCTGGACCTATTATGGACCGTATTGACCTCTGGGTGTCTGTGGGCAACGTAGACTATAAAAAACTTGGCGAAGACGATGAGGATAGTAAGAGAGAAAAGAGTGAAGACATAAAGAAAAGAGTCATGCGTGCACGACAAATCCAGAAGACTAGATTTACCAAACTCGGGCGAAAAATACAGACAAATAGTGAAATGAATGTGAAGGATCTCTCGAGCATCGTGAAACTTAAAAAAGAAGTACGGGAGCTCCTCGATGATAGCGCAGAGCGGCTGAGTCTTTCTGCGCGTGCGTATCATCGGGTTATTAAGATAGCTCGGACTATCGCTGATCTTGAGAATTCAGCAGAGATTCAAGCCCAGCATATCTTAGAAGCCATACAATACAGACCAAAGGTGACTAATTAAATGTGGTATAATTAAATCTATGGAAAACTCACCACATCTATGGCAAAAAATTAAGGAGAAGAGAAATCTGACCAAGTTGGCTTCAGGGCAGGATTCTCATGTTTTTTATGAACCATTTCCACTTAATAAAAAGAGAACTAAGAGAGTGGTTAAGGTTTACGAAGATCTTGCCGAAAGGATTAAAAATCCTGACCTTATGAATGAGATTTTAAACACTTATCGGTACGACACTAAAAAAATCCATGATTTTTTAAAAAACAACCCAAACCCTCTCGATCAGAATTTAATTGTGGGAAATGAAAGATATGATTTACTGTATGAAGTCACTAAAAAAGGAACTTTAGATTTTAAAATCAACGATAGCGATGATGCTGGTACTGATTTTAGTCTAAATGTAGTCAACGAAATTCCCGCTGTATATGGAGAAAAATTTATTCAAGAAAAAGTTTATCCAGGCGAAGTAGAAATCTATGATTATAATAGTAAGAAGGCTAATTCCTTACCAGACAAATGGCAACGAGTCCTGCCTTTTATTAACGAATTATTTATATCATTGAATGAGAAATTTGGCACCGAATTCACTCGTGCGTCTATGAATCTTAAGATTTTCCTAAATAGTAAAGATAAAAAGGTACATATTGTGATCACTGATTTGGCTGCGAATATCTATGACTATTTTATGAAGAGTTCTCATTTAGAAAATTTACGTAAGCAGTATAATCTGGAATAGTAATCCATGGAAGATAAATTTGCACACCTCGATGACGTAGACACCTTTGATATCTTGGATGAAGAAGGTAAAAACACTGGTAAGACCAGTACATATAATGAGATCCATGCTAAAGGATTATTGCATCGGACTGTACATGTATGGGTGGTGAATTCAAAAAATGAAATTTTAGTACAAAAACGATCACAGCATGTACGTTCATATCCTAGTTATTGGGATAATTCTGCTGGGGGTCATATTTTGTCTGGTAAAACGAGTATAGAAACTGCACAATCTGAAACACAAGAAGAACTCGGGTTATCTTTACCCGTTGAAACTTTTCAATGTATATTTACCGTGATGGAGAATCAGGTTTCAAATAACGGTTCTCATTTAGAAAATGCATTTAATGATATCTATATAGTTCATTCTGATTTTGAAATTAAAGAATTTAATATAGAAACCGAAGAAGTTGGCGAAGTCAGATGGCTCAACAAGGAAGAATTTCAAAAGTGGATACGAGGTGAGGGTGAACCACTCGTGCCACATGCGGAAGAATATGAAAAAATATTAGAATATTTGAAATAATTATATGGATATCCAAAGACCACAATCAACCCAACCAATACCTGCACATGCCAAACTCGTATTCAAGGGAGTTATGTTTGATACGTATCAATGGGAGCAAGAGATGTACGATGGTACGAAGGCAATATTTGAAAAAATAAAAAGACCTGACACTGTGGTGGTATATCCGATACTCGATGATGGTCGTATTCTGATGTTAAACGACGAACAACCACTTCGAGGTGCTCGAGTCGTTGCACCAGGTGGTCGTGTGAATGGGGGAGAAGAAATACTTGATGCTGCAAAAAGAGAATTACTCGAAGAGACAGGATATACTGCAGAAAATTTTCAGTTGTGGTATTCTACTCAACCATTTTTTAAAATAGAATGGGGTTTGTATATTTTTATAGCGAGAGGTTTGACTAAGGTCAATACACAAACTCTGGATGCAGGAGAAAAGATAGAATTAAAACAAGTCACCTTTGATGATCTATTAGAGATAATTTCAAACCCAAGTTTTGCTGATTTTGATACACGATGTAAAATTCTGGAAGCGAAACTTGACCCAAAGAAGATGCAAGCACTTCGGGATTTATTTAAACCCTAAGAAGTTGATCGCAGTCTCTCAAGTTGTTTTTGTAGGTTTTCGATTTCTTGTTTTATTTTTCGGTATTCTTGATAGTTCAGGTTATCTTCATTAGAAAAATCTGCCATATCGTTAGTAGGAGATGCCATCTTTTTTTCACTTACTTTATTCGCTTGCTGGTTTAGCCTTTCGTTAAGTTCGGCTATCTTGTTTTCAAATTCTTTTTCGAGCGCAGGTTTATCTTTTATTTTTCCCATTATTTCGTGTTCCATATAATTACTATAATACCACAAGACTTATCCACAGGAGAATTGTTGACAGTGAACGATCGTTCACCTATACTATATACATACCTGTCCGCCACTTGGCGGAACCAGGAGGGGAGAATAATTACAAGCTTTAATAAATAAACATATGTCACAAACACAATATTTAAAAATGTTAGAAAAAGAGATACAGAAGATCAATAAAAAGATCGACCTTAAAATCCTCCAAGGGGAAGCGTATTTCAAAGAGGCGAGAGATCACAAACTCCTTCTTCAAAAAGTTCGCTACCACTCAAGGAAGAATTTCTTTAATCGCTTTTTCCCAACCTTTGCTAATTTTCAATTCTAAATGAAACATACCCACGAAGAAAAACTAGAATCCTTCTATAAAGACAACAACCGCATGCCGACGTATTCGGAGATGATGAAGCTCTTTGGGTTTAAATCTAAAAATGCAGTTTTCAAGGTTGTCGAGAAACTCATGGAGAGTGGACTCGTCGCCAAAGATCACCTTGGACGACTGGTGCCCTCTCATTCTTTTACTGATACTGTTTCGAGTGTACCCATGCTCGGGTTTGTGACGGCTGGGTTACCTGCGACAGTTGATGAAGAATTGTCAGATACAGTAAATCTCGATGACATGCTCGTTAAGAATAAAAAGATAACATTCATGCTCGAAGTAGATGGAGACTCGATGATCGATGCACACATAGAGACAGGTGATATGGTACTCGTAGAGAGAGCCAACACCGCACACGACGGGCAGATCGTTATCGCCGAAGTAGATGGAGAATTCACTATGAAATATTTTAGAAAAGAGGGAAACAAGGCATGGCTTGAACCAGCAAATAAAAACTATAAACCAATATATCCTGAACATTCTCTAAATATCAATGCGATCGTAAAAGCTGTCATCAGGAAATACTAAACCTGCTGACGTGCTAAAACAAAAAACACCCAGAGCGGGTGTTTTTTGTTTTTTTATCTCGAGATAAAATATTACGCAACAGCGTCCTTCAAACCTTTTGCAGGTCGGAACTTTGGAACTTTCTTTGCAGCTACTTTGACTTGTTCTCCAGTCTTTGGATTACGAGCCATACGAGCAGCACGTCCCTTTACTGAGAAGATTCCGAAACCAGCGATTGAAACTTCACCACCTTTTTTCAAAGTTGAGATGATAGAATCAAATATACTGTCCACAACTTCTTCAGCTTGTACTTTTGTTCCACCTAATTTTCCGTGTACCAAATCAGCTAATGCTTGTTTATTCATAATTATTATTAAAAATAAAAATTTGTAATATTTTTCGACCACTTAACTTATATAATCACTACTTGTGTAGTCTCCTTGTATTATATAATAAGGGTTTTTTAAGGGCAAGTCTTGCCAAATTAGCGAGCGTATTCGATAATGCGAGTCTCACGGATCATGGTAACTTTGATTTCTCCTGGATATTTGAGTTCTTGCTCTATTTTGATCGCCATTTCGCGAGCCATAAGCTTGGCTTCGGCATCACTTACCTTTTCTGGGGTAACAAAGATGCGGATTTCACGTCCAGCTTGAAGGGCATATGAACGTTCTATGCCAGGGAAGGCATTTACAAGGGTTTCGAGCTCCTGGAGTCTCTTTAGATAGTTCTCTACTGAGTCTCTGCGGGCTCCTGGGCGTCCACCTGAGATGGCGTCAGCTGTCTGAACGATGATGGATTCGACTGTTTCATATGGGTATGCTTCATGGTGACTCTTCATTGCAGTGATGATGCGTTCATCGGCACCAAATTTCTGCAATATGCGCATACCGATATCTACGTGTGTGCCTTGGACTTCGTGGTCGAGCGCTTTACCGATATCGTGGACGAGGGCACCTGCTTTGGCTATGGCTACATCTGCACCGAGCTCTTCGGCGATCATGCCTGCAATGTGCGCCATCTCTACAGAGTGTTGGAGCACGTTTTGTCCGAAGCTTGTACGGAAATATAGTCTACCGACAATAGCGACAATGCGAGGGTCGAGGTTGAAAATACCACATTCATATACTGCTTGCTCTCCTTTTTCTTTGATTATCTTATTTATCTCTTCTTTTGCTTTTTCGACGAGCTCCTCGATCTTTGCTGGTTGGATTCTGCCGTCTAAGATAAGGTTTTCGAGCGCTAGTCGAGCGACTTGTCTTCGGATTGGGTCAAATGAAGAGATGACAATAGAGCCTGGTGTATCATCTACGATCAGTTCTACTCCTGCGGCACGTTCGAAGGCTCGGATATTGCGTCCTTCTTTACCGATAATCTTACCTTTCATCTCATTGTTAGAAATAGTGACCACGGTGGTCATGAGTTCAGAAGCGGTACTTTTAGCTAAACGTTGGATACTCGATGCGAGGATATCTTTTGCACGTCTTTCGAGTTTTTCTTCGTTGCCGTTCTCAATCTTCTGTATGCGTACCATCAAATCTTCTTCGTACTTCTTCTCCACATCCTTAAGGAGCTCTGTTTTTGCTTCTTCGGCAGTGAGGCGAGCCACACGTTCGAGTTCGGCAGTTTTTTCAGTCTCGATCTTGAGGACTTTTTCTTGGATCTTCTTGATTTCCTCTACTTTGGTCTTAATGTTTTCGACTTCTTTGTCTATCTCTGTTTGACGCGCATCCAAGAACTCATCTTTTTTGATGAGTCTTTTTTCAGTCTCTTTAAACTCTTGCTCTTTTTTCTTTTCTTCCTCTTTTAACTCTGCAAGCTTGGTCTCAGAGATCTTTTTTGCTTCGTCAGTGATTCTCTGTGCTTCTTCTTTGGCGCCGACCATCATCTGCTTGATGTCTATTTCGATAGAACGTCTCTTCCCTAGGGCGATAATGAATCGTAGGTAGTAGCCTAGTCCCGTACCTAAAATAAGCGCGAGCGCGCTTAGTAAAATTGTTATTAATGTTATGCTCATAAGCTTTTTGCAAGCTTACAAGAACAACCCACTATATCTGTGTTTTCTTCTCCTCCTGTAAAGAGATGTGTAAATTATCTACTCGTAAGATCCCTCTATGTTCTCTTGTTTCGTGTAAAAACTTCATAATATATGGATATTCTTGTGAACCCGACTATAAATTAAGAAAAATAAATTTGTAAATTAACGTTCTCAGTATAACAGATTAGCCGGTTTTTGTCTATTTGTGGTAGAATACGTACATGCACCCAGGCTTACGCTCATGGAAAAATCTTGTTATATATGCCTTTAATGCCTTTTCGATCCCACTTTTGGTAAAGACCCTCTTTTTGCCGTGGAAAATGGATAAAGCAAGTGGGAGTCATTTTAGTATTTTTGAAAAGATAGTTTTTTATTTCCTCTCCCGAGCGATTGGTTTCGTGGCTCGGTCTGTGCTCATCATTATCGGACTTATTTTTACTTTACTTGCAATACTAACATTTCCAATTTTCTTTTTTATACCTATTGCACTCAGTCCAGAATATTTTGCAACCTTACCGAGCTTTGGAGCTTCACTTTCATATGGCGAAACATACACCTTGAATGCACATAGTCGGACCATTGTTGGTCAAAAAGAAAAGATGTATGGTAAAGACAAGGCGCTGCGGATGATCGAGCGTGGACTTGAAAAAGATTCTAACCACAATGTGCTTTTGGTTGGTGAGCCGGGTACCGGTAAAACGACTCTCATTTCACATCTCGGACTTCTCGGGCAGTCGGGGCTTACGTTTGGTGGTATCCAGCATCATCGTGTCGTCGAACTCTTTATGGAAGGCATTAGTTTGGAAGATTTTGAAAAATGTCTTAATGAAGCGGCAAGTGCAGGAAATGTGATCCTTGTGATAGAAAATATTCATCTCTATGAAGGAGTGTATGAACGACTCATGAATTATCTTACAACACCACAACTCGCGATCATTGCGACGACAGATTTTTCAAATTATGATCAGGTGCTCAAAGCGCATCCTGAATTTTTATCAAAATTTGAGAAAGTAGACCTAAACGAAACAAATAAAGATGACACTGTGGCGATACTGACAGACACCGCAGCACATGAGGGTATGTCTATTCATACCGATGCGATCTTGGAAATCGTGCGACTCACGGACCGCCTCGTCAGCAATGCGCCACAGCCAGCGAAATCCCTCGCAATACTTGAAGAGCTTAAAACATTGAAACATACAATCACCATCGATGACGTACGACAGATTGTATCTGATAAGACAAATATCCCCATCGGGGCGATCGGGGCTGATGAACGAGAGATCCTTAAAGATCTCGAAGCATCAATGCGTAAAAAGATTGTCGGGCAAGATGAAGCAGTCAAAGATGTTTCTGAAGCACTCATCCGTCTCCGTACTGGTATTGCTGACCACACAAAACCCGCAGGGAGTTTTCTGTTCCTCGGTTCTACTGGAGTCGGTAAGACATATACTGCAAAAGTTCTCGCTGAGAGTTATTTTGGAAGGAAAAATGCGATGATACGTTTTGATATGAGTGAGTTTTCACAATCAAGTTCAGTAGAACTTTTTTCAGATAGGCTTGCG
>CAZUCZ010000004.1:0-9045 GCA_964618925.1 uncultured Candidatus Saccharibacteria bacterium | reverse complement strand
ATATTTCTAGATTATTGTTTTTTTGGATTGAAAAATGCGATGTTTCGTTTTGATTTTAGTGAGTTTTCTCTTGATAATTCTGTGACAGCATTCACAGAGCGACTCACGAGTGCTATCGAAGAAGCGCCCCTCTCTCTCGTATTCTTAGATGAGCTTGAAAAATCAAACCCGCTTATCCGTAATCTGCTCTTACAGGTACTCGATGAGGGGAGACTGACGCGTGGTTCTGGCAGGGAAGCATCTTTTAAAGATGCGATCATTATTGCAACATCAAATGCAGGGAGTCATGAGCTTATCGCAAATCCGAATATCGATAAGAAGGTTTTAATCGATGAATTAATACAGTCAGGTACATTTGCTCCAGAATTTTTGAATCGATTTAATAGTGTGGTGCTCTTTAAGCCACTTGATCAGAAGGAGGCTCGCACCATCGCTGCATTACTGCTTTCTGATTTCGCACACAGATTGTACGAAGATAAAAAAATTACCCTAGAAATCACTGATGCGCTTATAGACCAAGTCGCTCTTGCTGGGTTTGATCCCGAGTTCGGTGCGCGACCTATCAAACGCTCAATTGAACAGCTCGTAGAAAACAAAGTTGCCGACTACATAATGGCCGGCAACTCGGAGGGAACTATTACAATAGTGTAGCTTAAGCCTTTTTCTCTGGAAGTTTGGATTTGGTGACTATTTCATCAACGATGCCGTATTTTTTGGCTTCATCAGAATCCATGAAGAAGTCGCGTTCTACGTCTTTTTCTATCTGAGCGAGAGATTTACCTGTATTCTTGGCAAGCATTTTGTTGAGGTTGTCTCGGGTCTTTAGGATATGTTTTGCAGTAATAGCTATGTCGGTAGCTTGTCCTTCTACGCCACCGAGTGGTTGGTGGATCATAACTTCTGCGTTCGGAAGCACATATCTCTTGCCCTTTTTACCAGCAGAGAGCACGATCGCAGCACCAGATGCAGCCAAACCTACGCAAAACGTAGCAATGTCTGGGCGGACGTGGTTCATCGTATCTACAATAGCAAGCGTAGAGCTGACAGAACCTCCTGGAGAGTTGATATACAAGTAAATATCTTTCTTTGAGTCTTCGGACTCTAAGAATAGTAATTGAGCGATAATGATATTTGCGGTATGGTCATCTATCGGACCACTCAAGAATATGATTCGTTCGCGAAGAAGTCGTGAATAAATGTCGTATGCACGCTCTCCAAATTGTGATTTTTCTATAACGGTTGGTATTAACATGTATCTATAATACGCTCTTTTTTGAGTATTTTCAAGTTTCCACTTGCGCACTCTTTCTGGTGTGTTATTATGATATGTAATGTCAGGTTTATTAAAAAATAAAAGCAATTTTTATATTCAAAAGATCCGACATTTTTATAGTTTAATTTTTAGATAAACCCCGAAAGGGGTATTTTTTTTGTCTAATTTTTAAAAAGTTTAAATTTTATTAATTAATTTCAGGATTACATCGTGCTCAAAGGAAGTGTGCGATGTGATTCCGTAAAATCAAAAATATGATTGATAATTATATAGGAGAACCAGATGTTGTAATGTTTAGTGAGGTGGTAAATAGAATGCGTACATTTTGTTTACGTAAAGGTTTTGTTGAGGTGAATACCCAAGATCGACTTTCTATATTAGCAGCGTGTGAGGATCCAACCACTGTAGCTACGTATAATTATGCTGGGCAAGTGTGGCCGTTACCACAGACAGGTCAGATGTGGCTCGAGTATGAGCTTTTAACAAAACCAGAACTTCCAGGGGTGTTTTGTGTAAGTACAAGTTATAGAAATGAAAAGAATCCCATTCCTGGACGACACAGGATCATATTTCCAATGTTTGAATTCGAATTACCTGGCACACTAGAAGATTTGGAAAAATTCGAAATGGAACTTTTAGAGCATCTTGGTTTTGGAAACAAGGATGCATATTGTGTGAAAACATATGATGAGCTCAAGGAGTTTTACGGAGTTGACGAATTAAAGACTGAACATGAAAATAAGATGACGGAGGATTTTGGTCCAGTAGTATTTTGCAGGGAATTTCCTATTTATACGTCTCCGTTTTGGAATATGAAGAGAAAAAATAAAAACTACGCGCAAAAAATCGATGTGATATTGTATGGGAATGAGACGATAGGTTCAGCAGAGCGCAGTACGAGCCCTGAAGAAATGCGCGAAGAGTTTTACACTATTTCTGGAGGGGGTTATTCTCAACTTCTCTTTGACTTATTTAGTAAAGAAAGAGTCGAAAAAGAGTTAAATGAGTTTCTCAGCCTTAAATTCTTTCCACGGTGTGGTGGAGGTATTGGTATGACACGAATGATTATGGCTATGAAGAAATTCAAAGGGGATCAGTAAACTGACATCTCTACTGAGTTTCTAAGAATTTGAAAATTTGCTCATTCATGAGTACATTTTCAGCGTGAATTTTTGCGCGTTCTGGGTCTGCATCTTTGTAGTGCTCCATGATCTGAGCCACTTCAGCCGCAACGAGCTCTGGGTCAGGGACTATTTTCTCTACTTTAGCAATTTCATTTAGGATAAGTCCGAGCTTAGCTTTCTTTTCAGCGTCAGGTCGGAATTCTGCACGCAAGTCTTCTATGGTTTTGTTTAAGTGTTTGATATAGTCTTCAAACTTGAGCCCCATCGCAGTGATATCAGATTCCATGCGATATAAAATCTTGTCTACTTCTACGGTGACAAGGATCTCAGGTACTTCTAGTGTGCTTGCTTCTATGATCTTTTCGATAATTTTGAGCCTTGTTTTTTCTTTTTGTGCATTTTCTTTCTCAAGCTTGAGATTTATTTTGAGTTTGGTCTTGAAATCCTCGACATCTTTGAATGGTCCAATATTTTGGACAAATTCATCGTTAAATACAGGTAGTTCTTCTTTTACGTCCTCTTTCTCAATTTCACCATTTTCATTTACCGCTCCCTCAGGTATTTCACTCACATGTTTTTTGGGTGCACGGGATTTTAAAATATCTTGAATCGTATTTTCTACGTCTTCATCAGTAATAACGATATTTTTCTCCGCATCGGTGACTGCAGCAAGTACTTCGTGTGCAGCTTTTTTGTAATCAGGTAATTTGATTTCTGGGAGCACTCCAGCTTTTATCTTGAAACCAAGCGGGTTGTTGCGTGCGAGTTTAGTGATAGACACTTCAGGTCTACTGATGAGGTCAAATGATTTTACTTCTTCGTGTTCAAATACCTTAGGGTAGTATTCCTGGAGTGCGAGCTCTGCCATCTCTTCTAGGATGCTCATTTCAGGAAGTTTGGATATTAAAATATTATCTGGTATTTTTCCTTTTCTAAAACCATCTATTTCTACTTTCTCTCCGAGTTTCTTTAATGCTTTGGTAAAGTATGCTTCAAAAGGAATCGCCTCGAGCTCTCCTTCGATTTCAATCTCGCTATTTGGTAATTTCTTAGTGTTTATTTTTAACATGTAGTTATCTTAGCGATATTTAGGTGCTTTGTCAAAATAAAAAATGTGAGGCATTTTTGTGCCTCACATTTTTTCTCAGTACCTCTTTTTATTATTGTACGCTGTTGATTGCACTTGCGTCGATGTTTGTGTCGACTGAATCCAAATCTTTATCGAGCGTATCTAGATCTTGAGAATCTTGTGCTGTCACAGATTGGGTAGTAGTGGTCTGTTCAGATGAAAGAGGAACTTGTGTATCATCTTTGTGTAATTTTACTTGCCACATGTATATGCCACCGATCACAAGAATTACGACGATGACGATTAGTCCGATAAGTGCACCATTTGATTTTTTTTCTGAGTCCATATGTTTTAAATTAATAGATTAATAATTTTAATTTGTTGTAGAAGTATTTTCAGGAGATTCGGTCTCTACTTCTTTATTTTTCTCAGCATCTTTCTTTGCTTGTATCGCTTGCTTGAGAGATTTTACTGCATCTTTGAGTGCACTGCGTGCGTCTTTTAATAGTGATTGGGTTTCCTGTGCAAGTGTTCTTAATTTAGTCTTATCTTCTACGGTAAGCTGGTCAGCAGATTTTGCGAGTAATTCATTTGCTTCTGTGGTTTTTGTTTTTGCTTGATTAAGCTTGTCTTCAGCGACAGCCACACTGGTTTTCGCAGCACTTACATCTACACCTTTTGCTTCAAGTTTAATGATATGTTCAGATACTTTATCGGTTGCTGTTGTAATTCTACTGATTGCCGCATCAAATCTATCGAGTGCCTTTTCTCTTCCTGTGATTCGGAGTTCTTTTAGTTTGGCTTTAACTGCATCTTTTTCTGTTTTGATTCCGTCTTTGAGTGCTTCGAGTTTTGTTTTTGCGTCTTCTCTTAATGCATCTATTTGGTTTTTAACCTCTTCTTTTTTTGCATCAAACTCTGCTTTGAGTCCTTCACGTTTGTCTTGCATTTCTTTTCTGAAATCTTTTATTTTGCCTTCATCTCTGAGCTTGCCATCTACAGGAGGGACAGAGCCTTCTTCAGAAGGACCCTTTTCCGCACTGACTTTGTATGCACCAATACTACTTACTAATACTAAAACGATAAATAAAGATAAATATTTTTTCATATAATTAAAATTAAAATAATAATAACCCTCAAAGCTATTATACCTTGAGGGTTATTATTATCAAAATATTTTATTCTAAGTTTTTAGCGTAGATGGTTTTATAACGTTCTTCACATTCTTTAACTATCTTAATAGCTTCATCTTTGTCAAAAAAACCTTTAGGATTAGCGGTCCCAGGCTTTTTTAGATGTTTGTAGTATTCCCAGAAGTGCAAGGTCTCTTTTTTGAATTGTTCTCCGAGGTCTTCAATACTCTTAATGTGATCACTTCGGCGATCATTTTCAAGTACCGCAACTATCTTATCATCAATTTCTCCGGCGTCTTCAAATTTCATAACACCAAGGATGCGAGCTTCTACGAGAGATCCAGGGATAAGAGGTTCAGTAACATTCACGATACAAATATCGAGTGGATCATTATCATAATCCCACGTTTGGGGGATTGCTCCATACGTAAAAGGATAGGCGAGAGATGAATATCCCACACGGTCGAGTTTGAGTTGTCCGGATTCGGTAATCAACTCGTATTTACTGATCGTTCCAGAATTTATTTCTACTATTGTGTTTACTACATCATTTTTACCTTCCACAAAAGAAGGCATAACATGTAATAAATTCAACATGTATTTTGAGGGTTTGTGATTTATGTTTGCCATAGATGTATTTTACGTTTATTCTTCTGTTTTTTCAACTACTTCACCATCTGCATCTGAAGTGACCATTTTACCGTCACCCTTGATATCTATTCTCCAGCCCGTGAGTTTGGCAGCGAGGCGTACATTTTGACCGCCTTTACCGATTGCAAGTGATAGCTGATCATCAGCCACTTCTACTGTTGCTTTGTGTTCTGCTTCGTCTATATCAATAGATAACACCTTCGCAGGGGAGATAGAGTTTGTTACAAATACTTTTGGGTCAGTAGACCAAGGGATAATATCTATCTTTTCGCCGCCGAGCTCTTGGGTGATTGTGTTTACCCGAGTCCCTTTTTGCCCCACACATGAACCAACTGCATCGATATGCTCATCGTTAGAATGCACTGCGATCTTTGAACGAGCACCTGCTTCACGAGCAATAGACTTGATTTCTACGATACCGCTCTGTATTTCTGGAGCCTCCATGGCAAAAAGCTTCTCGATAAACTTAGGATGTGTGCGAGACAGACGTAGATTGATACCTCTTTGGGTGTCTTCTACTGAATAGAGGTAAGCACGAAGACGGCGACCTCTTTCCCAGAATTCACCTGGAATTTGCTCTTCTGCAGGCAAAATACCTGTTGCACGGTTAAAATCTATATAAATATTACCTCTTTCGATCTTTTGGACGACCCCAGAGATGATTTCACCCTCTTTTGTGCCATATTCATCTATAATAGAGACTCTTTCAGCTTCTCGGATCTTCTGAATAATGACTTGTTTGGCTGTTTGGGCAGCAATTCTGCCATAATCTTCTTTGTTTTCAAGGAGAAATATGATTTCATCGTTGACTTCTGCGTCTTTTTTGATCTTTTTAGCGTCTTCGAGGAGAATGTGGTGTTCCGCATTGAAATACACACGTTCATCCCCGGGGTCTCTATCAGAGTATTCTACTGCATGTTTTTTGTGCTCTCCGTGGTCCTTTTCTTCATGATTGAGGATCGCGATAGATTCATCGACAACGATTTTAACCTGATAAAAATTAGTTTTACCCGTGTCGAGGTCAAATTTGGCACGTATGATCTGTCCCTTTTTGCCGTAATCTTTCTTATATGCCGCAGCCATGGCTTGTTCTATGGCGTCGAGTATTTTTTCCTTTGGAATTTTGCGGTCTTCTTCGAGCTGTTCCAATGCTGATTTGAATGTTTTTAAGTCTAACATAGTCTTATTTTTATTAAATTTTATTAAAAAAAGCCCTGTTTCGACAGGACTTATACGTAATAAATAATATCATATGTTTTATGTCAATGCAATAGGTGAATTTTTACTTATCTAGATATACTTATCCACACATAGAATATAATATTTGAGATTAATCAAGTATAATTATAGCAAGCTAAAAGTATATAATATATGAACTATCTAAAAACTCATCTTAATTTGGTTATTGCTATTGTGTTGTTGGTATTAGTGGCTGTGTTTTTCATCTTTTTTCATAAATTAAAGTTTGATACACAAAGGCAGATTAAAGTTGAGAAAACTCTAGTGGAGTCATCATCACTCCCTGAATTGTTTCCAAAAGATATTCCCATAGAAAAGGATGCTAAAATAACACAAAACTATAACGCTACCTCTCCAGATGGACGTTTCCAGGCGACCAGGGCATTTGAAACGAAGAAAAGTCTAGATGAAAATCTTAAATTGTATCAAGATTATTTTAAGAAAAATAAATGGGATATTCAGTCCACAGTAGACACCGACCCCAACTACAAGATGATATTTGCTGTAAAGTTGCCATATCAAGTTCAAATATCAATGAACAAAAATACCACTTCGGGAATACAAACAGTCGATATATCTTTAACAAAATTAAGTACTAAGTAGTTTTAATAAATTTATGTATAGAAAAAAAACATTTATATTTATTTTAATCATTGCACTTCTGTATATAAGTTTTAATACTGTGCTACCTAAACGTGTCGCTCATGCTGACTGTAGTGGGGCAGGTCCCATAGAAATAACCGCAGGTACTTCTGGCTCTGCTTCTGCAACCGTGTACAATCCTTTCACTGGGCAGTGTACACAAGGTGCTATAGACAGCGGTCTCCCTGGTCTGTATTTTGATGGTTCAAATAATGGAGGGGGAAATAGCTGTGACTATGATATAAGTCCTACGTATTCTTATGACGCTACTGCACTCACGGGTATTACTTCAGATCAGACATATTATTTTTCTGTAACAGGTGGATCTAATTCCGGAGGGGAGTGTGTGACTACTTATGATTCAGTCGAAGTTATTGTGCATCCATCCACTCCACCAGCCCCGTCTTTTTCCCTTGCATGTTCACCAGCTACTCAAACTGTAGACGTAGGTAATTCTACTTCTTTTAGTATGTCTACAACAGGCTACAACACCTTTACGAGCGGAGTAACTTTTGGGTACTCTATTACTCCTAGTTCAGGGACTCCACCTACTGTGTCTTTCTCAAACAATGGTGCAGTGCCGAATGCCACAACAACTGCAGTCGTACATACAAGTAATTCAACTACTGCAGGTACCTACACGATAAATTTTACTGGTACAGGCGGAGGGATCTCACAAAATTGCTCTAGTCAGGTGATCGTCAATGGTCCACCACCTGGTTTCTCATTCACAGTAACTCCAGGACAGGCGTCTATATCTAAAGGTGAGAATGCAGTGTTCGCGATCACACCTGATTGTATTGGAGGGTTCAATGGTACGATTAGTAATCTCTCTGCGACTAGTGGTTTTTCAAATGTTTCATATTCTTTCTCTGCCGCGTCTGTTACATGTGGTGGTTCAGTAAATCTTACTATTGGAAACACTGGATCTGTGCCAAGCGGGCAGCGTTCTCCGTATGGTGGGTCGGCATCTTATCAAACCATAACGATTACCGGAGAAGGGAATTAATGTATGAAAATTAAATTCTTACAATTTTTATTTTTACTTGCACTCATCATCCTACCAGGGTTGTATGTCGGTCCCAGTGTTACCTATGCAAGTTGCGATCCACGATCACAAGTAGAAGATGCAGATCAACCGACGATTACATCTATTAGCTCTCCTTCAGGTTCATATACGAGTCCTTCTACTGTACCTGTTTCAATAACAGGTACTACAAGTTATTGGTGTGCAGGTTCTGCTGGCGGTGGTTTTGGATATCAAGAAACATATACTCGTGTTATATACAGTGTGACAAGTAGTTCTGGAATTTTGATGTTTTCTCAAACCTGGAACTCTCAATTATGTCGAACTCCTCTTTCTTGTTTCCCAAGTGGTTTCACTATCAGCAACAATATTAGTACTGCGGGGTGGGCAGATGGTACCTATACGATAAAAGCTGAAGCATATAATGATACACAAGGGGCATATCTTGTACCTGGACCCCAAGATACCAAAACTCGTAGTTTTACAATTGCCAGTGCTGTGGTAAATCCTCCAAATGCACCACTTACAGGTTCTGGGACCACATCTTTAGCAATTTTTGAATTACCTCCTGATCCTACTGGTACGATCTCTGCTTCTTCTTGTACTATTGCAAGCGGTGCATCGACCTGTAGTGGTTCTGTGACTTGGAGCACGAGTAATCCTGTTGGCACTTCTTCTGTAACAAGTGCGTCTGGTACCGAAGCTACCGCGAACTCTGGAACACAATCTTTTACGGTAACGTATCCAAGTAAAACATTTTATCTATACAACAATAGTCAGTTATTGAGTCAGTCTACAGCAACTGCATCATGTACTGCTTCGACTACTTGGGACGGTACAAAGTGTGTCCCTCTCCCAACAGTCACTGTCTCTGCTTCACCACAATC
>CAZUCZ010000003.1:0-40714 GCA_964618925.1 uncultured Candidatus Saccharibacteria bacterium | reverse complement strand
AAACACCCCTTCAGCTATAGGGCTCCTTGTATGGGCTGTGGTTATCGTTGGACTTGTAGATAACCTCCTTGGTCCGCTCGTAGTCGGAAGAAAAATACATATACCATCGATCTTGATCCTATTTTCTGTATTGGGTGGGATTTCTTTTGTCGGACCTGTGGGCATACTTGTCGGACCTTTGACTTTGAGCTTGCTGTACACCTTGATAGCGATTTACAAGAACGAATTTAATCAACCTAGAATTTAACACTATGGCTCTAAAATTTTTCAACACCCTCGGAAAAACAAAAGAAGAATTTGTACCTATCAATAAAGACGAAGTTCTATTTTATAGCTGTGGTCCTACGGTAAACAACTATGCCCACATCGGTAACCTGCGTGCATATGTCTTTGCTGATCTATTACAAAAGACCTTAGAGTATTCTGGCTATCCTGTTAAGCGTGTGATGAATATCACCGACATCGGTATCATGTCGAGCGATGCAGATAGTGGCGAAGATAAAATGACTGCAGCACTTATCCGTGAAGGCAGAGAGCTTACCTTAAAAAGCATGCGAGAGCTTGCAGAATTCTATACCGAGAAATTTAAAGAGGACTTACTCAAATTAAACATCGAAATCCCTAAACATATTTATTTTGCGAGTGATTATGTACAAGAAGATGTGGAGCTCGTACAAAAACTAGAAGAAAAAGGCTATGCGTACAAAACAAGTGACGGACTTTATTTCGACACTGCTAAAATACCTGACTATGGCATACTCACTGGTGGTAAAATAGCACGAGATGCTGAACATGCCCGCATTGCTGAAAACCCAGAAAAGAAAAGCCCGGAAGACTTTGCACTTTGGAAACTCAATGAGAATATTGGCTACGAATCCCCTTGGGGTAAAGGGTTCCCAGGCTGGCACATCGAGTGTTCGGCGATAGGGATGAAATTCCTAGCAGAACAATTTGATATACATACTGGAGGTATTGATCTGATTCCTACACACCATACAAATGAGATCGCGCAATCAGAATCAGCAACAGGTAAAAAACCTTTTGTAAAATTTTGGCTACATAGTGAACACGTAGACGTGGGAAATGTAAAAATGTCTAAGTCAAAGGGTAATTTTTTACGAATGGAAAGCCTTTTAGAAAAAGGTATAAATCCTATCACCTATCGTTTTTGGCTTTTGATGGCAAGTTACCGCACAAAGGTAAATTTCTCCTGGGAAGCACTCGAAGGTGCAGAAACAGCCCTTAAGCGCCTCTATGGACTCTATAGAGAGCTCGAAGACGGAGAAGCCGGTAAGGTCAGCAAGGAATACCAAGACAGATTTAAGGCGTATCTAGAAGACGACTTAGATACTCCTCGCGCCCTCGTCGTACTTTGGGATGTATTAAAAGATGAGTCTCTCTCGCCTGCTGACAAAAAGGCTACTGTCCTTGATTTTGACAGAGTGCTCAGGCTCGGATTTGGAAACTTAAAACAAGAAATTATTCCAGAGGAAGTTTTGAAATTAGTGGAAGACAGAAGACTAGCTCGAGACAATAAGGACTTTGCAAAATCTGATCAATTGCGAAAAAACATAAACACTCTCGGGTACGAAGTAAAAGACACCCCAGAAGGACAAAAAGTTTATAAAATATAAATAAAAAACCCGAACACGATATTTTGTGTTCGGGGGAAAGTTATATGACACTTTACCAAAACAGTTAATTAAGATCCACTACTATTGGTGAACCTTAGTGCAGGGCGGTTTTGATCCCAATCGCCACTCAATGTATCATAAAGAATTTTTATATGCGCGCCATCATAGAGCAAATAAGAAACATATAAATCTCCATTTTCATGTTTCATTATTGTCCGCCATAGAAAAACTGGCTTATAGCCAAAAATCTTTAAGAAAATTTTTGGGTTGCATTGTTTTTTTATAGCCAAACCATCCTCCAAGCCAAGAAAATCCGGCATAATTCTATTATCGAGAATATGGTTCACAATAGTAAAACCATCCGTTAAGCCATTTTTTTGCGTTGAATGTATCCATAATTCAATTTCATCAAATTGATAAGTTTTAGGACCCAACAAAGGTTCCTTTGGCTTCAATATTGACATAAAAAAATCAGGGCACTTGACTGACGAACGGTTGACCGTAATAAGGGGCATTTCCCCTTGAAAATTTGGCATATTTTACTCCTTTTTATCTTTTTAGGTACTAAAACCTATCTACGTTTTAGCATAGATTTTGCATATTCGCTAATATGAAAATTATTTACGGAACTTATACCCGATAAGTTTAAATGCGAGTTTAGCTACTAGGAAATCATATCCATGGAATCCTGGAGTTGGTATTGGTGAGCATTCAGCGATGTCAGCACCGATGACATTCTTCTCTCTCGTAACTGCTTCAAATATTTCCATAGCTTGATACCAAGAAATACCACCTGGCTCTGGAGTACCCGTCGCAGGCATCGTAGATACATCAAACACATCTACATCAAAAGATATGTAGACATGTGGTCCAAGTTGGCTCAAGATCTTTTTCAGATCATACGTATTGCCGTAGTTTACCTGGTCGGTATTTATGTATTGTTGTTCGCCGAGTGAAGTATTCCGTGTACCGACCCAGACGATATTTTTAATACCGTAATTATCCTGACAACGGCGTGCAGCGCATGCATGAGACCATTTAGTGCCATCCCATTCTTCACGCATGTCGGTATGTGCATCGAAATATAAAATTGAAAGATCAGGATATTTTTTCTTGTATTCGGCAATGATTGCTGGGGTGATAGCGTGTTCGCCTCCAATACTAAGTACGAATTTATCAGTAAAAGGCGCCACCGCTTTGGAGATAATCGGCTGCGCGTCTTCGGCATTTTCAAAAGTTAACCCTTCGGGAAGCTCCACAAATGGCAGTGTCTTTATCTTTACCTTTTCGTTCACTTCGTAGCCGAGCTCATGATCATACAGCTCTACTTGCTGCGATGCAGTTATGATCGCTCGTGGACCTTTGCCCGTGCCTTTACCATAGCTGACTGTCGCTTCGAGCGGGATCGGTAAAATAAGGGCATCCGCCTCTTCGAGAGAGACTTCGTCTATTCCTAAAAAATTGTCTGATATTTTTTCGTGTGACATATTACCTAGTATACCAAAGTATAATTTTTTTGCGATGTATAAAAATAACTGTAATAATATTAATCACTATGAAATATAGAGAAAAAGAATATATAGAAAAATCCCAATTTGTAATAATCAATAATCCTAGTGTGTTGTTAAATATTCCTGGTAAATACCCAGATGCCGACTCAGTCTCTGGAGACTTCCATGCTTTCATTAACGTTGGAATATAAGCGACTCCGTCAGCCAAGATAGCAAATACAATAGCTATATCTGTATTTCTGGTAACTATCCATAAAATAAGTGAGCATAAAGAAAATACGCCACACGCAATATCGAGTTTACTAATTTTCCAATATCCAGTACGTTTTATAATTCCGGCAGTAAACACAAGTACACCCGCCAAGCCAGCCGCAAATACCGGCAACACAGAGAGCCCCGCGCCAGCTTTTAATTGCAAACATGTTCCGATCAAAGGTGCCAAGCCCCAAAAGAACCAAGAAACCAAATGAGGTCTTGTATTTCCGTAAGATATGTCTCTAATATAAAAAGATATACCTACGAGAGTTACGAGAACTGTTATATATCCAAGTTGTTCAGGAAGCATATTATATTCCCTCTTCTTTAAGCTCTTCTATGAGCCCACGTGCTTTGCGAGAAAGTTTTGTTGGGAGTTTGATGTTGAGTTTGATGAGCAAGTCTCCTCGTTTGCCTTTGCTCATTGGTACACCTTTACCTCGGACACGGAGAATCTCATTGATAGATACACCTTCGGGTATAGTGACTTCGATATCTCCATCGAGAGTAGTGATCGGATATTTTGTACCGAGAAGCGCATTGGTGAGTTTTAAATCTAAATTCATCACGAGGTCATGACCTTCGCGTTTGAAGACTGGGTGTGGTGCAACATTGATCTTGATATACAGATCACCTGGCGTACCCTTGGTGATGGCTTCACCCATGCCTGTCATACGGATCATCTCACCATCACGAATGCCTGCAGGAATATTAATAGAGATTTCTTCTTCGAGACGCATAACACCCTTGCCCTTACACGTAGCGCAGACTTCTTTTGGCACTTCACCAGAGCCATGACATGTGTCACAGAGTTTTGTGGTAGAAATATTTCCGAGGAAAGATCTCTTTGTCTCGTGGATCTTGCCTTGTCCATTACATGTCTTACATGTTTCCATTTTTGTACCAGCTTTTGCTCCTGAGCCCTTACAAGTGAGACAGTTCGAAGTTTTTGTAATCAAAACTTTTCTCGTGACACCAAAAACTGATTCAGGAAACGAAATCTGTATCTCTGTAGAGATGTCGCGCCCACGTCGTGTCTGTGCTCTACCACCCATACCTCCGCCAAAGAAGTCACTGAAAATGTCATTCAAATTTCCAAAATCAAAGTCAGCACCCCCATTTTGGAAACCACTAAAATCAAAGCCTTCAAAACCGCCTCCTTGCTGCGAGTACCCACCTCCACCCATATTCTCAAAACCGGCTCCAAATTGGTCATATTTAGCCCTTTTAGCGTCATCTGAGAGAGTTTGATACGCTTCGTTGACCTCTTTGAACTTAGCTTCATTTCCTTCTTTTTTATCAGGATGATACTTGTGCGCGAGCTTATAAAAGGCTTTTTTTATTTCCTCTTTTGTGGCACCTTTTTCAACACCTAATACATTGTAATAATCTTTAGACATAGTTTAATATTTTATGGTAACTTGCCCTGTTTAAAGCTTTGCTTTTATGCGGGGTCTTTACTCATGGTTTTTATTATACTTATATACCTTACAGGGTCAAGAAAATGTAAATAATTTTTAGAACGCCTTGCGCAGGACGACGGTCCGAGCAGTTCGCTGGCGTAGCAACGCCAGATAGATTGCGTTATAAAAATTGATTTACATTTTTATAACATTAGATCATTGGCTCCGCTTCTTCTACTTTTGGAGTTGATATGTCAGACCTGCCCTTACCTTCGATGATAGCTTTTTCTTCAGCACTACGAATAATAGTGGACTCTTCTTCGATGATGAGTTTCGCAGCATCATCCTTTGAGATTGAATATTTTCTGCGAGATGCAGCGATGATGTCTTCGCGATATGAAGGGTGGGTCGGTGGCAACACGCGGAGTGTCTCTGCAGAGAATGGGTCATATGATTCACCATCGATAGTCATCTTTACATAGAATTCACCCACGGCGAGGTTGATCATGTCTTTCACATCAAAGAGTGGTGCGAATTCTGGTTTCATTTTCACCGCATCTTCACCAGAAATACGGAAGGTAATAATACTTCCGCAGTTACCGAGCACAGCCTTGTGAACTACCGGAATAATTTGCCCCACGTATTGGTGCGCCATGGTCAGGTTGAGTCCGTATTTACGAGCCTCAGAGAGAATGTTTTCAAATGTCTGCGTCACCACGTTTTGGAACTCGTCCACATAGATATAGAAATCATTACGTGCACTCTCTGGCATACTAGCGCGTTCCATGCCTGCTTGTTTGATTTTGGTTAAGAACATTGACCCGAGGAACGAAGAATTTTCTTCACCGAGGCGACCCTTTGAGAGGTTGATAAGGATGATCTTGCCTTCGTTCATGAGCTTTGAAATATCTATTTTGTTTTGCTTCTGTCCGAAGATATTACGGAGCAGTGGGTCAGAGAGGAATTGTCCCAGTTTGTTTACGAGCGGGATGATCGCATCAGTATCGAACTTTTCAGACCAGTCGGCGAATTCGATAGCGAAGAATCTTTTGACCATGTCATCAGTAATGTATTCGACGACTTTCTGTCTGTAATTTCTGTCGGTCAACATGGAGATCATACCTCGCATCGTCGCGTGTGGATAGTCTAGAAGAGCCAAACAGGTAAAACGAAACACGTGCTCGAGACGTGGAGTCCAGTTTGCCCCGAATTGTTTCTGGAAGACTTCGATGAGTCCTTGAGTAAGTTGAAATTTAAAAAGGGGATCAACATTTGCAAGTGGGTTGAAAGATGCAGGGAAGTCTGTATCTGTAGGGTCTATCATACATACATCTTCGATGCGTTCGCGTGGTATAAAGTCGAGCATTGCATCGATCACATCTCCGTGTGGGTCGATAAGGCAAAAGCCCTGATTATGCATCACGTCTTGGCGCAAGAAAAGTTCCATGAGCTTTGTCTTACCCACTCCGGATTTACCGATGATGTATAAGTGGCGTCTCCTGTCTACCCTCTTGATACCGAAAATAAACTTCTTTTCTTCGAGAGAAGCTACGTAGTTCGTATGCCCGATAAAAGACACGTCCTCAGGAGGAACTTTACCAAACACCGGCAGCTCTGGTGGCGGTGGGGCGTATTTGATTATTTGTACTCGATTCCCTTTTGGCATTGATTTTATTTTAGCATACTTTTAGGTGTTGTTTGCTAGTACACTTCAGCTTGATAGCATTTTTCACAATACACTATCTCAGGTCTGCCTGGTGCATAGCTCGTCTCAAATTCATTTACACATGACTCGCTTCCATGTGCGTGCGCTATCGTGTTTTTATATTTTAGATTCTGAGAACTTGCACCTGCACACTGACAAACTCTCTTCCATAGCTTAAATGGATTCCTTCGTGCAAGCCTCTGGTAATGTCGACAGTTTGGACAATAGCGAGGCAGAGCAATATTGTGATGTTGCAAGAAGTCTAATTCTGATTGAATAATACGATATGCTTGTGTACATTGAGTCCTCTCATCACCATTATTCGGACAAGATATAATCTCGTTTATTATAGACGCAGGTGTGTCCTTGATATTATCTGGTAAATCCTCACTCTTCATGGTCACCGTATATTCTTTTTCGTTTGGTTCTCTATATTTAAAACTTTGCGAGAGGATCTCCTCTTTTGTTTTTGTAAAGTATTCTTGTGCGAGTGTTTCATTGTATGCAAAAGGAGAAATCTCACTCGGGAAGAATTCACCATATCCATAGTAGAGACCTTTGCTGTCTTTATAAGGCATTTCCTTCATATGAGCAATAATCTTAGGCACCAATGCGAGGTATTCTTCTTTGGTGTATTGTTTATTTAGAATGCAATATTGCTTATTACGTAACCCAATACATCCAAAAAGATTCTTGGATCCGTAGCACATGTATGTATACATCGTATCAAGGCAACTATGCGCCAACACAGAGAAAAGCTGATGCGAAGACTGTATCCCTGCATCTACCCCTTCATACATCAGAGACGCGACCGCTCCGGCACCATACATGTCGTAACTATCTTTCATATTCCAGATATGGATCAAGTACTTTGAATCTTCGGTATTTTCATAGAGATCAAAACTATGTTTTACATTTTTGGAATTCATAATATTATCCCCTGTGACATCCACTGATTTGATAATACTTGCATATTTATTGGGAAAATTGAGCGCAAATGCATCGTACTTTCTTTCAAATTCACAGAGTTTTGCATAACTACCAAAATCAAGTTCTGCTTTTTTCTGTTCATATTCTTCTTTGGTATATTCGACATTAAATATAGAATGGGTTTTGTTGCGTAAATTCACACATCCGATACAATCTTGTAAATTCTTACAATGTTTCAAAAAAAGAGAATTTAAGGATTCATCTGAATCATATGAGAAATGTGTCTGGTATAACCCTCCACACAAGGTGTCGCCGTATGACAACTCTGAATGTAAACATTTATATACATCCATGCAGTCCTTCGAAGCAACCGCTCCATATGAATAGTGTGTACGTTCGCTCCCAAAAGATGCGTACAACAAATAACAGAATTTGCAATCCGCATTATGGTTACCATACGGACTACCGGGACTGTTTTGATTACCAAGGTTTGCGAGAGGTACACGCCTTAATAATTCTTTAAATTGCTCAAAGAATGGCTTTGTGAAATCATATTCTTGTCCATAATCTGTCGGCTCCCAGGTGTCACCCCACCACACATCGTGGTTGTACACAACAACATCGGTATCAGGATGAAACATAGTAATCATATCTTTTCCTGTCTTTGTACAACGGCGTTTATAGAGTGATCGTTCATTACGCCAAACCATACGACGGATGATCCTACACTCCGGACAAAATGTCGGTGGGGGCACCTGGATTTTTTCGTAAAAACTAAAATCTTCGGGTTCTATGATGAATTCATTTTTACAATTTTGGCAGTTTCTTGTTTCCATAATTAATATACTTCTTGTTGATAACATTTTTCGCAATACAATATCGGTGCATATTCTTTGTCATATACAGTCTCCACTTCCACATTACACTTATCACAATTACGTTTTATCAACTGTAGTGGTGGACGTTTTGCTAAACGTAAGGTATGCCTCACATCAAAACAAACACGAGGTAACGGCACGTCCACGCGGCGATAAAAGGCAAGTTCATTAGGTGTGATACGATACGCACCTACTGAATATTCTTTATCCTTCTCTCCACATTCTATAACCTCATTAACTATATTATCATCCACTTCAGCGATAGTTTCAGGCAGATCCATACTCTTTTTTGTAGTAGTATAACTTTTCTTTTCTTTATCTTTCCATTTATAACCCTTAGCTAAAGCTTGCTCTTTTGTCAGAGGGAAAAAGTCTCCTGCCGCTGTTTCGTTGTATGTAAAATCAGAAAAAGAATTTGGAGTATGTTCACCAAAACGATACTCGAGCTTGCCATCAAAATAAGGCACATCTTTCATTTGCGCAATTATTTTTTCTTTCAAAATTTCATATTCTTCTTTTTGGTATTTTTTATTTAAAATAGCATATTCACCCTTTTTTAAACCCACACAACCAAAACAATTTCGCGCCCCTGGGCACGTATTACAATACATGAGATCCGACGCACTCATCCAGCACTGAGAACAAAAAGAAAGCCTCGATATGTTTATGCCACAATTTTCAGATTCGTAGATAAGCTCAGCTCTATTACCCCACTCAAAATAATCCATGCAATCCTGTGCGTTAAAAGTAGCAAAAAGATATTTCCCGTCTTTTACATTGTTGCAATCGAAAGATTTTGTAACATTTTTACAATTAGAAAACCAATTGCCTGAAATATCTTCCGATTTTACAGTAGTGGTAGACCTTTGTGGAAATTTCTTTCGGAATTCTTGAAACTTCATTTCCATCTCTTTAATTCCAGAATAGGTATTCAATTTAAATTCTTTTACTTTTTCAAAATAATCTTCTTTGGAATACTTCTCGTTAAAAATACAATACTCTTGATTTACTAAATTCACACAACTAATACAATTTGATACATTTCTACAAGCATATAAAAAAGCTGAATCTCGACAATCTTTAGATTCTTGCGAAAACTTAATATTATAACAATGTTCACAATTTACACACTCATAACATAATTCAGACTCTATCATCCAAGCCGTATCACAACTATCTTTCATGTTTGTAGATATATAACTATACAAACAATTTTCTGCAGAAGTCGCCCTGAATACCATATAAGAATTCTTTGGATCACTGACACGGTGTGTGTATGGACTATTCACAGACATACCTTGTCTGACCAAAGACATACGAGGAACCTTGTTTTGTAATTCTAAATATTGCTCAAAAAATGGTCTCGTTTCATCAAAATCCATACCATAAGAATATGGATCCCATGCATCAGAATACCATGCATCAGTTTCATACACTGGGAAAACAGTATCTTTGTCGTACATACTAAAAATATCTTTCCCTGTAAGGTCACATGTACGTTTGTAGAGCACACGTTCATTTGTACTCATCATCCTGCGCACCAGCCTACATTCCGGACAAAACGTCGGTGGAGGTACTTTTATCTTTTCATAAAAATTAAAATCCTCTGGCTCAATAACGAAATCTTGTTTACAGTTTTGACATATTCTATTTTCGCTTTGATGACTCATTTATTCTACTTTAGTTAAATAAAGTGATTTAGTTTAGGAAAGTGGTTAATATACTTCTTGTTGATAACATTTTTCGCAGTACACTATATCGCTACCACCCGGGACATATCCAGTTTTGAATTCATTAGTGCATTTATTTTTACCATGAAAATGTTCCACCTCTGTGTCACCAGTACACATACACACTGAATCATAAAGCTCTATACCGAGACGCATCTTGAGGCGTTCGAGGGTGCGGCACGCAGGGCACAGCGTTGGCAACGGCACTCCTATTTTTTTATAAAATTGTAATTCGTTTGGTATGATTCTGAATGCTTTCGTGCAACCCTGATTACACACACCCTGGTGGGCGCATTCTAGGATTTCAGTAGTGATGGATTCATCTACTTGTGTAATATCCGGAGGGATATGTGCTTCCAATACTGTAGGTACATAATCTTTTGTATCAGGCTCTCTCCATCTATATCCCTTGGACTCGGTGGTTTCTTTGGTTAGCGGAAAGTATTCTTGTGCAAGTGTTTCATTGTACGCCCATGGGCTAAATTCATTTGGGAAAAACTCTCCATAGGTATACACTCTGCCTTTTGCATCTACATACGGCATGTCATTCATATGTTTTTTAATTTTCTCTAGAAGGACCGCGTATTCTTCTTTGGTGTATTGCTTGTTCAAGATACAATATTCCTTTTTACGTAGACCTACGCACCCAAACAAATTCTGTGAACCATTCGTACACGACATACAGTATTCCAAATCATGCACATTTTCTTGAGCGATCCAGCAAAACTTCACATTTTGTGCCCCAGAACCACACGAGATGGATTCATACACAAGTTCTGCACCCGCGCCCCAGTTTGAATAATCATAACAGTCCTTTGGACCAGGAGACTCTTGGAGATACTGGCAATACTTTAAATTTTCACTATCACGTATTAAAAAAGATTCTTTCACGTTTTTAGAATGTGTCACATATGAACCAGTGGAATCTACATTCTTAACTCCTTGATGATTTTTGTGTGGGAATTTTTTCCAAAATTCAGCTGTATCTTGCTTCGCTTTCTCTAGTCCATCCCTCGTGTGCAGATTATATTCTTTGACCTTTTTTTCATATTCTTCTTTTGAATACGGTTGATTAAAAAAGTAATAACTTTTATTTCGTAAATTTACGGATCCAAAGCAAGACAAACATCCATAGCAATCACGACAGAACCATAGGTCACTCGAATCTCCGCATTCTGAAGAAAAGTGCGTACGATAACAGGTGTCGAGCCAGAAACTCTGATAACAACTTTCGGATTTGGATACATGCGACACATCCACACAGTCGCGTGTAAAATTCACCCCGTTAGAATACATACAATCCTCGGGATTTGTAGTATTAAACACGAGGTAACAATTCTTTGGATCTGTCGCATTATTAGAATACAGGCTGTTTACTCCCCCTATGACATTCTTTGATTTAAAGGGGACATCGAGCATTAGCTCACGTATCTGAGCTAAGAATGGACGAGACCAATCAATATCTCTCCCATAATCCATCGGATCCCAGACATCAGAGAGCCAGACATCTCTGTCGTAGACTTTTATCGGTGAATCAGGCGCAAACATTGCAAAGATTTCTTTGCCTGAATAATCGCATTTTCTTTTATAAAAGCCACGTTCGTTTCTGAAATTCCATCTTCTTTGTGCACGACACATAGGGCAAAACGTCGGCGGTGGTACTTGGATTTTTTGATAGAAATTAAAATCTTCAGATTCGATGACGAAATCAGTTTTGCAATTTTGGCATTGTCTGTGTTCAGGTTCCATGGTTTTCTATTCTAAAATTTTGCGCAAGACATCTTCAGGCACTTCTTTTTGTGCCCCTGTGTTTGAGGTATTCGTATTACTCGACATGCCTGCTGCCTGTGGTGTAGGGTTCGTAGTTTGTGGGGGTGGGGTTACCTCGGGTTCCTTTTTTTTCTCTTCTGGTGATGGCGTAGGTGTGGGTGGTATGGATGGGGTAGGTTTTTCAGGCTCTGGCTTAACAGGGGACACTTTGTCTTCTTGGATGAACTGTGTACGTTCTATAATCAGATCTTTTAATTTATTCATGTCGTCACTCGTCGCTGCTTTGTCTTTTTTTACAGGGACGACATCTTTCATCTTGCTCTTGAGTGCTTCGAGGGAGATGGGCTCAAGAGCAGGCTTTGGCGGCTCTACTTGTTTTTCTTCTTCTTGTACGATAGTAGCTTGTTTTGCTAAGGTCTTATTAAGAACTTCTCGTAATGCTAAATTTTCAACATTTTTATTAAATGTTTTCTTTGGCACCGTGCTATCTTTATCGAATTTCGGAGTGAAAGCTTTCTTGATGGTTTTTATCATGCCTGGTCGTGGTACAGGAACAAATGTGTTTGCAGGCTTTGGTTTGTTTTCTTTTATTTCTCGAGGAGGGAGTGGAGGCAAGTCTATGTTTTCTGGCACCTTGAACTCGATGCCGAGATCAGACAAAGGTCTGTAAAATTCGGCTTCATCTCTACGGACTTGTTCGATGGAGTCTTTGTTTGGTTTGATTTCCCCTGCTTTTATTTTAGCGATGCAGTCTTTGCAATATACTGGTCTACCCTTTTCTGGCTTGAATGGCACCGTCGTGTCCTTTTTACAAAATGAACACACTGCTGGGAATTTTTCGATATTACCAGGTACATTGTTCCCATCATCTCCGAGCGACATACCACTCCAGTTGTTTATTTCTCTCTCAACATCTTCTCGTGACTTACAATACAATGCTCGAGAAGATTCTATGACGGCTTTCTCTATTTCTAGATTTCCGCCTTTAACCATCGGTGGGAGTGTCTTTGCAGAAAAGGGCCTAGAGGTGATGCCGTCGATCATGAGCTTGAGATAGATCTTGTAGTTTGGCAGGTTCACAATGTCTCCTGGAGTAAACTCTGGGTCAAATTCTTTTTCCAAGAATTCAGCATCGTCAGAACCGACGCGGAATATGATCATGGTGCCGACGTTACCGAATATAGAATCACGCACTGCGGTACTTTTATCAGAGACGAGCTGTGCGGTGTATTGGTGAGCCACGGTGAGGTTCAGGCGGTACTTACGAGCCTCAGAAAGGATACTCGCGAATGCGTCCGTCACGAAGTTTTGGAATTCGTCCACATAGAGATAAAAGTCTTTACGATCATCCTCGGGGATACGTACGCGCTCCATAGCAGCGAGCTGGATCTTGGTAATGATCATACCTCCGAGTAGTGCCGAGTTGTCTTCACCAATGCGCCCTTTTGACACATTCACGAGGAAGATCTTGCCTTCGTTCATCATATCGAAAATATTGATGGTACTTTTTTCTTGTCCGACGACATTACGGATGATCGAGGTAGAGAGAAATTGCCCGACTTTGTTTTGGATCGGAGCGATGGCTTCGTTACGGAATTTTTCTTGCCAGGCTTCGTATTCATGCACCCAGAACGCCTTGATGACAGGGTCTTTTAAATTCCCTATTATTTTCTGACGATAGTCTTTATCCACGAGCATGCGCGGAATACCGAGCATCGTCGAACCAGGAGTGTCGAGAAGGGCGAGGATGGTGTTGTTCAAGATGTATTCCATACGCGCACTCCAGGCGTTTGCCCAGATCTTTGTAAAAATACCCATGAGCCCTGAAGCCACGAGGTGCTTGTATTGCGGGTCTACGAGTTCGAGGACATTGAACCCGATATGATAATCAGTATCAGCCGGATTAAAATAAATGACGTCTTTGACACGATGCGCCGGAATGGCTGAGAGCACTGCCTCCACGTTTTCTCCGTGCGGGTCGACGAGGCACACACCGTCTCCATTTTGGATGTTCTGAATGATCATATTGAACATGAGCACAGATTTACCGGTACCAGACTTTCCGAGGAGGTAAACGTGCTGACGACGGTCTTTGCGCTTGATACCAAAGAGTTGATTCTTGTCTCGGTATGTGGCGATACCAAGATACGTCAGGTCTCTATTCATGGGTACATCAGGAAGTTCCATATGTATAAACTATAGCAAATATATATAAAACTAAAAAGCCCCTTAAGGGCGAAAGTGAGAAGTATTGGGGGTGGAGTTCTTGATTAAATTGCAATCAAGAACTCCATAGGCGGATAGGGGGAAGGCAAACTGAAGGAATTTTCGAATTCATTTTTGATAAATTCAAAAATTTTTAAAGGAGTGCCAATGACAGGTAATCTACTATTAAGAATATGCCTTCTAAAATTTTTGTCAAGAGAAAGTTGGTTTACTTAAAAATAAAAGAGTGAGACTTGTTAGTCTCACTCATGTCTCTCATAAACATTAAGAAAAAGGTAGGTTCTAGTAGCAGAAAATTGAGGAGGGCAGGAAAATAAATTGCGACCGCCCCAGCGTGATTAGACCAACCAAGAGGAACGTGATCTACTGGTAGATTATTCCCTTTTAGGTCGGTTGTCAAACACGCTTCTTGGCTTTCTTTTTCTTTGGTGTTTTCGCTGGTAGAGTTTTTGCGATATTTATTAGTATCTCTGAGAGATTTTTTATATGAGATAGTTGAGATTCTTCGACTACATAAAACTGCTTTGATCCTGGATACGCTTCATCTTTTTCACAGATATCTTCGAGTTCTGCGGACTCCGGCAATATCTTTACATACAACTGATCATTACAAATCAGCCCGACGATCACCGCCTTTGGCGGGACCCCGCTGGAAGCGGTGGCTTTTCCACTTGGATCACAATACAACGCATATTCACCAAACATCGCCCGTGTGGCGAACCTATTCGACTCCCCTAATTTCTGTAAAACAAACTCTATAGTTTCTTTTCTTGTAGACATTTCTATATTATATCGAATAAATTTTCACCCCGCCTGGACTAGGCGGGGCAAGCTGTTTCTTTTTGAGTCGACATGAAAATTTACACCTGGGAAGCTAGGACAGAACCATTGAGTTCTCCAAAAAGCTGTAAGTCATAATCGAGTGAACGACCATCATTTGTAAGACAAGTGAATTTAGCATTTCCTTGCATTACAGACCATAATTCATTAGGAGACGGAGAAAATTCACCAACCAAGAGAGTTTTTTGAGAATGTGGAATATTAGCAATTCCCTCGATAGTTAAGTTATTAAGTTCCTCTAGCTCAGATTCTGTATACCTATCACCCAATGAACCATTCCTAACTATAAATTCATATCCATTAACATTAAGTTTTCCTTTTAAAAATTCTATTTTTTTCATTAAATTTGACTAAATTACTTTAATAATATTTTCAACACAAAAGCCCCTTTCGGGGCTTTTAATTATGCTTTAGGTTCTTCTCCTTCCTTTGGAGCTTCTTTAAAATCAGCATCTTTTGCTTGTACTTCTTCTGGTTGAGCTTCCGCAGTAGTGCCACTTTCTGGTGTGGCTCCGGCTTTTGCCATAGCTTCACCGATCTTAGACATCTCAGCTGAAAGCTCTTCAGTCGCCTTCTTTATCGCTTCGCCGTCTGTACCGTCTTTGACTCCGCGGACTGCAGTGATCTTTGCATTCACGCTGTCTTTGAGTTCAGCAGGAAGTTTTGTATCATTATCTTTGAGTGCTTTTTCTGCGGTGTAGATAGTCATCTCTGCTGTGTTTTTAATATCGACAACTTCTTTTTTCTTCTTGTCTTCTTCTGCATGAAGTTCAGCATCCTGTTGCATCTTCTTGATATCTTCGTCTTTGAGTCCTGAGCTTGCTTCGATCTTTATAGACTGAGTCTTGCCGCTCGCTTTATCTTTTGCAGTTACGTTTAGGATACCGTTTGCATCCACATCAAAAGATACTTCGATTTGCGGCATACCGCGTGGTGCTGGTGGCACTCCGTCGAGGATAAATCTTCCGAGAGATTTGTTATCACTTGCCATAGGGCGTTCACCTTGGACGATATGGATCTCCACACTCGTCTGATTGTCTGCTGCAGTAGAGAAGGTCTGAGATTTATTTGCAGGGATTGTCGTATTTCGTTCGATAAGCTTTGTAGCTACACCCCCCAAAGTCTCGATACCAAGAGATAGCGGGATCACGTCGAGGAGAAGCACATCACGCACGTCTCCTTGGAGTACTCCGGCTTGCACCGCAGCACCGAGAGCGACGACTTCATCAGGGTTGATAGAAAGGTTTGGAGTCTTGCCGAAAACTTTCTTTACTTCTTCGACGATCTTTGGCATACGAGTCTGACCTCCGACCATGATGATCTCATTCATGTCTTCCATCTTGAATCCAGATGCATTCATCGCACGCTTTGTGATCTCAATACTTCGAGTGATGTATTCATCTGCGATAGCTTCGAGCTGTGCACGAGTCATCTTTAGGAGTAAGTGCTGTGGTCCTTCGGCAGTAGATGTGATGAATGGAATGTTGATCTCTGTTTCTATAGAAGTAGAGAGTTCGATCTTTGCCTTTTCTGCAGCTTCGTCGAGGCGTTGTAATGCGAGCTTGTCATTACGCACATCCACTCCTGAAGTCTTTTTGAATTCTTCTGCGATCCAAGCGATGATCTTATGGTCTATATCACGACCTCCGAGGTGACTGTCTCCATCTGTAGATTTAACTTCGATAACGTCGTCACCGATCTCAAGTACTGATACATCGAACGTACCACCTCCAAAGTCGTATACAACTACTTTTTCATTCTTCTTTTTATTGAATCCATATGCTAGTGCTGCTGCAGTAGGCTCGTTGATGATTCTCTTTACATCGAGTCCTGCGACCGCTCCTGCGTCCTTTGTAGCTTTTCTTTGTGCATCGTTAAAGTATGCAGGTACTGTTATGACAGCTTCGGTAACTTTCTCGCCGAGTTTTGCTTCTGCATCTGCTTTCATCTTACCCAAGATCATCGCAGAGATTTCTTCTGGACGCATCCATTTGTCGCCGATCTTTACTTCGACTCCACCATTTGCTGATTTTTGGATTTTGAATGATGCATTCTTCAAATCTTTCTGAACTTCTGGATCTTCAAAGTTGTGACCCATGAATCTCTTGATACCGTACACAGTATTTTCTGGGTTAGTCACCGCCTGACGCTTTGCGAGAAGTCCGACGAGTCTGTCGCCGTTTTTAGCGATAGAAACGATACTCGGTGTCGTACGAGCACCTTCGATATTTTCAATAATTTTTGGAGCACCGCCTTCTATGACAGCGAATGCTGAGTTTGTAGTACCCAAGTCTATACCTATTATTTTACTCATAATTTTTTTATTTTATTAATTAATAATCTTGTGAATAAAATTAATCTTTTTAGAAAGCCTTGCGCAGGACGACGGTCCGAGCAGTTCGCTGAGCTAGCAAGCTCAGATAGATTGCTTTATAAAAAGTATTAATTTATATGAACATTTTGTAATTTACATGTATTTCGTGACCACGAAATACTTGCTAAATACAGTATATATGATATCCTGTATTTGTGTCAACCCCGTAGTAGAACTTTAATTAAAGTTTCACTACAGGGTCAAGCATTTTATGGCAAAAATAAATTATTCCAAAAAAATACTTAAAATTTTAGCTGAAAAACCAGCCATTTCCCTCCCCGAATTACAAAACATAGAAGATGGCGGCAAGTATGCTATCACTCGTTCGCTCAAAGGACTTCGCGAAGCCGGACTCGTGGAGCATATTTCTTCATCTCAAAATGAATACGCTCGCCTCACCAAAGAAGGCAAGAAAAAAGTTAATAGTTTAAAACTAGAAAACGAAACCATGCTAGCGAGCACCACATGGGATGGATTTTGGAGAATCATTTTACTCGATCTACCAGAGAGCAGAAAAAGTGAACGAGAAAGCCTGCGCTATCTCCTCAAAAAAGCGAATTTTGTATGTTTGAAAAATTCTGTATGGATTTCCCCGTACCCATACGAACACTTATTTACAAATATCAAAAAAGACCTCGAACTGACCACAGAGATGATAATACTTGTTACAGATAATATTGATTCTGCTTCAAGAAAGGCGTTTATGGAAAGCTTTAGTAATTAGACGAACCTGCCCGCAATGCTTTCAGCATAGCTAATGCAGGCGGGGAAACCAAAAAAGTCCTCTTTGAGTCTTTTGGGAAATAATGAACCTGTTAATTAATGCGTCTTAAATTCTCTTGTAATATTTTGCAAAACTTGCAACTCACAAGAACTTTCAAGAGAAAGGTAGAGTGTGCCATCTTGGTTTTTATATTTTTCCTGGCAATCATTTAGTCCTTTTTTGAGCTTCGCATTTAGGGCGACGGAAATATTACTATGTGCAATTTCCTCATTACATAGATCAGCCACCAAGGAATCCGGATACAGGTCTATCGTTGAGCCCGCTCGACAATCTGCATCCAAAGCAACCACAGTCGCCTCTTCACATGTTTTAGCTGAAATACCTGCTCTAAGCTTCTCGGGGCTAATATCAAACCTGCCAGCACACGGATCAGTCACCACTGTTTCTGTGGTAGCTTTATTTATACTTATATCAGAGGCATTTTGAATTGATGAGTTGGCTAAAGCAATTAGATCATCTTTATTATTATTTAGTTTTAAAGCTATTGTGTATGTCCTACCTTTATATACCCATGATATATATTGAGGAGAACAAGCAGTGAGACATTTTCGCGGCGAGTAATAACCTGTAATGCCATTCAAGAGATCAATTCTTTGTAGATGAGTAGCCATATCTATAGTTCCAGATGCATCGCTCCAAAATTCTACCACTAAGCAAGCATCATCACTACAATTCCGCCCATAATAAAGGTTTACAGAATACATTTCATTTTCTCTGCCTACTGAAGCATATAGGTCGTCACCAAAGGAATTTTTTTTATCGATTCCTATAAGCTCTTTGGGTAAAAGAACCGGCACAGTAGGGTCTTCTTTTTTCATGTAAGCGATTATTTTATCAAACCCAGTAAACATATCACTTGAATGCCAGCTTAATAAATTATCGGTTTGATTGTTTAAGTGACTATCAGTATCTACACTTATATCTTTCGAATTATCAAATATATTTGTGTACATAAAAAAACCTCCGACGAGTAACAGGATAAGGATGCTAAATACCATGAAACGCTTTGTATTTAAAAATTTCATTATTAAATTATACTAAGATTATTCATATAATCCTACTCAGTAAGCTGTTGGTAATGTATTAGAAGCTCTACTAACAAATTACATAACTCTGCCCTCTGTCAGTATGCTAGTATGCTGAAGTTTTAATACCATACTTTAGTCAAGCAAAGTAACTATTATATCTTCAACTACATTGGTTTTTATATATGCATGGTATTTTTGTAAAAAGGGTAGTACTTCCCCGCCTAGAGAGCTGAAGAAAATTTTTGTTTTATAAGGAATATCTGTTAAAGCTTTTTGTATTGGGTTTGATTCAAAATCACCAGAAAGAAGAAGTCGAAACGACGAAATTATATTATATAAAGGAATTTGTATTGTATCGATATTTTTTATAAAAATAACTCGATCGCTCACATAATAATTAGTAATTACTTTAGTAAATAAGTCGATATTACCACTAGCAATAAAAATAGTTTGAAACAGCAATGCCTTTTCAAGATCTTTTTCATCTTCTAAATAAAATACATTATCTTTAGTTTCGATCTGAGAAAGAAATTCCTCTTTTGCCATAGGGTATGCAGTATAAATTAGAAGTTTGTTACCTGCATCATGTAGCCCCGCGACTACGACAACAGAGAATAAAGAGGCTCCTGAATGCTCTTTACCGTGTATCATCATTGGTAGATTTTCTCTCTTTAATTCGATTTCCTCTTTTGTTTTTATATTTATAATTTTTCTCATTTTAATATACCTCCTGCTGATAGCATTTCTCGCAATATACTTTCTCTGGTCGCTCGGGGGCATATGTTGTCTCGAATTCTACTGCGCAGGTGCCTTGATGGTTTGGGTGTGTTTTATCACACATGCAAGTTCTCGTATAGAGCCTCATTTGATTTCTATATTTTAGTCTTTCATAATGACGGCAGTTCGGACAATACCTCGGTAACGGCAAACCTTTTTGTTTATAGAACTGTAGTTCAAATGGGAGGATCTTGAAGGCACTCGTGCATTGCTTCATTTGATCACCATTGTTCGGACAAGAAATGACTTCTTTAAAGATGTCTTCGGACACATCGAGAATTGCATCTGGTAAGGCACTGCTGTCGATGGTGATCTTATAATCTCGCTTTGGTTTTTCTTTCCAGTTGTACCCTTTCGCTACTGCCTCTTCTTTGGAAATAGGGAAAAAATCATGAGCATTCGTCTCATCATAGCCAAATGGAGAGAGATCGTACGGGAAGAATTCTCCATACGCAAACACTCTGCCCATCTTGTCTACATACGGCATATCCATCATATGCTTCTTTATCTTTGCGACCATTTCAAAATACTCTTCTTTCTCGTACTGTTTATTAAAAATGCAGTATTGTGCATTAATAAGTCCGATACAACCAAAACAATTTGAACAATTTTTTAGAACGAGTGAGTATTCGCATTCTCTGGCTCCCTGTAATGTAAGGTAACAAAAGAAATCTTTATACGAATTCGCACTCGCTGCGACGACTTCGTATACAAGCTCAGCATTGAACCCCACACCCTGCATGTCGTACGAATCCTTTACCCTGTCTATCACACGCATACTGTAGGCTATGTTTTCGGCATCACTGCCATCAAAACACCGCTTGGCATTTTTGATATTATGCAGATAATCACCAGACACATTTTCGACGCCATACATAAATGCGTATTTGTGTATCGCCTTCTCTTTGATCATTTCATTGAATTCCGCTTTTGCTTGCTCAATGCCCGTATGTGTGTCGAGTCTGCATGCTGCTAATTTTTCTGCGTATTCTTCTTTGGTATATTTTTGATTTTTGAAATAATACTGAGCATTGCGTAAATTTGTAGACATAAAACAATGTGATGAATTCACGCAGTCGTAAATAAAATATGAATCAATGCTGTTGTTTGATTTTACTGCGTAGTGCGTATTGTAATTCCCATTACAATCCACATTGTACGAACAGCCATCGATCCTCTCCACTGCATAACAATCAAGGCTATTTTTAGACTTATCGATGGTCTCAGAATACATCACATCTTCGCAGTCCACCACAGAATACGCAAGATAAGCATTTTTGTTGTCTTTGGAATAATTGGTAAAGTCTGAGTTTACTAAATTCCCAAATTTATATGCATAAAACCGAGGGTTGACCGCGAGTAATTCTCGCAATTGTTCAAAAAAAGTTTTAGAGAAATCATAGTCTTTGGCGTGCGCAAACTGATCATATGCATCGCCATTAAAACAGTCAGTGCAGAGTACGGGCGCAGTGTCTGTGTCAGGATACATCGAGACAAGAGACTTGCCACACATACCACATGCACACTTGTACAAAGAACGCACATTTCTCCACATCATCCTACGAATCATGCGACATTCTGGGCAAAACGTCGGTGGAGGCACCTGGATCTTTTGATAGAAAGAGAAATCTTCGCTATCTATGACAAAATCTTGTTTACAGTTTTGGCAATTCTTTACTTCGTTTTTCATAACCTTACGTCAAGGTTTAACCTTGACATTTTTTAAATTAATATACTTCTTGCTGATAACACTGCTCACAGTAGACCTGCTCAGGGCGCTCTGGTGCATAACATGTCTCGAATTCTACTGCGCAGGCACCCCCGGCATGATGCGCATGAGACCTATCACACATACAAACCCGATGCCACAGTCTTCGGGCTGGACGCATATCAAAACGCCTTTGATACCTGCAGTTTGGGCACTTTCTCGGCAATGGCAGGTTTTCTTTTTTATAAAACAAGAGTTCGTTTTGAGAAATATTGTAATTTTTATTACATGCACTACAAGCAAAAATCTCTTTGATGATGGTGTCATCCACATCACCTATCCTGTCTGGGATATCATTTACAGAAATAGTTTCTTTGCCAAATGTACCTGGGGTATTATCCTCCCAGTGCCAACCTTTTGCGAGCACTTCGTCTTTGGAAAGTGGCATATACATATTGCCTTGGGTTTCGTTGTAGTACACAGGGGCGATAGATGGAGGGAAAAATTCTCCGAACTCTCCGGTAGACTTCATATGTTCGATGATCTTTTCTTTTAGGTTAAGGTAGTCTTCTTTTGAATATTTTTTATTAAAGATCATGTACTCGCCTTTCTTTACACAGACACATCCAAAGAGGTTCTGGCTGTTTTGGCAGGTATCAGAATACATAACATTTACATCGTCATAACACAAATGACAGAACTGGCAATTTGGACTCCGGGTGCAGCCATGTAACTCATAACAAAGCTCAGAATTAAATCCTGCATGATATATATCCATAGAATCTTTGAGTTCGAGTCCACCATAGATGTATTTAGCATTTTCACCTTTATCGACTTCGAATGCTTGGGTGACATTACGACAATCATAGAGTAATGATCCGACAGAATTCACGTTGCGCTCGTTGACTGCAAAGCGATGCACTGCGGTCGACTCCATAAGCTCTTTGAATTCTTGTTTCAATTGTTCCCTTGTCTCAAATGATGAGAAATCAATCTCTTTCATTTTTTCTACATACTCTTCGCGAGTGAGCTGCACATTGCGAAATACATAGCTTTTATTGCGAAGGTTTGTCGACATAAAACAATCATTTGAACCACGACAATCATAACAATACATACAACTCGAGCAATCTTTTAAGAACATGCCGTATTGGCATTGATACGAGGTGCGGGAATCGATGACTTCATAGAGGCGCTCACCCTTCTCTTGAATAAAGCTACAATCCATACAGTCACGAGAGTTATTAAAAATCCATGTACTGTACATGATGTTTTCACTATCAAAAGTAGCAAAAGACAGATACACATTTTTATTGTTTGCAGAATGGTTTGTGTATTCTGAATTCACACTGTTTTTATTGAGGAGTGCCATACGAGGAGTTTCATGCTGGAGTTCGGCAAACTGCTCAAAGAATGGACGAGAGAAATCAAAATCACGACCGTATTCTGCTGGATCCCATTTATCACTCCACCAGCATTCATTGCAGTACACACTGTATGGCTTGTTTGCAGAATAGATGGTCACCGTGCTCTTTGCGCACATATCGCATGGTCTTCGATATAAAGTTCGTTCATTCCTCCAGGCATAGCGACGCTGCTGTCTGCAGAGTGGACACAGGGTGGGTGAAGAGACTTTTATCTTTTCATAAAACTTCAAATCAGCGACTTCGATCACAAAGTCAGTCTTACAGGTCGTGCAATTTTTGGTTTGACTTTCCATGGTTAAGATTTATATCCATACACGTTCACGCGTGCTGGGCGCATGACACGTTCACCCATCTTGTAACCTTTTTGAATCACCTTGGCGATGGTGTGATCTTTTGCTTTATCATCTGTCTCTACTGTCTCTATGGACTCATGCATGCTTGGGTCAAATGCTTCGCCTTCTTTCCCTATCTCTTTGACTCCATATTCTTCGAAAATGCCATTCATCTGAGAATAGATATATTCCACACCTTTTCTCCATCCTACATCTACCTTTTCCCATGCTTCCTTGTTTGAAAAAGCCATATTGAAACTGTCCATAATAGATAGGAAATTACTCAGGATATTTTCCCGCATGCTTTCTTTGTAGTTTGCAAGCCTGTCGTCTTCGCCTTTTTTATAATTAGCAAAATCAGCTCGCTCTTTTTGCCAACCAGTCAAATACTCGTCCTTTTCTTTTTTAGCTACCTTAAGATCAAGCCTGAGCTTCTTTAAAGTCTTTTTGAGGTCTTCTTCACCGTCTTCGTTGAACTCAAATTCGACTATCTCCTCATCGGCTTCTTCTTGGGGTGTAGTGTTTTCTTTTTTTTCTTCGTCACTCATAGCTTGCATTTTAGCATAAAAAAACCCCTCTTGAAAGAGGTTATAAAAAAATAAAAATAAACTTTTAAAGGGGTTTGGCGAGCGACGGCGAGCCAATTTCAGGATTTTTTAAGCTTCAAAAAATCCGTACCGGCTAAAAGTTTGATTTTTATTTTTTTCAAAATGATCAAAAAGAAAACTCCCCTTGCGGGGAGTTTTGAATTAACGTTTTGACCATTTAGGTGCCTTACGAGCTTTCTTGAGTCCGAATTTGCGGCGTTCTTTTGCTCTTGGATCACGCTTTAAGAATCCGAGTCCTTTGAGTGTAGTGTGAAGTTCTTCATCTGATTTAACAAGTGCACGAGAAAGTCCATGACGGATAGCTTCGGCTTGAGAGTGTATACCTCCACCGTTTACATGTGCTTCTACTGCCCATTTGGTGTTTTTTTCTTCGCCTTCTTTTACTCCCTTGATCATAGGGTCGAGAATCAAGCGACGCTGATCATCAGTTTTAAAATATTCTTTTGCATCAAGATCGTTCACGATGAAGCTTGCCTTACTCGCAGGTGTGATACGCACACGTGCAGTTGAAGTCTTTCTTCGTCCTATTGCCTCTATATATTTGTCTTTTGTGTCTGTAGTTGCCATATAATTATTCTTCGATTGTTAAATGTTTCATCATAGTACGGCGAAGTTTGTTTCCTGGGAGCATGTGATACACAGCAAGTCTGACGAGCTCTCTCATACCTTTCTTCTCAGCGGTCTCAGTACCTTTCAAGATACGTAGACCACCTGGGATACCAGAATATCGTGTGTGGTAAATACTCTCGAGTTTCTTTGGAGTGATGCGGATTTTACCAGCGTTGGTCACGTGCACAGGCATACCAGTGTATTTATTGCGTTCAAATGTAGGCTTTGTCTTACCGAGGAGATTTATAGCGATTTCACTAGCAACTCTTCCAAGAGTTCTGCCACTTGCATCGATTGTCTTTGTCTCTTTTACCTCTATTGTTTTTTTGGCTGTTGCTTTTTTCATTGTTTTCATACTAAATTAATTTTGAATATAAGGCAAATTATACAAACTCGATGATAGCGACTGGTGCACTGTCAGACTTTCGAACCCCAAGCTTTAATATTCTTGTATATCCTCCTTTTTTGTCTGCGTATTTTGGTGCGATTACATCAAAAAGCTTTTTGACTTCTTTTGTATGGCTGCCTCCGAGCTTTGCAAGGACAATACGGCGTCCTGCTGGTGTGCCTGCTTTTGCACGAGTGACGAGCTTTTCTATGAATGGGCGAAGTTCTTTTGCTTTGGCGGTTGTTGTCTTGATCTTACCGCGTACGATCAGGTTATACGCCAAAGAGTTCAAAAGTGCGTGTCTTTGTGTTTTACTGCGTCCAAATTTTCTGTTTGCGTTGTGGTGTCTCATATTATTCTTTTAAATTCAAACCGAATTTAGCTAATACTTTTTTAATTTCTGTAATTCCCTTTTCACCAATACCTTCTACTTCGAGTAAGTCTTCTCTCTTCTTACGAGCGAGTCCTCCAAGTGTACGGATATTTGCAGATGTAAGTGCATTCAATGTGCGAGTAGAAAGATCGAGGCTGTCTGTGCGAGTCTTAAGTACGTCTGCCACATCTACTGCATCTTTGTCATCAGCTTCTTTTTCTGTTTTTACTGATTTCTTTTCAGCTACTGCTGGTGCTTCTGCTTCCTCTTCGACTTCTTTGAAGTCTACGATCGCTTTCAATTGTTTGATCATGATACTGATAGATTCAGTAAGTGCCTCACGAGGAGTAAGGGTGCCATTTGTTTCGATAGAAATTCGAAGTCTGTTGAAGTTCGTCTTGTCGCCTACACGCATGTTTTCAACTTCGTATGCGACACGACGGATAGGAGTAAAGATCGCATCTACAGCGATAGTACCCACATCCACTTTTTCTTTATGGAAAACTTCTTTTGGAATAAATCCAAGTCCTTTTTCTATCTTTAATTCGACTTCTAGATTTACTTTTCCAGTGACCTCAGCAAGGTATAGTTCAGGGTTTAATACTTCTACTTGTCCGCTTGTTTTGATGTCTCCTGCAGTTACTTGTTTTGGTCCTTTAATAGAAATAGTAGCTGTCTGAGGTTCATCAGAGACCATCTTAAAACGAGCCTTTTTCAAATTTAAAATCATAACGATCACATCTTCTTTGATACCATCGATTGTTTGGAATTCATGAGAAACACCATCGATCTTGATAGATGTAATACTTGCACCAGGCAATGAAGACAATATGATTCTTCGGAGACTGTTACCAAGGGTATGACCATATCCAGGGTATAGACCATCGATTTCAAAAACTCCCTTATTTTCTTCTTCTAGCACAACACGTGGCTTAGAAGGTATTATTATTTTATATTCAGGCATGATTTTATGAAAATATTAAAGTTGATAATAAATAAAAGTTATAAATAATTTAACGACTATAAAATTCAAGCACCGCATTTAAATTTAAAAATGTGTCTATGTTCTTTGGCTTTGCAAGTATGCTGCCTTCCATCTTACCGATATCAAACCTAAGCCAGTTTGGTGCAGTGTAGTCTTTCATTTTTGTAGCTAAATCTTGGAATATCTTCTTACTCTTTGAACCTTCACGTACCTTGATCACATCACCGAGTTTGAGCTCGTAAGAAGGGATAGTGACTTTGTGGTTATCAATGACAAAATGTCCATGAGACACCATCTGGCGTGCAGCACGTCGGCTCGGAGCGAGACCCATGCGATAGATCGCATTGTCGAGACGAAGCTCGAGTCCTTCGTAAAATTTATCAACAGTACCAGCACCCTTTACAGTAGAAGCCTTCTTCACATAGTTAGAGAGCTGTCTTTCAGAAACTCCATAAGAGAATCGAACTTTTTGTTTTTCGATGAATTGAGCTCCGTATTCAGATAACGCCTTTGGACGCTTACCACCAAAACCACCCTTTGCGGATGCAGTAGAAAACTTCACAGTCTGACATTTGTCATATACTCCTGGTCCTAGTCTTCTACAAATTTTAAATTTTGGTTTGGATATCATATTATTAAATGAAATAAATTATTAAAACTATACTCTGCGAGGCTTCTTTGCCTTTGGTCCATTGTGTGGCACTGGTGTCGCATCTAATATAGATGTGATTTGTATCCCATGCGCCATAAATGATCTAATAGCTGATTCACGCCCAGAACCAACACCGAGAACCACAACGTCTGCTTCTTTTACTCCTATTGCTGCAGCTTTACCCCCGATAAGATCTCCGATCTTAGATGCTACGAACGGTGTACCCTTCTTTGCACCACGGAAACCTAAGCTACCTGAACTTGACCAGAAAAGTGTATTACCATTCTTATCAGAAAAAAGTACCTTCGTATTATTGAATGTAGCTTCGATGTGTAGAACCCCAGCAGCAAGTTTCTTCTTGCTTCCTTTTGCAGTGCCTTTTGTTTCTGCGCCTTCTGTTGGTATTGTTGTGTCTTTTGTGTCTGCCATAAAAAATTATGTTTTACTTTCTTTTCTCTTACCTGATGCCATCGTTCTTCGGACATTTCCTCGAACTGTTCGTGAATTTGTCTTTGTACGTTGACCCCGGACTGGTAATCTCTTTGTGTGTCTGACACCTCGGTAACTCTTTACATCTTTGAGGCGTTTTATGTTTGCAGAAACTTCGCGCTTTAGGTTTCCTTCGATTGTCATACTTTCGATAACCGCACGGATCTTGTTTTCTTCATCTGGAGTCAGGTCTTTAGATTTACGACCTGCATCAATGTCAACTTGTTTTAAAATTTTACGTGCAGTAGACAAACCAATACCAAAGAGGACAGTAAGTCCGTATTCTAGTCTTTTTTCGTCTGGGATTGTTATTCCGAGTATTCTCATAATTATTGTTTTTGTTTATGTTTAGGGTTAATACAAATAATCCTTAAATGTCTGGCTCTTTTAACCATTTTACAATTATTACAAATTTTTTTTACAGCTGATTTTATTTTCATAAAAGATTTGACTTAACATGGCACAAAAAAAGGGAAAAAACCCTTATTTTTTAATGCTATAAACTCTTTAAAAACTATACTTGATATAATACACTATTATTAAAAAAATTACAACCTTTTTACGATCCTGCCTTTTCCACCATAGGAATCGAGGACAATTTCGACAGTATCACCGATTAAAACTTTTATTCTATGCATACGCATCTTTCCAGACAAATACGCTAAGATTTCTTTCTCACCTTCCTTATCTTGTATCAGTACTCTGAATAAAGTAGATGGTAAAGCTTCAGTGACAACTCCCCGTGCAGTTAATAATTTATCTTTTGTTTGATCACTCATGTATATGTGTAAATAATAACAGAATTATAAGATAAGGTCAAACTACTGTGGGTAGTTCACTGTGACGGTGATGTCTTTTAGCTTTTCGGGAATGGTGCGAATCCAGAAAGGACTGAGTGTGAGCTCTGCAGAATCCACGTTTTTATACTCAGCGAGTATTTGATTGAATTCTGTTTTATGTTTACCGAGGATGGTTTCTTTGAAGGTCTCCGGGTCGAATTGCCAGACGAATTTTGCGGTGCCAGTCAATGTGAAATTGATACTTTGTACATCAGCAAAAGAGATGTCTCTGTCGTTCAAGGTAAACTTGAGATCTTTGATATTTTGTATATAAAGTGGAGTGCTGTTGTCATAGTCTGCGATCACATCCTTGGCGAGTTTTTGAGTAAGATTCTTTTCATTAAAGAGGAAGCCATACATCGTCCCCTTGAGCGTGATAGGGAGCGTGTTGTCTTTGTATGCACTGAGGTCGATGATGTTTACATCATCGGTGCTCAAAAATACAGCATCTTTAAACAACACAAAGCCAGCTGGGATTTGTTCGGTGGCTTTCTTGAGAAGCTTGTCTTGGAGTTTTACTTTGAGATCCGCCACTGCTTGGGTCTTTTCTGCATCCGACAACACTGGAGACTTGCCGACATATCCACCAGAAATGGCGCCTCCGGTGACAGACTTTACGTCAAATTTGTCGTACTTTGAGGTTCCCTTGAAACTCGAGATCTTGAAATCAATAGGATCAGTATTGTACTCAGCACCAGCATCTTTGGCGGTAATGCCCACCTCTATTTTACCTGGTTCGTCTGGAGCGGTCATGCCAGGCACAGAGACTGCGGCATCTATCTTGTATATTTTACCGTTTGAGCCTTCGAGGTTTGTGCCTTTAGCTAGTTTTTGTGGTGCATTAGAAAAATTGTTGAATATCGCCACTCTACCTGTCGCCTTTTGTGCGACATCCTCGTCTCCTGTCGTAACTATTGTTTTTGTCTCTTCTCCAGAGAGAATCACGATATCATACGAAAGACCATTTTCATTTACATCTTTGATGGCTCCGAGGGTATCACTTATCTCATAATCTTTTACTTTTGGATTGATGGTAACCTGTGCGGATGCAAATAAAAACGAAAGTGCAAAAAGAAAAATCAGGACACACACACCGGCGACAACCCACAGACCATATTTTGACCCACCACCTCTTTGTGGACGCTGTGCATTAAAGCCACCTTCGTAGATGTATTCTGGTGTGACACGACGAGACACCTCTCTTTTAGGAGCTGTGCGCTCGACTGTCTTTGTTTTTACCATGTCTTGAAATAAATTCTTTGGCATATATTTTTAGGCTACCAAGCCATGACTCAAGAAACGATTAATATACACTGCGTCGATGGTGAGGAAGGCATTGAAAATAACGTCTGGACCTAGCGTAGCGATACCCTGCAGATTCTGAATATTTAAGAATATAATTTGGAATTTTGACTCTGTGAGGGTGTATTGATTAAACTGCTCGGTCTTGATCACCTCTCCAAAAAAATCTGCGAGGTCTTTATCGACGGTAATATATACAAACGCGGGTATCGATATATCATTTGATAAGTTCGCCAAACATGTCTGAAATTGGACCAACCATTCACTTTTGAGCTTTTTAATACTTGGTTCGAGGGTAGTAGCAGTCTGTGCCTCAGCATGTCCGTCCTTGAAAAGAGAGATAAGAGATTTGGCTTCACTTAAAGTCACATGCATCTCGGATGCAATGCGACGCATCATAAAGTTAATGCCGAGCGGGAAAGAAGCAGACTCACGCAAGGTGTTGTTCTTAACCATGGCGATGTCAGTCACCTCACCACCAATATTGATGAGCAGGAAGTTCTCTTGGTGTGCGTACAAATCTCGTACGATCGTAAACGAAGCCATGGTAAGTGAGCAGAATTTAATATCTTGCAGAGAAAAATTCTTAAAAATAGTACTCTCTATCTTTTTACATACTTCTTCTTCGGTGAGTGAGACAAAGACTACCATCTCAAGCTCTTTTGCCTTTTTATTCACTGGGTCATTCACCTCGTAACCATTTAAACTAATCTTAATATTTTTTAATTCAATCAAACGAAGTGTGTTGCCGATGTGAGGATATTTTTTGAGATACTCGTCTTGCATCACACCTATCTCTTTTTGGATTAGACTGTCAGCAAGTTTGGGTGTAAAGGTAAAAGGTGTATTTTTTTGAAAATTAATAATACGAGTATGAGACGTATGCCACGGAGACGACAAGACACAGAAAATCTTATGTGGTGCACCTAATCCCCGACGATATACTTTTTCAGATACTGTTTCGAGCGCTTTTAGAGTGAGGGCAAGGAACCTATCAACAGAAATCGAATCTTCGAGCATGATCGGTTCGCGAGCGGAGAAAATAATTTTCGGAATGCCGCTTTTTTGTAGGTAAAAAAGAGCTGCTTTTACAGAAGAAGATCCAATATCAAAAACCAAAACTAATTCATCTTGTTTTTTAGGTAAAGAAAAGATACCCATGCTTATATTGTACCCTGTAGTGAAGCTTTTTCAAAGCTCTACTACGGGGTGTACCATATTTTATTTTAAAACAGCTAAACAAGCACGCCTTTTATGCGTCTGATGCCTTGAGCAACGGCTTCTTCTTTTTGAATTTTAAAAGTAGAGAGTTCGCTTGTATTATTCACATGTGGACCACCGCAAAATTCTTTGGATACGGCATTACCATTTTCATCTTCTATGAAGTACACAGACACACGCTCGCCGTATTTTGCTCCGAATTCCATCTGAGCACCGATCTTTTGTGCTTCGTCAAAGGACATCTCTCGGCGGATCACATTGAGTCCTCGTTTTATTTTATCATTGACCCAATCCGTAACTTTTTGTTTTTCTTCATCCGTCAGCTTGTGATCACATAAGAAATCTATGCGCAGTCGTTCTTCGGTGATATTACTACCCCGTTGTTTAACTTCGGGTCCTACTATATCTTGGAGTGCTGCAAGGAGAAGGTGGTGGGCAGTATGAAGCCGAACAGTCTTTTCATTATGATTTGCGAGACCGCCCTTGAACATACCTGCGGATGCAGTCTGAGAAAGTTTTTGATGTTCGGACATCTTTGCATTAAAAGAATCCATATCTATCTTGATGCCCTTTTCGGCAGCTAATTCAAGAGTGAGCTCGATAGGGAAACCGTATGTAGTAAATAATATAAATGGATCTGTACCTTTTTCAAATTCTTTGAGACCTTGTTCTAGAGTCTTTCGGACTTTAGATTCTTCGCCTTGAATAACTGGGCTGATAAGAGCATCGACTAGATTTTCATAAGTATTTTTGTATTTTTTAACAACTTCCCTAACAAGATTATTTGAAATAACACCCACAGGTAGCCCGAGTACGTCAGAGTGCCGTATTGCGCGACGAAGCAGACGGCGTAATATATACCCTCGTGCATTATTTGAAGGCAACACTCCATCAGCAATCATAAATATACTTGTACGGATATGATCCGAAACAATGCGTGCAGATTTTTCATTATAAGCCTTAGCTTCTTTACGGATGATATCCATCGACGCTGCAAATAAATCAGTATCGAAAATATTATTCTTGCCTTGCACCGCCATGACGACTCGCTCCAAACCCGAACCTGTATCTACGTTTTGTTTTACTAGTTTGCTAACAACTTTACCATTTTCTTTCAGGAACTGCATGAACACGTCGTTCCAAATCTCTACAACCTGCTGCTTGTCATCGGCTTGCATGTATTCTTCTTTGGTCATATCTCCGAGACCTTCGTCTGTGACATCATAAAACATCTCGGTGTCAGGACCACACGGACCATTGTCTCCAACACTCCACCAATTACTCTTTGCGCTCATGTAGTAAATGCGATGCTCTGGCACGTATTTTTTCCAGATATCAAATGCTTCAGTATCCTTGGGTGCGTTTTCATCACCTTCGAAGACAGTGACATATAGTCTCTTTGGATCTAAGCCTAAGCCCTCTTCTTTTGAAGTTAGAAATTCATAACTCCACTTGATGGCATCTTCTTTGAAATAATCTCCGAGAGACCAATTCCCCATCATCTCAAAAAAAGTATCGTGAGTATTGTCTCCGACTTCATCTATGTCTTGAGTGCGGACACATTTTTGAACATTAACGAGGCGAGTGCCCATCGGGTGATCTTGCCCGAGTAGGTATGGGACAAGTGGCTGCATGCCTGCAGTATTGAACAAAACAGATGGATCATTCTCAGGCACCAAAGAAGCTGAGGGAATAATCGCATGCCCACGTTTTTCAAAAAATTTCAAAAATCTTGATCTAATTTCAGTTGAATCCATCTCGTTAAAAATTAATTTTGCGTTGTATCTATTTTTTGACCAGACATTTTTCTAATAGGTTCTTCGACAATATTCACCACTGTGAGTACTACAAAGATAAGTGCTGCTACGATAAATGCAAGACTAAACAAGCCGAATCCTGCAGCCATACCAATACCGGCTGTGACCCAGAGACCACCTGCCGTAGTAAGACCTGAAACTCTGTTACCTTGTAGCATGATTGCACCAGCGCCAAGGAACCCCACGCCGACGATGATCTGAGAGGCAATACGACTTGGGTCAAAACTGCCCTGGATGCCGTATTTAATCGCAATCATTTCAGAGATAATCACAAAGACCGCAGCACCAATAGATACGAGTGCGTGTGTCTTCATACCTGCTTCTTTGTGCACCACTGCTCGTTCAAGTCCAATAAACAAACCCAAACCCGCTGCAACCACTAGACGTATAATAATTTCACTATTTTGTGCAAAAAATTGTTCCATGTAGATAGTATATACCAAACACTACAAAAGAAAAGTATTATTGAACCACACCTCCACCGAGACAAATGTCTTTATCGTAGAAGACACAAGACTGCCCAGGAGCCACCAAGACTGGCTTAGTAAAAGAAACCTGGGCTTCCCTATTATTTAAAATTTTAATTGTGCATGGTAAAAATTCTCCGTGGTAGCGGATCTGAGCAGTATAGTTTTTACCATCTTCGGGTCGTTTGTTGACCCAATTTATACTATCTAATGTATAACTATCTTGTGCGTTAGCATTCAAAGTCTTCTGATCTTGAGAAACTATCAATGTGTTTTTTTGAAGATCTTTCGCCACAATATAATACGCACCGTCGTGTGGACTTTTTTGATGAATAGTGAACCCACGACGCTCACCAAGCGTATGGAAAACGACGCCATCATGTGTGCCGATCACTTCACCTTTGGTATTTAAAACTTGACCCTTCTTTTCTTTAATATAATGTTTCAAAAATTCTTTCAGATCTATCGCACCAAGGAAACAAATACCCTGACTGTCGTGTTTATCAGCCACAGGTAATTTAAACTTGGTTGCAAGCTTGCGAACTTCGGTCTTCTTCAGATGCCCAATCGGAAACATTATCTTTGAGATTTGTTCTTGGGTCAGTGTCCACAAAAAATAACTTTGATCCTTAGAGGGGTCTTTGCCTTTCATTAAACAAAACTGTTCAGTGTTTTTTGAGCTGGTCTGGTTGAGCCTCTCGGACTTCATGGAGGCGACCCGAGGACCCGAAAAAAATACTGAACAGTTTTGTCTCCCTGCATAGTGCCCTGTTGCCACAAAGTCCGCACCCATCGAAAGTGCCTTTTTCAAAAATGCACCAAACTTTACATGCTTGTTACACATCACATCCGGATTCGGAGTTCGCCCCGCCTTGTATTCAGCTATCATATAATCCGCAACGCCTTCTTTATATTCTTTTTCAAGATCAAATGTAAGGAAAGGTATGTCGAGATGTGCTGCCACACGCATTGCATCCAAGCGCTCAGCCTCTTCATTGCATTCAATAAAATCTGGATGCCATGTTTTAATAAAAACACCCACGACTTCAAAACCAGCCTTTTGCAATAAAGCTGCAGATACCGCACTATCTACTCCGCCGGACATCCCGACAAAGACTGTTTGTTTTTTCTTTTGCTTCATTTTATCGTAAATATCGAGCGATATTTTTCTTATGTTCCGCGAAGTTCTTTGCATAATATGTATTACCATCTTTACCATGCAAGTAATACAAATACGGAGAACTCTCGGGATATATCGCATCGTGTATCGCATCTAGCCCAGGGTTACCTATCGGATTTTTCGGCAAGCCTTTTATCTTATAGGTCATAGGGGCGGCATCTACTTGAAGGAGCATACCAATAGAAAGCCGCTTCCACAAGATCCCAGATATTATCGCTCTATCCGTTTCTCCTTTTGCTTCTTTCTCAAGTATCGAAGCCATAGTGAGCACATCTAATTCTTTTTTCCCTGCTGCCTGCATTTCGGCTCGCACGGGTGCAAACTTTTTCTCAAAATTTTTACTCATGGAGTCAATCACATTAAGCTCGGTGTCAGAGTTGAAAAAATAATATGTATCAGGGAATAAATACCCTTCTTTGGCTTGTGATAAAAAAGTATCTCTATTAAAAGATTTGAGTTTGGTTTGATATGTGTCTGCTATTTCTTTGAGGTTGTAGCCTTCAGGTATGGTCACGATGATCGGTGCCATGAAGCGATTACCCTTGATGATGGATTGTGCCACATCATACACAGGCATATTTACATCAAAAACATAATTTGAAAATTTAATATGCTTTTCGCCACCAAAAAATATCACGAAACCTTCAAAGGCAACTCGTGAACGAATAATATGTTCGTTTTTAAGTCGTGCAGAAATACTATGCAAACTCATCCCCGGCTCTATCTCGAGTACCGTACCAGGAACAAAGCCTGATGGTTCACTCAAGATAAAAAAATAAAAGAGTGAAAGGGCGACGGGCACGAGAAGAATCAACAACGTAATCTTGGTTTTTAATGAACGCTTTGGTGCATCCAGAGTTGTATTATCTTGTGATAGAGATTCTTCTGTCATGAATATATACTAGACAGGTAAATTTGTAGGTGGTGAAGACTCTTTTGATTCGATACGCTCGAGTGTAGGAACTTTCAATATCTGACCAGGGAAATGCCACAATGTTGCAAGCTCTTCGACGTTTAAGACAAATGTTTTTGGGTGAAAGTAAGGCAAGAAAAATGGCTGGATGAGCACTGAAGCAGCGACAATGTTTTCAAATGGCCAACTCAAAGTGTGTTTATTAAATAAATGGTGACGCATCGGTAGATGGAAGAATCCTCGTTCGCGATATTCATGAAGCATGCGATCTGCGAGCATCATCACTTTCTCTTCAGACATACCAAAGAGTCCACTGTAGGCATCTGCCTGTGTAGAGTTAATACGGATAAGCCCATTACTTTCAGGTGAATCATACTGACGAAAGATCAGACGAATGTTTCTTCGACTATTCAAAGACCATGCTTCTTTTTTAGCCACATACATCACCCTGATACCAGTATCAAAACCAATCTTTGAGGTTTTGGCACTCATCTTCTCGACTGCTTTTTTCAAAAAGTCAGGTACACGAACTTCGATTCTACTTCGCCCGACTCCGACTTCATTCACTTCTTTTACTTCTTTGTGAGATGAAAAAGGCGCCAGTAATTTAAAGAATTCATTTTGAGCTTCTTTAATCCAATCATGTTCGCCAAACCATGTGCCTTTGGTATGATAGGTTTTTTTAGATGGAGTGATCACGATCTGCATCCACATCTGTTCACCTTTTTGAATAGAACCGAAAAGCTCTACGAGTGGTGAGATCGGATCGACTTTGTATTCTTCTTTTGGATCTTTGTCGAGCCCAAAATCGACATATGTCTTGAGTGGGTATGCTTCGGGTTTGAGTAGTGCAAATTCACAACCCCAACCCATCCACTTGCTCTCGGGGCTGATCTTGTCGACACCTAATGTATAGTCTGGAGCTTCTTTGATTTGAGCTTGGGGGTATTGCGCATACATCTGAGTCTCGATCAATCCACGAAGACGGGTAGGTGTGCGAATATAAAAATGCACTTGTCCATCGATAGATGCGATCTCCAGAGAAAACCAAAACCACACTGCACCTTGCCAGTATTCTTCACGCCCTCCTTTATAAGAAAAGTGATATAACGCATTGATAAAAAACAATTCCATTGCTTTCGGACTACGCAAAACTTCGCGCGGTGGAATGACTTCAAGGAGCACAAAATCAATGCCTGAGATGAAATTCTGGCGTATATAGTGCATCCAAAGCTTGAATGCGACATAGCCTAAGATAATAACTCCAATGAGAGGTAGTATTCCCATAAGCAGTGGATAGACTAAATGCTGTTGCCATAAAATATACGCAACAATAAAAGCGATCAGCCATGGCCAAAAATTAATTATGATATTTTCAGCAACTTCCATGAGGTTACCCATGTGTATAGTTTAATATAAAAAAACTAAAAGATAAAGGAAGTAGAACGCGTACTATGTGACTAGACCGCAGAGTATAAGCCAGCTTTATCAGCTTTGAAATATTTTGGATTCGCAAGATTTACTAAGATGGTATTTTTCTTGAAATATCGCTCCTTGTTTACTTTTTCTATGACGTCTTCTTTGCTCATAGGTCCTTCGCGTTTCAAAATTTCTGTAATGACTTCACGGGCAATACCAGCCTTATAACCCCATTCAGACAAGGCGTACATACCTCTACCGACGAGCACAAAACGAGAGTCTTTGATGAGCTCATTGTGACATGTCGCATAGTGGACTTTTTTATTAAATGTTTTTGCGATAGAGTTTGCGACTTCTTTGAAATGCATCGGTGAACCATGGCGGCGCATGACAAGGAATGCATAATCTTTTACACCACGAGTGCGGATATTTGGAGACGTTGCACGACCCCATTCACCAAACGGATTCTTTGCCACATCTTTTGACATAGAAAGCCAGCGTTTAGCTATCTCTTCATCGCGATATTGTTCAGAAATATCTTTCATGTGATCGAAAAATCTTTTGATCATTTCCGTCTCTGGGATCAGGTCTTCGTCGTTTAAATTTGCATATAGTTTTTTAAGCGTATCGTGTACTTTTTCACCGATTTCATCATCGACAGAAAAGCGAGTATGGAAATGGTCATCTTCGCGGTGCTTTCGAAATGCATCACCAAGAGTCAAAATAAAATGCACATGATTTTGTGTAGATTTATCTTTTGAGATATATGGTAGTAAGTCGTGTTCAGAGATAATCGAACCGAGGCTTTTGATGACTTGTTTGAGTTCTTCAAAAGCTGCTTGTTCTACTTTGTATGCATCTGATTTTTTGATCGCATTCAAAGCCACATCTTCGATCTGACGTACGCGTTCACGAGTGATCTTGTATTTCTTACCGATCTCTTCGAGGGTCTTTCGTTTACCGTCTGGAGTGAGCCCAAAGCGATTCATGATCACATCAAAAGACCGATCAGTCAGATGAGAAATGATCTTCTTTGTAACTTTTTTTGGTTTAAAAGATATTGTTGACATAAGTTTTATGTTATTTATTTTTAGCCTATGATGTTAAGATTTATTACTATTTTTAACACGTGCTTGTTCAGTGAGATATTTTTTACGAAGACGAACAGATTTTGGAGTTACTTCGAGATATTCATCATTGTTCATCACTTCAAGACCACGTTCGATACTGAGCACGAACACAGGATTTAAGGTAATTGCTTCATCAGTACCAGAGGCGCGCATGTTTGTAAGTTGTTTTCCTTTTGTAGGATTTACTGCCATGTCTTCGCCTTTCAAAACATTACCGATGACCATACCTTCGTACACACTACTACCATGTTCAATATATAGTATACCACGTTCTTGGAGATTTGCCAAGGAAAAGGCAACTGCCTTACCCGCAACCATAGAGGTCATAGAGCCATATGAGCGCTTCTTTATCTCACCTGCGTATTCTTCGAAACCAGTTACGCGAGAACTCATGATTCCCTCGCCTTTTGTGTCGATAATAAATTCACCCCTGTAGCCGAGGAGTCCTCGAGTCGGTATATCAAAGATAATCCGAGCAATACCGTTCTTCTCTACCATGTCTTTCATGATACCGCGTCTCTTACCTATCTTTTCGATAACGGTACCAGAGAATTCCATTGGCACATCTATGACAAGCTCTTCGTATGGTTCTTTCTTTTTACCTCCTTCTTCTTTGACGATAACCTCTGGTTGAGAAACTTGCATTTCAAATCCTTCACGGCGCATGTTTTCAAGCAAGATAGCTATGTGGAGTTCTCCGCGCCCATATACCTTAAAGAAGCTTGGTCCAGAATTATTTTCACCTTGATCAGGAGAAAAATCTACCTTGAGCCCCACGTTGATCTCGAGCTCTTTTTCTAATCTTTCTTTGATCTGACGGGAAGTAACGAATTTACCTTCAGTACCTGCAAATGGAGAGTCGTTCACGAGGAAGTTGAGTGAGAGTGTTGGCTCATCGATCGCGATGTGTGGGAGTGGTTCGACGGATTCGTCTTCACAAAGTGTCTCTCCGATATAGATGTCAGGAATACCTGAGATCATGACGATGTCACCTGATGTCGCATATTCGACGTCTTTACGAGCGATACCTTCAAAAGAAAATAGTTTGGTAAGTCTACCTTTACGTGTCGCATGTTCACCTTTTACAAAAACAGTAGCACCAGACATTAATTTACCGGAATATATTCTACATACCGCCATTCTGCCTAAGAAATTGTCGTACCCAAGATTAAATACTTGTGCAGACATTTTTTCTCCTTCGGTATAAGAAACTGGTGGAACCGTCTCTAAAATCAAATCAAGCAGTGGAGAAAGATCTTTGGAATCATCACCGAGATTTTTAAATGCTTTACCTTCACGTCCGATCGCATAGATAGTTTCAAAATTTGCTTGCTCGTCTGTCGCACCGAGTTCGAAAAATAATTCGAGCACTTCCTCATGTACTCTGTGTGCATCTGCAGCTGGTTTATCAATTTTGTTGATCACCACGATTGGTTTTAGACCAAGTTCGAGAGATTTCTTTAATACGAATCGTGTTTGAGGCATCGGTCCTTCGACCGCATCGACAAGTAGTAACACAGAATCAATCGCGCGAAGCACACGTTCGACTTCAGATCCGAAGTCGGCGTGTCCTGGTGTATCCACGATGTTTATTTTCGTATCTTTGTAGTAGATAGATGTATTTTTTGAATAAATAGTAATTCCACGCTCTTTTTCAAGATCATTAGAATCCATAGATGCTCCTTCGTCTCCGAGGGCTCCGTTTTGCTTCATGAGGGCGTCTGTAAGAGTGGTTTTACCGTGGTCCACGTGAGCGATAATTGCAATGTTTCGAATTTCCATAAATAATTTTTGTTAAAAGTTAATTAATCCCTGGCTGCCTCTGGCAGCAAATAAAAAAAGGCTCCTTTGCCTTTTTGACCCCCAATTTAGACCCTAGTATAATAACATACTTTTTTAAAAACAACAAGTTTTACGACTTATCTACCGTGCCGACGCTGGCGTGTTTGATATTCTTTAATAATTTCTAAGAATTCTTCTCTAGAAAATGCGGGCCAGTGAGTTTTTATAAAGAAAAGTTCACTATACACTGCCTGCCAAGGCAAAAACCCAGACAAACGCATCTCCCCACTGGTGCGGATAATAAGGTCTGGGTCTGGGATATCTGTGGTGTAGAGATATTTTGCAAAATCCTGTTCAGTAATTTTTTGTATTTCGTCCGGTGTTTTATCTTGCGAGATAGTTTTCACTGCATGCAGTAGCTCCTCGCGCCCACCGTAAGACATGGCGAGCACCATTGTGGTTTTAAAATGTGCGGTATCCTGCTCGGCTTTTTGAATCAAGTTTTGAATATCAGGAGAAAAACGTGTCACATCACCGATGACCTTGATACGTATTTCATTTCGTATGAGTGATTCGAATCCATCACTGAAGGCAAAACGAAAAAGATCCATCAAGTATTCTACTTCTTCTTTTTTACGATTCCAGTTTTCCGTAGAAAAACAATAAAAAATAGCATACGGAATACCAAGCTCTTTTACCCAGCGTCCGACATTGCGAAGCTTCTCATAGCCTTTTTTATGTCCTTCGAACGAAGAGACGTTGTTATCTTTTGCCCAGCGTCTATTACCATCCATGATCACACCAATACACTCTGGCAAATTTTCTTTATCTATTTCTTCGTCCATATTTATAAATGATCGAGCAGACCATTGTATTTGATTTTAAAATTTGTAAATCCGCCCGCCCGATCGGCATATTGTACCATGACATGATCCACACGTGAAAAAAGAGGACCTTTTTTCAATTTCATTAAGAACTTTTCTAGAATTTGTTCTTCGCCTTCAGCTATCGCTTTCACTTTTCCATCAGGTAAATTTTCTACTGTACCTACGAGTGAAAGCTTTCTCGCATTTCTACATGCAAAGTCACGAAACAATACTCCCTGCACTCTCCCAGAGATGATATATGTGGCTCGTTTAATCATTGTGCGTCGGGAAGGATTCGAACCTTCGTAGCCCGGAGGCGACAGATTTACAGTCTGTTGTAATTGACCACTCTACCACCGACG
>CAZUCZ010000002.1:0-48299 GCA_964618925.1 uncultured Candidatus Saccharibacteria bacterium | reverse complement strand
CGCATACACCCAGAGCGAAATGCGAACTCTCTTTCACCTTCTGAAGTCAGTAAATTACATATAGCAATAATACGGATATTGAAACGTGCTGTCGAAGTCGGTGGCTCTTCTATGGCGAGCTATCGCCTCCTCGATAATACCAAGGGTAATTATGGTAGAGAACACAAGGTATATGGAAAAGTAGGACAACGCTGCCCACGTTGCAAAACGCCACTTGAGAAAATAATCGTTGGTGGCAGAACAACTATATTTTGCCCCCAGTGTCAGAAATAAAGAATCCTAAAAATAAACTTTTAAAGAGGTTTGGCGAGTGACGACGAGCCAACTTCAGGAATTTTTAAGCTTCAAAAAATCCGTACCGGCTGAAAGTTTGATTTTTAAGATTCTAAATATTAAGTATTCTAAATAATGCTATACCAGTAGCCACAGATACGTTGAGTGATTCTTTCTTCCCTTTCATGGGTATCTCGGCTATTATGTCGCATCTTTCCAACACATCTTTTGGGATACCGGTAACCTCTGTGCCGACAATAAATGCATTTTTTGCACCTAGTTTTACCTTTTTATAGTCGACGGATTTTTCATCTTGCTCAATGGCTATGACTTTAAACCCATCTCGTTTCATTTTAGCTATCACCGGGCAGACTAATTTTTTTTGCTCCCATTTTACAAATTCTTCGGCGCCAAGTGCAGACTTGGCTAAATCTTTTCTCTTCCTTCCAAAGCGGTCTATCGGCGCAGGAGTATACCCACAAAGATAAATCTTATCTACACCCACTGCATCAGCAGTGCGAAACATCGCCCCGACGTTTTCTATGCTTCGGATATCATTGAGTATTAAAATATTTTCTTGTTTTTTCATATTAATATACTTCCTGCTGATAACATTTCTCGCAATAAATAACTTCAGTCCTCTCGGGTGCATAACTCGTCTCAAATTCTACAGGACATTTTTGTTCTCCATGTGCATGATTCTTTTTATCACACATACATGATCTATGCCAGAGTTTATTTGGTCCCCTATTTTTCATACGCCTTGCATGCCTACAGTCAGGGCAAAGCCTCGGTAGTGGGATAGAGAGTTTTTTATAAAACAAAAATTCATTTTGAATAATACGATAATTCTTCTTGCACTCAATACATTCAAAAATTTCCTTTGTCGCATCAAAATCTATATCATGTATTCCGTCAGGAATTTCGTGTGATGCCTTTGTTTGCTTGCCATATGTGCCCCGAGGGGTGTCTTCCCATTTATAACCTTGTGCCAAAGCGTCTTCTTTTGAAAGTGGAGACTCTTCCATGGCGGTTGTTTCATTGTACCCAAAAAGCGCTAGCTCTTTCGGGAAAAATTCTCCATACATATTTTCTTTTTTAAGTTCCTCTATGATTTGAGTACGTATCTTTTCATACTCTTCTTTGCTGTATTTTTTATTTAAAATAGTATAAGTAGCTTTTTGCAGCCCAACACATCCGAAAACATTTACTCCATTAAAACAATAAAAAGAGTACTCTGTAAAATTTGAACTCCAACAATTATGGCAACAAATACAATTTGAAGCTTGGATACCTGTGTTAGTAGAATTATAAATGCGTTCAGCGCTTCTCCCTGCTGTATGACAGTCAAAACAATCCTTGGCATCACGCCAGACATGACAAGAATATGCATTATCTTCGGCTTCGTATGAATGAAAAACTTTTCTACTATTTTTTATGTTCGAGAGATAGTTGCCCGTAGAATGTATCGCGTTCGTCGCTTCGTTAAATTTTCGTGGTTGATGTTTTATAAATTCATTAAATTTTTGGCGAAAATTTTCTACACCGGTATATGTATCGAGTCGTAATTCTTTTTTGATTTTCTCATACTCTTCTTTTGTATATTGTACATTTAAAATACAGTGGCTCTTGTTTCGTAAATTTATACATCCAATAGAGTCAGTGCACCCACGACAATCCAAGAGAAAATAGCTATCAGTGCAAGAATAACAACCTTTTGAATACAAAAGCCCATATGAATCATAGCAATCATCGCTCTCATACGAGCGCTCGACTTTGTTTGTAAACGAACAATCCACTAAGTCTTTGGAGAGTTGGATCCAATAACAATGAATGCAGTCCTCGTTATTAGAACTTTCAAAAATCATATAGCATCTATTACAGTCAGCCACATAATTGAGATAATTAGAATCAACATTGCGTGTCCCGATCAGAGCTGGCTTGGGAACATTTTTATACAATTCACCTATTTGTTCAAAAAAAGTTTTAGTAGGGTCATACGAGATGCCATACATATATGGATCCCATTTGTCGCTCCACCAGCAAGACACACAATACACGAGGGTCTCTTTGTTTGGAGACCAGATGGTTATCATACTTTCACCGCAAAGATCGCAGTTCCGCTTGTAGAAATTTCTCTCATTCCTAAAAATATGCCTTAGCTGCGCTCGACACTCCACGCATAGACCTGGATCTTGTACGCCTACTTTTCTATAAAAACTAAAGTCATCGACTTCGATCGTAAATTCTTTTGTGCAATTTTTACAAAATCTTGTTTCTGGATTCATGTTTTTATGATATGCCCTTTTTAAGCAAAATCCAACTACTTACTAACTTTCTGTAAAAAGTTCTTATTACGCATATTTTTATGGTACGCGATAGCGAACCTATGTGCTTCGCTGTTTGCAAGCAATATCTCTTTTCTGTATTTCATGGCACTTTCCCTGTCACCCATGATGTCTTTTGGTTTATGTCTCTCGTCTTTTAAGACAGATACTATACGTATATCCATTTTCATTTCTTTTAAGACTTTATGAGTTACATTTATCTGCGCCACACCCCCATCAACGACAATCAAGTCCGGTAAAGTCCATTCACTATGAGCGAGCCTCCTTTCTAGAACTTCCCTCAGGGCACCTGTGTCGTTTGCATCAGCCTGGGTGCGGATTTTAAATTTTTTGTATTCGCTTTTTTGAACCTGCCCATCTTCAAGCACGGTCATTACCCCCACCATATTCTTGCCACTCATGTGTGCAATATCATACGCCTCTATCCTGAAAAGCTTATCACCGCTGAGTGACCTACTATTTGGGGTATATTTCATAAGGGCTATATCGTTTATATGCTGCAAGGCAAATATCTGCCTCTTGAGCTCCCCTGCTTTTTCAAAGGCACGTGCTTTTGCATATGCGGTCATCTCCTTCTTTAAATTTCTTAAAATTTCTTTCTTTTTACCCTGGAAAAATAATTTAATATTTTTAATATTTTTCAGATACATCTCTGTATCTTGTAAATCAGGGACGAGATTTATCTGCTTATAAAATTCTAAATAATTTTTACTTTTATCATCAAGAAATGGAAAAATGCGACGAACGATCTTGAGCGCCTCGCGAAGCTGACTACTATTTGGAAATGGTCCAAAGAAATTACCAGAAAAATTCTTTAGGTCCTTGCCCCGCACAATTATCACTTTTGGTAAATCTAAAATATCAGAACGCGCGCCTTTGGTAACACATACATAATTAAAACTTTTATCTGATTTTTCTTTGGTATTATATTTTGGCTGGTATTTCTTTATGAGCTCAGCCTCAAGGATGAGCGCTTCGAGTACGCTGTCAGTCTTTTCAAATTTAATATTATCAGCATGAAAAACCATATCCACCAAGAGTGGGCCGCGTGTCTCTATGAGATCTTTACCGAAATAACTCTTGACTCTATCTTTGAGTGAAGTCGCTTTTCCAATATATAGAATACTTTTCCCTTTATAGCCTCCTTTGGTACCCTTCGGCGAGCCAAGGAAAAAATATACCCCTGGAGAATTCGGTAATTTTATTTTTTTAAAAGATTTTAACTCCATGTATACTTTTTAAAATTTAAAAATAAACTTTTAAAGGGGTTTGGCGAGTGACGACGAGCCAACTTCAGAAATTTTTAAGCTTCAAAAAATCCGTACCGGCTAAAAGTTTTATTTTTAAATTTTTATTACTTTCTTAACATTTTCTTTAAATACCCCATAGTAGAGCAAGCTCACTACGGGGCAAGCTTACCTATTTCTTTTTAACATCTTTTTTAAGTAATACCCCGTGTAACTTTTGCTGTTGTTGGACACTTCTTCTGGGGTACCTTTTGCAACCAAGGTTCCACCGTTCACTCCCCCTTCAGGACCTATGTCTATAATATGATCCGAACTCTTCACTATGTCGAGGTTGTGTTCGATCAAAACTACAGTATTCCCTTTAGAAACAAGCTTATTTAAGACTTCGAGGAGTTTTTGTACATCATCATAATGCAAGCCTACGGTCGGCTCATCGAGGAGATATATCGTCTTTTCTGTATGTGGACGATACAACTCACTAGAAATCTTTACACGCTGTGCTTCACCTCCGGATAGAGTCGTCGCACTCTGTCCAAGCTCTAAGTATCCAAGCCCTACGTCCATAAGAGTCTGCAATCTATCTGACACAGCTGGAATATCTTTGAAGAAAGTTAGCCCCTCTTCTACGGTCATATGAAGCACGTCGTAGATATTTTTCTTTTTGTATTTTACGGTGAGAGTTTCTTTATCAAATCTTTTCCCTAAGCACACATCGCATGTCACATACACTGTCGGCAAGAAATGCATCTCGACAGCTATCTCTCCATTCCCCTCGCAGGCTTCACAACGTCCGCCTTTGACGTTAAAAGAAAAACGGTTTGATTTCCAACCACGAAGTCGGGCTTCATCAGTCGTCGCAAATAGATCTCGGATATGTGTAAATGCTCCTGTGTAAGTAGCGAGGTTTGAACGCGGAGTACGCCCTATCGGTGACTGATCGATCAAAATAACACGAGAAAGATATTCTGTTCCTGAAAAAGACGCACAGTTATAAAGTTTGGCAGTGCGATATTTTCTCTCGAGGCGCCCTTGAAGGTTTTTGTATAAAATTTCATACATAAAAGAACTCTTACCTGAGCCAGAAACTCCAGTAATCGAAGTCATGACACCGAGCGGCACTTCGACATTCATATTTTTTATATTGAAAACTTTTCCTCCGACTATCTTGATAGTGCCGTGAGACTTTCTACGCTTTTCAGGAACTTCTATTTTTATATCGCCACGCAAATATCCAAGAGTACGAGAACCGCTACTGTTTTTCTTTGCAGTTAATAATTCATCTAAATCACCAGAGACGATGACCTCTCCTCCGTGCACGCCTGCTTTTGGTCCGATATCAACGATATAATCCGATGCATAAATAGTATCTTCATCGTGCTCCACGATCAAAATCGTATTCCCCAAATTACGTAGATTTTGTAAGGTTTTTATAAGCCTATCGTTATCTCTCTGATGGAGACCTATCGTCGGCTCATCGAGCACATACATAGCGCCGACGAGTCGTGAGCCTAGTTGTGAAGCCAAACGAATACGTTGCGCCTCACCTCCGGAGAGGGTGTTTGCTTTACGAGAGAGCTGTAAATAATCAAGTCCCACATCAAGCATGAATTGCAAACGTGCTTCTATCTCTCGTACTACTGGAACAGATATTTCACGCTCTTGTTCAGAAAGTTTTAAATTTTTGAAAAATGTATGCGCGTCTTGTATAGAGAGTGATGCTAGGTCTAGTATATTCACTTTCATTTTTTTGTCTTCGAGGAAAACATTGAGTGCCTCAGGGCGAAGTCTAGCACCTTTACAATCATCACAGACTTCATCGCCCATAAAATATTTAGATCCAAGTCCATTACATGTAGGACACGCACCATATGGTGAATTAAATGAGAAAAGTCGAGGCTCGACTTCGGGGAAAGAAAATCCATCATTCTTACAAGCAAATTTTGCAGACATAATAAATTCTTCGCTAGTATTCTCACCTGCTATCTTGATAGCTACAAGTCCATCGGATTCGAGGAGTGCACGCTCGAGAGCTTCAGCGAGACGCATACGACTTGCCTCCTTGCTATATTTAAATTCATGCACTAAAAATTTATCTACTAAGATATCGATATTGTGTGCCTTGTTTTTGGAGAGAGTAATCTTTTCTCGTAATTTTTTTATTTCTCCATCCAGTCTAATCTCAGAAAAACCTTTACCGAGTAAATCGTACAACATCTGATAATATTCACCCTTACGTCCGCGAACCACTGGAGAAAAAATACTGATCTCGGTCTGATTCCACTCCACGCCCATAACAGACTTTTTATTTTTTGTACTCTTTTCAAGAATCTGAATTTTCTCTAAAATAAAATTTAATATTTCTTCGTTCGATAACTTCTTTATCTCTTCACCACACTTTGGACAATGTGGGTGCCCGATACGGGCATACATTACCCGAAGATAGTCGTAGATCTCCGTAATGGTCGCCACGGTTGAACGAGGATTGTTTGATCTCGACTTTTGATCAATAGATATAGCTGGTGAAAGCCCAGTTATCTCATCCACATCTGGCTTTGGCATTTGGTTTAAAAACTGCCTTGCATAAGAAGACAAAGACTCCACATATCTCCTCTGCCCTTCGGCAAATATCGTATCGAAAGCCAGTGAAGACTTACCTGAGCCGGACACACCAGTAATAACCACCATTTTGTTTCGTGGTATTTCTACACTGATATTCTTCAAGTTGTGGGTTCGTGCCCCCTTTACCCTTATTTTATCTATGTTTTTCTCTGTTTTCATATATTTTTATACTACAACACAACTACACCCGTCCTTGTTCTTAGGGGGTGTGTATCAATATTTATGGTTGTATTATAGCACAATATACATAAAAGTCATGATGGGGAGCTTAAAAATTAATATTTAAATATAATTTTATCTGTAGAATCAAATTCCGTAGTAGAAATAACTTCTCCTTTTTCATTAAAACCAAACTCAAGTCTCCATATCTGTTTACCATCTTTGTCTGTAATGATTCGCTCTATGTTATTATTATTTTTATCATATAAATATTGAGTTTTAGAGATTAGATTATCATCTAAATCATAGTATTCTGAAATAACTAAGTTATCCACTGCATCATACGTATCAATTACCTTACCCTCATCTACTTTATATTCTTTTTTATTCATATTTAATAGTTAATTCTACTATGTTAGTATTTATTCTCCAGGCGAGTTCGCAAAACTCCAATCTCATCTCGTAATATAGCTGCAGTTTCAAAGTCTAGTTCCTTGACTGCTTTATTCATTTCTTTTTCTTTGAGTTTTATTATTTTTTCATACACAAGTCCTTCTCTCTCTTCGTCGGACATGAGCATATTCTTTATCGAATCAGATTCATTTTTTCCTTTATTGCTTTTATCTTTCGCAAATGCCTTTTTGAAAAGTTCGACATCAAGGAGAAGCTCGGCATTCACGGTCTTGCCGTGCTCACTCTCGAGTTCTTCGGTGATGTCTTTAATATTCTTCAAGATTGTTTTTGGAGTAATGCCATGTTTTTTATTATATGCAAGCTGGACCTCGCGACGACGCTTTGTCTCTTTGAGTGCATAAGCCATTGCATCGGTCATGATGTCAGCATATAGAATAACCTTGCCCTCGCTGTTACGTGCGGCACGACCTATCGTCTGGATCAGTGACGTCTCTGAACGAAGGAAGCCGGCTTTATCAGCATCGAGTATCCCGATCAGCGCTACCTCAGGCAGGTCCAATCCTTCACGAAGAAGGTTCACCCCGACGAGCACATCGTATTCCCCTTTTCGGAATTGAGTTAAAATCTTTATTCTTTCGATGGTTTTAATATCACTATGTAAATATTCTGCTTTTATTTTTTTGTCTTTTAAGTACGCTGATAGATCTTCAGCCATTTTTTTTGTCAGCGTTGTGGCTAAAACTCTAAAACCTTTCTTGATAGTTTTTTCTGTCTCTTCGATAAAATCTGATATCTGACCTTTATATGCACCTTTTGGAGTCACTGGTCGAACGATCGTCTCTGGGTCGATGAGACCTGTCGGACGAATAATCTGCTCAACGATTTGCTCGCTTTGTTCTCGCTCTCGTTCGCTCGGTGTTGCACTCGTGTATATCACCTGACCGATGCGTTCTTTAAATTCATCGTATTTTAGTGGTCTGTTGTCTTTTGCTGAAGGCAGACGAAAACCATATTCCACAAGAGTATTTTTACGAGACGCATCACCAGCATACATACCTTGGAGTTGCGGTAGAGTGACATGAGATTCATCGATAATGGTAAGGAAGTCCGGCTTGCCTTCTTTGGTGTGAGGGAAATAAGATAGCAAGGTTTCTGGTGGTTCTCCTTCACTCTTGCCTGATAGGTGCCTTGAATAATTTTCGATGCCATTACAATAGCCGACTTCCTTGATCATCGCCAGGTCATAATTTGTACGTCTTTTGATCCGCTCTGCCTCCAGTAACTTTCCTTCTTTTTTAAATTTCTTTAATTGCGTTTCGAGTTCTTTTTTTATATCTACGATGGCTTTCTTCCTTTTAGAATCTTCGGTAATGAAGTGCTTGGCTGGAAAGATAAAAATGTTTTTTTCTTCACTGATTATCTGTGAAGAGATCGGGTCGATCTTTGTGATGGTTGAGATCTGTGTTCCTGAAAATTCCACTTGATACATGATGGTTTCTGATACTGGCATAAACTCGACTCGTGCACCAATAGAACGAAATGTCCCTGGAGTAAGGTCAGCATTGGTTCGTTCAAAATGGATAGAAATGAGTTTTTTCATTAATGTCATACGATCTAATTTTTGACCGAGCTCGAGCTTGAGATTTGTCTTTTCGTATTCTTCTGGAGAACCAAGACCATATATACAAGAAACTGACGCGACAATGATAACATCTTTTCGGGTAAGCAGTGCTTGGGTACTCGCATGGCGAAGTCTATCTATTTCTTTGTTTATTGAGGCGTCTTTTTCTATGTATGTATCTGATGCAGGCATATATGCCTCTGGTTGATAGTAGTCATAGTATGAGACGAAATAATGCACTGCAGCATCTGGGAAAAATTGTTTAAATTCTTGAGCAAGTTGAGCGGCTAAGGTTTTATTGTGAGCGATCACAAGTGTCGGCTTGTCGTGCTTTGCAATAACGTTTGCCATGGTAAAAGTCTTCCCTGTACCTGTGGCACCGAGTAATGTCTGGGCGTGCATATTGCCATCAAGCCCTTTTACGAGCTGTATAATGGCTTCGGGCTGATCCCCAGCAGGCTCCCAATCTTTCTTTAGTTTGAAAATATTTTTACTCATACTTTTTTAGTATATAGAAATGTAACATAAACAAATGATATATTCTACTAGAATCGTACAGGTATAGAAATACTATCATCTTTAGCAGGATCTCCGGATGGATTATCTTTGATTAACACAAGTGTACCATTAGGAGTATTTGGTTTTACAAATGTAAGGGTTGCTTCGAAAGGCACAAACTGTGTGGTCATCCAGCTTGCCCCGTCATTACTTGCGGGGTCACCCTTGGCATGAGCAGGTGTCAGGGCTATTTCTTTACCATCACCGTCAAACAACCTCACAGGAAAAGAGGCTTCGAAGTACCAATTCCCTCGTGCTTTGCCTTTTATCACAAGCGGACTCATGACCACTGTATTTTTCTGAGGAAATGAAATAGTAATCAAATCCACGTGCGTTGGTTTGAGTGTCTTCGTATGGGATTGTTCGACAATATATATGTCCCCATAGCTATCATACGCACTCATGACTATTGTATATGCAAGTCCAGAGGTAACCACGGTGAATATTAAGAAAAAGACTAATGTAAGGTTTATTCTATGCATATATAAATTTTAACATATTTTGTTGATTTTTATGACTTTTTAATATATATTTGACTAGTTACTACATATTGCATGCGCCTATAGCTCAGCTGGTAGAGCAGATCCCTTTTAAGGATAAGGTCGTAGGTTCGATCCCTACTGGGCGCACAGAAACGAAACAATCTCCCTGCGGAGATTTTTTCGTTTCTGTTAAGTGATATAATTGTAACTATGGAAGAAATAGGAAAAGGAGTATATGTCCCCACAGCCGAAGAGCTCGAAAAAATAAAACACGAAGTTTTCCAAAAAAACTGGATGAAAGCTGACTTGGAAGGCAAGAAATTTCTTTTACACAAGATAAACGAAACAGCTATCAAGCAACTAGAAAAAATGAAAAATTATAATAATGGTGACAACGACGTAAAAGATTGGGATAAGGACGCAATGGAAGATTTTGTAAAGTATTTTATAAAAAATCGCATTGGAGAAGATGACTATGAAAAATATAAAGACTTACTACCAAATAATTCTTTCTGATTAAAAAATCTCGAGTAAAAATTTCTCGAACGCAATCTCCGCATCCATGCCTTTCTTGCGTGCCTCAGGTAAAAGGTACGGCATCTGTGCGACAAGGTTTTTTAACTGCTCTGGTGAGAATTTCCTAAAATTATTTTTTATAAGCAGATCTTTCATCTTCCAGAACAACACCCCGACGAGTTCTTCGAGTCCGACTCCACACTCTACTGCTTGGCGATAATAAATCCAGAGGTGTAGTTTGTCTTTTTCTCCAAATGCATTCGCAAGAAGAAAATTATTAAACTTTTCTTTTTTTTCTTTCGGAAGCTCAAACACATTGACTTCACCCTCATGTTTTTTAAACATATCCAAGACTGATTTATTGAGCTTACGTTCTAAGAAAATAAACATGCTCTCTGACGCGCCCATGCCTTCAAATTTCTTAAAAAGGTTTTCACGAATATCGTCTTTCTCTAAGATGTCAGAAAACAAAATAGCATGTTTTTTGGAAAACAAACCACCACCAGCATAAAAATTTTCTATGTCGATAGAGTTAAAATTGTTTCGGTTAATCGAAAATTTTTCGATATTTTTTGGTATAGATTTTAGAAACTTCTCATACGCCAGGAGTTTGCGCTTTGAATCATCACCAGAAAAAATATATAACATATGATGGGTAGATTAAAACTTCACTAATTTCTTGTATTCTTTATACAGGACACCATATTTTTCTTCGAGCATTTTTTCATGCTTACCCATAAAGACAAACCGTGCGACAAAGAAAGAGATGATGGTGGTTACAATCACAAAAGATGCGTTCGCTACGAACCCAAACCCAAGCATGAGTAAGAGTAGTCCATATTGTGTAGGAATCTTTGTGTAACGATATGGTCCACGATGAAAATGTTCTGTTTTGAGTTCGGTTACATTGCGTAGATTTCGTCCTGTTTTTTGTGCCCAAAGTATCAATAATGAAGCAAGCACCAAGAGCACAAAACCAATAGGAAGCAATATCGCATGAGTGAAAATCCTTATAGGAAATACTAGATCAAGTGCCACACCGATAAAAAACCAGATCAAATACACGATATATGAATGTGCCAAAACATGATGCACGCGGTTACGGAGATGTTTTTGATTTACCTTTTCCATCTATATACTATAACACAAATACGTTATTTTACCTCTCCGAAATTGTCACCAGAACCAAAGTGTACTTCGAGGGGGACCTCGGTTTTATAGTGCAGATATGATCGTTCGAGAACCCCCTCCATCGCAGATTTTATTATCTCGCTTGCTTGTTCTAGTACACTTTCTTCGATTTCATACACAAGCTCATCGTGTATCTGGAGCACAAGATGAACTTTAGCTAGTAAACCTTTTTTCTCGAGATCTTCGTGTGCATAGCGTGTCGCGAGCTTGATAATATCTGCTGCTGTCCCCTGCACTGGAGCATTGATAGCAGTTCGTTCTGCCATATTTTTTAAAAATGGAATGCGAGAATTAATATTTGGGAAATATCTACGTCGCCCAAACAATGTCTCTGTATAAGAGTGCTCGACTGCAAACTTCTTTACTCCTTCGAGGTAGTCTCGCACTCCCGAAAACTGATTAAAATAATTGTCATAAAACTTTTGTGCCTCTTCGCGTGTACCACCCAAATTCTTACGCAATGAAGAAACACCCATACCATAAATGATGCCGAAGTTTATCACTTTTGATTTACGCCGCATCTCAGCATCAACCTTATCTGAAGGCACCCCAAACACAAAAGACGCGACACCGCGATGAATGTCTTTTCTATCTTTAAATACCTTGATCATTTTTTCATCTTGAGATAAGATCGCTGCCACTCGAAGCTCGATCTGACTATAATCAAACGCAGTGAGTTTGTGTCCTTTTTGAGCTACAAAGCCATCACGAATACGTCTGCCGAGCTCGGTCTTGATGGGTAAGTTTTGCAAATTTGGATCTTGTGAAGAAAACCTCCCTGTCGCAGAGCCATTCTGTAAAAATTTTGCATGCAGTCTATTATCATCTCCTGCCATTTGAGGTATTAAATCTATATACGTAGAAAGGAGTTTCTGTAATTCTCGATACGCAAGTATTTCTTTTATGATCGGATTATCTTCTTCGAGCTCTTCGAGCACGGAGACTTTCGTCGAAAAAGAACCGTTGGCGCTTTTCTTTACTGGCTTTTTGTTTGGCATTTTTATTTCCATTTTTTCAAAAAGAACTTCACCGAGTTGTTTTGGCGAATTTATATTGAATTCCACACCAGCCATCTGGTGGATTTTGAGTGTGAGTTTATCTAATTCTTTGTGGTATTCCGTAGATAGCTTTGCAAAATATTTTTTATCTATTAGTATGCCGTGGTCTTCCATTTCCTTAATGATCGGCATGATGGGTTTTTCTAACTCTTCATATACTATATCTAGCTTTTTCTCTTTTAATTTTTTGAAAATGTATTCATAGGCAGTTTCAAAGGATTCCGTCTTCGCAAAGATAAATATATCTTCAAGAGTTGGATTTTGCATCTCTGAATTAATAAGCCAGAGGGCGATACTCGCTTCTCTAAGTTTCAAGGGGTCAACCTGAGAAAGTAAAGTTTTCTCGGGTCCTCGGATCTCTGGGTCCCCTTCCCCAGCCAGACCAACTCCAAAACTTTCTTTCTCAGATTTCTCACCAAAAAAATTTCTCAATCTTGAGAACAAACTTCGAAATTCGAATTTTATAAATATTTGCTCTATTTTTTTTAAGTCCGCACTTTCCCAGAAAGTCTTCTCGGGTAATGTAAAATGAATCGGTGCATCAGTACGGATAGTTGCGAGTGTCTTTGAAAAGAGAGCCTCTTCTTCGTTGTTTTTCAAAAGTTCTATCATTCGAGGACTGATGCCTGCAGCTGTAAAGGCACTCTCATCCTTTTTTATTTTTTTATAAATGTCTTCGATCGTACCAAATGTAGTGATAAGTGTCTCAGCGGTCTTCTCACCGATACCTTTGATGCCGATAATATTATCTGAAGGGTCACCACGAAGTCCCTTATAATCAGGTAAAAATTTTGGTTTAAATTTAAATCGTTCTTCTACTTTTTGTTCATCGTATAAAATAGTGTCAGTGATCCCCTTTTTGAGTGTATATACTTGAACCTTTTTATCATCAACCAGTTGCATGGTATCCATATCCCCGGAAGCGATGATTATTTTTATCTTTTTATCTTTTTTATATTGAGCAACAATCGTACCCAGAATATCGTCTGCTTCAAAGCCAGGTGCATCATACATGGGTATGTTAAACGCTTCAAAAATCAAACGAGAATTTTTAAGCTGCATGACGAGCGCATCGTCTGTCTTTTTCCTCCCCGCTTTGTACGCATCATATGCTTCATGGCGAAATGTTTTTTGTGGTAAGTCATAACACGCGACAATATAGTCTGGTTTTAAATCAGCGATAATCTTCATGAGCATGGTCGACAGCCCATACAAAGCCCCAGTCGGCATACCTTCGGAAGACATGAATTCTGGTAAGGCATGGTACGCACGGTGAATAATCGCATGAGAATCAAGCAATACGAGGGTTTTTTCTTTATTTTTGGCTGGGCTGTTTTTGCTCTGCATGAGGTAAATTATACCAATATACGAATGTTATTGATATATGGTAATCCATAACGCTTTGAGTTACAATATTGTATACAATGAAAGACTTTGATGATACAACCGAAAACAGACAACTTGACGACCTACATAAACAAGAAGAAGAACAGCTCGTCGCGATGCTCGCCGAGTCAAAATACCACCTTCCCTATATAGACCTCTACCGCATGGGTATCGACAATGAAGCCCTCCGTGTCATTTCTGAAAAAGATGCTATTCAAATGAAGGTCGCTCCTTTTAAACTTTTTGGTAAAAACATATATATCGCCGTACGAGTACCAGATGAAGACCTCCTCGGTAGGCTCAAAGACCTCATGGAAAGACAGAACCTTGTGCCGACCTTTTATATGGCGAGTAGTGCGAGCTTGAACAAAGTCTGGGGTAGATACAAAGAGATATCTATGGCAGAAAGCTCTACTGTGGGGGGCTTGGATATCTCTGGAGAAGTCTTACGTGATACAGCAAAAAATATTCATCATATTCAAGACATAGAAAATCTCCTCAAAGAAGCGCTCGAAGGAAATAAAATCCATAGAATATCTCGACTCCTCGAAGTCATACTCGCAGGAGCGATAGCTATTAAAGCATCTGACATCCACATCGAACCAGAAAAAGAACTATGCCGCCTCAGACTCAGACTCGATGGTATTCTCCAAGATATAAATTTCTTTGACCTTGAGACATATCAGCTCTTGAATTCACGTATCAAATTACTTTCTCAAATGAAATTAACTTCAAAGATCGCCCAAGACGGACGTTTTAATATCATGGAAGGAGATGAAGAGATCAGTATTCGTTCATCACTCATCCCAGGGACATACGGTGAAGCTATTGTGATGCGTATCCTTGATCCGAAATCAATCCAAGTAAACCTAGAAGAGCTCGGCATTGAGCCGTATCTATTTAGTATTATCGAAAAAGAGATCGTCAAACCAAATGGTATGATCCTCGTTACGGGACCAACGGGCTCTGGAAAAACCACCACACTCTATGCATTCTTGAGAAAAATATATTCCAAAGAGATAAATATCATTACCATCGAAGATCCAGTAGAATACCACCTCGAAGGCATTACTCAAACACAGACAAACACAAAAAGAGGCTACAGCTTCCCCGAAGGGCTCCGTTCTGCACTCCGCCAAGACCCAGATGTAATCATGGTTGGAGAAATCCGTGATGGAGAGACCGCAGAAATAGCTGTGCAGTCAGCACTCACTGGGCACATGGTCTTCTCTACACTACACACAAACAATGCTGCTGGGGTTATCCCCCGCTTGATTGACCTCAAGGTAAATCCAAAAATTTTAGTTTCTGCATTAACACTTTCTATCGCGCAAAGACTCGTGCGTAAACTCTGTACATTTTGTAGAAAAGAAAAGAAACCAACCGAAGAAGAACTGCAAACCATCAAGCTCGTCATGGATACGATCAAAGCCGAAGGTAAAAGTCTCTCGAATTATAATATAAACCCTGATGCACCGATCAAAATCTATGCACCAGCGGGGTGTGATAAATGCAACATGACAGGATTCAAAGGACGCATGGGAATATTTGAAGCGATTAAAACAGATGAAGCCATCGAGACCATCATCCCACAAAACCCAAGTGAACGTGAGATAAAGAAAGTAGGACGTAACCAAGGCACGCTTTCAATGCGCCAGGATGGCATCGTAAAAGTATTAAATGGAATTACTTCCATCGAAGAAGTGCGTAGTGTGGTAGATCTAAACGAAGAATAAAATTCTAATGAAAAAATATTCGTTATATTTTTTAATAATACTTATAGCTATAGTATTTTTTACTTCTTTTTTGGATGTTAAAGCACAATATTACCCCACTCCTGGTATTGATTACCCCGATTACTCTACACCCCCTCCAATAGATTCTTCTGGTCAAAATACACCGCCTGAGAATCCATCAAACGTAACACCAGCTGCAACAAAAACATCAACGACAGGAGATGGCAATTATAACCTCCTCCAACCCCTCCCTTGTAAAGACGGAGAGGAAGGATGTGTAAATGGGAAACTTACATCTTTTAACCCTGCAGAGAGTGGTAAACTCGGAGAATATTTAAACTTTGGTATTAGATTGTTTATTGGGTTATGTGCAGTAGCGGCAGTGGTAATGATTGTAGTAGGTGGTATTGAGTATGCAACCAGTGAGTTAAGTCATAGTAAGACTGCAGCGAAAGATAGGATATATAATGCGATCTTTGGGTTATTGCTTGCATTAGGGTCATATACGATCTTGTATACCGTAAATCCTGACTTGTTGAAGACTGATTTTGATGTGGGTGGGGGGACGCTGAGCAGTGGGGGGGAGCAAGCTATCAATAGTTATATTGAGCAGAATATTAGTAACGAAAATGTGAATATTCCTTTTACCGCGGTTGAAAATAAAAAACTAGAAGCGTTAGGTATACAATGCAGAGGTGGTGGATCTCCAGCATTATTATCAACTGCTCAATCTTTTATGGGAAAAACTTCCTATAGTATGGATAAGAGAAATCAAATTTCTGGAAATATACTTTATACTGACTGTTCCTCGTATGTTGCTCAGGTGTATAAATGTGTTGGTATCTCTAGTCCAGGAGAAACAACTGCGCAGATATTTAGTAGTGGTAATGTATCAAATGTTGGTTCTATTAGCACAGATGGTACTTCAATTGATGGTATACCACTCAGAGTTGGAGACCTGGTGGGTTGGCAAGCAGGAAATGGAGGAATAAAAATAGGACACGTTATGATGTATATTGGTAATGGATTAGTTATAGAAAGCACGAGGCGTGCAGATGGTGTAAAAACAGAAAGTATAAATAGTAGATATTTAAAGGGTAAAATAAAATACGTTAAACGACTTTAAATAAAAAAACATTAATCTCTAAACAATCCTTTTGGAACTAAGTTCTAAAAGTAATAAATTATTGTAGGATAGTACCAGAAAGATAAATCTAACCAAAACGTCCTACGCAAAATCATATAACCGGTGGCTGATTGCTTAGAGATTAATGTCTTCTTTACCCCGCTATGCGGTGGATTTTTTTAAAAAAACGTGCCTGCCCTTGACTACACATATTGTACTACGTAAAAAACAGTGTAAATACAATAAAATGCTATAATGTGTATAGAGGTGTGAATACTGTGTTGATAAACACCCTACTTCTGTGGACTCAAACAATATAGCATAATATAAAAACAATGTCAAGTGATATTACAAAGAAAAATACCCCTCCTAAATCTGAAAAATCTGATGATTCTTTCCTGGATCAAGCACTCCGTCCGAGTAGATGGGATGAATACATAGGTCAAAAACACATAAAAGACAATGTGAAGATACTTCTCGATGCAGCAAGCGGACGCGGACATATCCCAGAGCATATTTTATTCTATGGGCCACCGGGTTTGGGTAAAACTACCTTCGCGCACTTGATTGCTCGCGAGACAGGACGTCAGATGAAAATCACTTCTGGTCCGGCGATTGAGAAAGTCGGCGACCTCGCATCCATCCTAACCAACCTTTCTTCTGGAGACATCTTATTCATAGATGAAATACACAGACTTAATAAAATGGTTGAAGAAATCCTCTACCCTGCCATGGAGTCAGGCGTGCTCGACATAATCATCGGCAAGGGTCCTTCGGCGCGGACCATCCAACTCGATCTACCACCCTTTACACTTATCGCTGCGACCACTCGTGTGGCGCTCGTATCTTCTCCACTGCGTTCACGTTTCTCTGGTGGAGTATTTAGATTAGAATTTTATTCAAATGAAGAGATCGAACAGATCGTGGATAGATCAAGTAAACTTTTGGATATTGCACTCGAACAAGAAGCACTAGAAGAGATAGCTAAGAGAAGTAGATTTACCCCACGTACCGCAAATTATTTCTTGAAACGGGTGCGTGATTTTGCCCAAGTCAAAGGTTCCCCTTCGGTGGGTACAGATATTGCTAAACTAGATAAAAAGATAGTGCGTGATGCATTAAATATGCTCGCCATAGATGAAATGGGATTAAATCAAAATGATAGAAAATTCCTTGAGATATTGATAGATAAATTTGGTGGTGGACCTGTCGGCATTAAAACCATCGCTGCAGCGATGAGTGAAGAAGAAGCTACCGTCGAAGAAGTCATAGAACCCTACCTCATCCAGCTCGGACTCCTCGAACGCACCGCTCGTGGGCGTGTAGCTACGAAAAAAGCATACGACCACCTCGGGTTCGAATTTCCAGAAACAAACTAAAAGTAGAAAAGCACTGGTCCCGTAAGGTCCCAGTGCTTTAATTTTTTGATTGAGATTTTAAATCTCGAGGAAAACTTATAGAGTTCCTCTTATTTTTCATCCTCTATTTCAAGAAGACCTTCTCGGGAATGTCGTCCCGGACCTATCTTTTTAACTTAAAACACCTCATATTTTTCAACAAAAATTAGACGTTATTTTCAGCTTCAGAGTTTTCATCGACGACTTCTTCTTCCTCTGGTTGATTGTCCTCACCTTCGACTGCTGTAAGTTTATTACCTCGCCAGAATGAACCTGTTGTATTTCCGTTATTTGAATTTCGATTCAATGTGAAGAATCCGCTTTTAGCCTTTGGACCTGCTCCCTTGTCGCTATCACCAGCACCGACGATAGTGTTAGGAATATTTGCTCCGGTTCCCGCATCGAAAGCGAGTTGATTTTGTGGTGCAATGGATTTTACCACACCTTCCACAAGCAATGAAATGGCTACAACAAGCATGTTAAAAAAATTTTTAATTTTTTTCATTTTATTTAACTCCTTACTCAATTCAATAGAGTAGAATCAAAGAACGTTTATATTTTTCCACAGAACAAGTTCTGGGAACTTTATTAGTGACAAGCACCATAAGTTGTAAAAACAACTTAATCTTGTCTCTATTGTGTATATAACCATACATGTCTATATATTGCAAGCATATTATGGGGAACCTAATAATAGTGTTAAAATCAACATATGAGAATTCTAGGAATAGATCCGGGGTACGAAAGGCTTGGGGTTGCGGTGCTCGAGAAGAATATTGGAGATAAAAAGGAAAAAGTCCTCTTTTCTGAGTGTTTTAAGACGTCGAGCAAGCTCGAATTTTCAAAGCGGCTACTCCTTCTCGGTGATGAAGTGCGAAATGTAATCAAAAAATACAAACCAGATGCCGTATCTATCGAGACATTGTTTTTGACTACAAACCAAAAGACAGTCATGCATGTAGCCGAAGCACGAGGGGTACTCCTCTATGAAGCCATGCGGGCAGATTTAAAAATATTCGAAGCTACTCCCCTGCAAATCAAGGTAGCGACTACGGGATACGGTAAAGCTGATAAAAGTCAGATTATAAAAATGGTGCAGATGCTCGTAGACTTACCTGTATGCCTTGGCGAGGAAAAAAGTAAAACCTCTGATGATGAGCTCGATGCGATAGCTATCGCTCTCACCGCATTTGCCTACTTAAAAATTGATCATAAATAAAATTAGCCGGCATTCCCTAGAGAATACCGGCTATAAATTTTCTTCAATCATAATTTTAGTCCCAAAGTGCGTCATTGTTATATTCAATTTTTTGGACCACAGGTTCTTCAGGTTGTTTTGAAAAATGTATTTGTTCAGAAGAATTAGAGCCTTCTAAGCAAAACTCATCTTTTGGCAACTCGCGGTCTGGATCCAGTGACCCAGATTTGTTTTCTTTATTAGAAGAAAATCTCTCTTCTTCTTTGATGTAAATAGACATACTTTTCCTTAGAAAGAACACTTCCCAATTAATCCCCATGACTAATTTTTGTGTTTTTTCTATCTTGTTTTTAACATAAAAAATCATGGTCAGCAAGCTTGAAACTGAGTTATTATCTACTTTATCCCGCCTTTGGCGGGATCCTCAATTTTCTAATTTATTTTATAAAAATAAAATTGGGACTTATCCACATTTTCTATTGCTAAGTTTTTTATATTTTGTTACAAAGGAGGCATTACTAGGGGTGTTAAAAATAAAAAACAATATTTCATATGAGTTATGATGAAGATGATGGTGATTTCAAGATGAATGACTTTGACGAAGATGAATTCATCGACGACGGTGATGATGCGCTCGGTCCTATAGACCTAGATGATGAATCAGACGATCCAGAAGATGCCTATCACTAATATAAAAGACCCCGCTTAGGGGTCTTTTATTGTTTATATTATTTTTATAAACCTCTTTTTACCTATCTTAAACCGCTGCCCTGCCGCAGGAACCATATTCACATCGGTTATCTTAGTATTAGCATCAAGGTCTGTAATAGCACCCTCATCTAAAAGCCTTCGGAATTCACCTTTTGAAGACACCACCTGTGCTCCGACGAGTAATTCCATAAAACTCATATCTCCATCTTTTTTTATCTCAGTCATAGTATCTGGGATTTCATTTTTTTGGAAGGTTTTAGAAAAGTTCTCTTCTGCCTGCACTGCAGCCGCTGCATCGTATAACTGAGTAATGATTAGAGATGCAACTTTCTTTTTAAGTATCATTGCATCCTTACTCAGATCAAATTTCTCTATCTCGTCGAGTGGAAAGTCTGTGAGTAATGTAAACATAGGTATGATCGCATCATCACCCAAAGACATAATCTTACCGAATAAATCGCTCGGTTCATCAATAAGGGCGATCACATTCCCTTCACTTTTACCGATCTTTACTCCTTTGGAGTCAGACAACAGTGGGGTCGTCATTACGAACTTCTCTTTGTTTTTCATGGCTTTGAGCAGTGTTCGTCCGGCAAGCATATTAAATGTCTGATCTGAGCCACCGAGTTCCAGGTCTACCTCCATCTCCACAGAATCATATGCTTGCAAGAGTGGGTAAAGGAACTCTCTGAGATTAATAGATTCACCTTTTTTAAGTCTTTCTTGAAACATATCTCGCTCGATCAATTGTTGTACAGAGAAATGTTGTGCAATATCTAAAATATCAGTAAGGTTGAGTTTATTCAACCAATCACCGTTGTACATTATCTTAATCGGGTTTGGTCCATCAAAGCGAACGATCTTTTGTGCTTGGGTAAGGTAATTTTTTGCATTTGTACGCAGTTCTTCACTCGTAAAGAATTTCTCGCGTGTTTTCTTTTTACCTGTTGGGTCACCTGCTTGCCCCGTACCATCACCAATCAGAAATATCACTTCATGTCCGAGATCCTGCCATTGTCGATGTTTACGAAAACCGACCATATGCCCAATATGGAGCTTGTCACCAGTAGGGTCGAAGCCTTGGTATAACTTTAATTTTTGCCCAGAGAGTAGTGCTTTTTCCAAAACTTCCCTTGAGGGGTAAATTTTATCAACACCTCTATGTAATAACTCGTGAATTTTATCTGTATCTAACATAATTAAACAGTATCATAATCAGCGATAAAATCAAAAATATATTGTATTTTACATGAGAAATATTTGTTTTTCTGATATGATTGTATTAATGGATACATTCATCAAAAACATACACACCTGGATCAAAAAAACAGTAAAACATATTAAGAAAAACCACCATTTCTGGAAAAACGTACTTTTGTTTAGTGCGGGGATTTGTGTGTTTATTGTTGCGGTTATTATCATCTGGCTTTCCACATTGCAGATTCCTGATTTTCATTCATTCCAAGATAGAAAAGTGGAAAACTCTACAAAAATATATGATCGCACAGGCACCGTCGTCTTGTACGATATCCATAGAGATGAAAAAAGGACAGATATCGGATTTGCAGACATGAGTATTAATATCAAGAATGCGACGATTGCCATAGAAGATGCCGAATTTTATAGTCATGGAGGCATACGAGTCACTTCGATCATTCGTGCTGCGTTAGCAAATTTCCTCAGTATTGGACGCACCCAAGGAGGATCGACCATCACCCAACAACTCGTAAAGAATACTCTCCTTACACCCGAAAAATCTTACACAAGAAAAATAAAAGAATGGATACTCGCAATAAAGATCGACCGGTCTCTCCCAAAAGATAAAATTCTTGAATATTATCTCAATGAAAACCCATATGGGGGCAATATATATGGAGTCGAAGAAGCAAGTCGTACGTATTTCAATAAGGGTGCAAGAGATCTCACTATCGCCGAATCTGCATACCTCGCAGCAATACCTCAATCCCCTACACTACTATCGCCCTATGGCAAAAATAGAGACAAACTCGAAGCGAGAAAGAACCTAGTCCTTTCTCGAGAACTCGCGCTTAAATTCATAACGCAAGCAGAATATGATGCTGCAAAAAATGAAGTGGTAACATTTATGCCTCAATCAAATACTGGTATCAAGGCTCCCCACTTTGTATTTTTCATCAAAGACTACATAGAACAAAAATATGGTCCAGGTATACTCGAATCTGGTGGACTCAAAGTCACCACCACCCTTGATTATGATCTCCAAGCGAAAGGTGAACAAATAGTCAAAGATGGCGCCTTAAAGAATACAAAAGATTGGAATGGTACAAATGCTGCACTAGTGGCAATAGATCCAAAAACAGGGCAAATCTTAACAATGGTAGGGTCTAGAGATTATTTTGATAAAGACATAGATGGGAATTTCAATGTCGCAACCGCAGCGCGTCAACCAGGTTCTTCATTTAAACCATTTATCTATGCGACTGCATTTAATGAAGGTTTTACACCGAGTACCATATTATTTGATGTACCTACAGAATTCCAAACAACTTGTAATGCATATGGTAAAGCACTCCCAGGGCACAGCCAATCAGAATGCTATATGCCACAAGATTATGATGGTAAGACTGTCGGACCGATCACCCTACGTAGCGCACTTGCAGAATCGAGAAACATACCTGCAGTAAAGCTATTCTACCTCGCTGGGCTAAATAATTCACTGAAGACAGCCCAAGCCATGGGTATCACCACATTGAGCGATATAAGCCGTTATGGGCTTACACTCGTTATCGGAGGTGGTGAAGTCACATTACTTGATCTCACGTCTGCATATAGTGTTTTTGGAAATAATGGTGTACGCAATCCTTACACCGGAATTCTAAAAATAGAAGACGCGACTGGTCAGGTTCTAGAAGAATATCAACCAAATCAAATTGAAGTATTACCTAAAAACACAGCGCTTACTATGTCAGACATTTTGAAACGTGATGAATCACGTATTCCTACATTTGGCGCCCATTCTGTACTAGAAATCCCAGGGAGAGATGTAGCAGTAAAAACAGGAACAACAAACAACAACAAAGATGCTTGGACTGTAGGATACACGCCTTCTATCGCGGTGGGTGTCTGGGCAGGAAATAACGACAATAAACCAATGAAAAAAGGTGGAGCTGCACTTGCAGGACCAATCTGGCATGATTTTATAACTCAAGCCTTACAAAAAATTCCTGACGAAAAATTTGAAGCACCGGATCTATATATAGACCCAAACACAAAACCAATCCTCCGTGGAGAATGGCAAGGCGATGTCCACACTATTCTATACTTTGTAAACAAGAACGATGTCACTGGACCAGCCCCAACAAATCCAGAAAGTGATCCTCAATTCAATCACTGGGAAATCCCTGTACAAAACTGGTGGGCTCAGAATAAATACAAATATGGTGGTCTACCAATCATCACCAACTAACTATCTAAAATTTTTAGGTGATTTTTTACCCAAAGTCTCTTCTAATAAAGAAAAGATTTTTTCTTGGTGGAGAAAAATTTCGTTTTTATAAATAGGTTTAATATTTAAATAAATATTATTGTTTTTTATTTTTATATCTGTGTGTGCTATTTTTAAGTGTATGATTTTCTCTAATACACCTTGTATCGCTTGAATTTTTATTTCTTCAGAAAATAAAATATCATTGAATCGCGATAAAAGATCTTTTATTTCAATCATATATTACTTATTCATAGGCATGATAAGGTATGTGAAGGATGGGTCAGAGATAGCTCCGATCACGATAGGCTTAGAGGCACCAGTGAGTTTCAGAGACATACTGTCTGTGGTAATAGACTGAAAACAATCCAAGAAATATTTATAATTAAATCCTAGCTCTATATTCTCCCCAGTTAATGCTGCATCTACATTTGTCTTATTTTCTCCAATATCATGATTCACGGAAGATAGTTCAAATATTTTTTCTTTTACATTAATAGATAGATTTACCTGATTAAACTTATCTGAAAATATATTAGAAAGTTTGAGTGCATTTAATAAATCTTGTTTTAAAACAACTACATTTGTAGTGGATTCTTTTGGAATAATTTGATGATAATCTGGGAAAATGCCGTCGATCACTCGTGAAGTAAGATATATAGAGTCAGAAGAGAAAGAAATCGCATTTTTATTAAAACAAACTTTTAAAACACCGTTAAAATCCCCGAAAATTCGAAGCATTTCTGATATATTTTTATATGGAATAAGAATACCAGGTACTTCCGGGAGGTTTTTAACCTTAACCTTTTTTTCTGCAAGTCGAAATGAGTCCGTGGATACGAATACGAGTTGATCATCTTTTGAATAGATATACACACTTGAGATTTCAGGCTTGATATCTGACACAAGTGAACTATAGTATACAGACTTTATACCCTCGATTAATTTCTTTGAATCTATTTCAAAATCAACCCCTGCAACCTTTGGTATTGTGGGGAAATCTTCGTGTGGTTGACCTTTTAGTTTTATTTTACTTTTCTTGGTTGTAACTAATAAATTACCATCTATTCCTTCGAGTGACACATTCTCATTTTGTGAAAAATTTGAAAATACACCATTTAATACTGAACCGGATATTGCCATAACTCCTTCTCTTTCAATTTTTGCTGGGATTTGAATTTCAATACCAATACTTAAGTTTGTAGATCTAAGGATAAGAGAATTTTTACTAGTTGTTATTAAGATAGAGCTAAGAACAGGAAGTGTGAGATTCTTTCCTACTATTCTTTCCGCTTGAGAAATTCCATTCTTTAGATTTTCTATTTTACATTCGAGCTTCATATGTTTATATCTTATCTATTAAATTTATTAATACTATTAGTGTTGTTAATAAGTGGATAAATTATTTTTACATTGATACTATTGGTTATTCTGATTATTTTTTATTTGATTTCTATATAATAACTTTTTGTTTTTGTGTTAAATTTTTTTTATTTTACAAAAACAATTTATTTATCCTTTTTTATTCACAATTTTATTTACACTTATCACCATCTTATAAACAACTATTTAAACATAATACGGATCTGTTCTAATTCTTGTAATAACTGCGGATCATTTTTTAAATCTTCTTTTATCTTAAGACATGAATGTATAACCGTAGTATGATCCTTACCACCTAATTTCTGTCCAATAAGAGGATATGAAATATTAAAGTCTTCACGAAGTAAATACATGATCACTTGTCTTGCTTTTACAATCTCTTTTTTTCTTATTTTTTCATAGATCGAAGATTCTTCTATTTTGTAATAATCCCCTACTATCTTCACTACTTCTTTTATCGCAATATTTTTCTTTGGCTTCATGTTGTTTTTGAGTAAGTTTTTTACCTCAAACAACGTAATAGGTCTATTTTTAAGGCGATATTGGCATACAATGATATTTAGGCTGCCTTCCAGCTCACGGATGTTGCCCTCTACTGCTGAAGCAATATACTCTACAACTTCTGGTTCGAGGTCTATATTTAATTCTTTTAGTTTTACTTTCAAGATTGCGAGGCGTGATTCGTATTCTGGCATTGAAACATCCACTATCATTCCTGCAGAAAATCTTGATTTTAATCTATCCGCAAGCTCAGGAATATAATTAGGGTGTTTGTCAGAAGAAAATATTATCTGCTTGTTGTTTTCATAGAATGTATTAAATGTATGGAAAAGTTCTTCTTGAATTTTTTCCATTTTTCCTATGAATTGAATATCATCTATAATGAGTAAGTCGTATTTTCTATATTTCTCTTTAAAAGAATTAGCTTTGTTGCTCTGCAGTGAGTTTATAAAATCAGTTGCAAACTTTTCCAGAGTCATATAATGCACTTTCTTATTCTCATACTTTTCTTTAATAGTATTCCCCACTGCTTGGAGAAGGTGAGTTTTACCAAGCCCAGTTGGTCCATAAATGAAAAAAGGATTGTATTTTGTACCAGGACTTTCGATTATGGCTTGGGCTGCAGCATAAGCCAGCTCATTAAAGCCACCCACAATGAAAGAATCAAAGTGATAGCGAGGATTTAAGTTGTCATCTGGGTTGATATATAGATCTCGGAGAGGTAACTCCTTATTAATATAAGGAGCTTTACTCATGGTGTCATTTTCTTGTCTATTTGGCTCTATTTTTGTAATGACATACTCAACTCCCCGCATGTTTTCATGTGCATCAGCAATGGTTTTAGTGATAAGTTTGTGATATTTGTTCATTAACCAATCACGTACGAACTCATTTGGGACTCGTATATAGATAATTCCCATTTCTTCTTTTAAAATAGAGGTATTTTTAAACCACGTACTAAAATTAGCTTTAGATAAGTTGGCTTCAATGTGAATCAAACAATTCCTCCAAAGTTCTTTTGTATCCATGTGTAAGACATTATACTACTTGGACTCAAAAATGAAACATTTACAAAAATAATAACTATGTTGATAAGCTGTGGATAACAATCTGAGGCATGGCAATATACCTCTTTATACCTGAGTAGTATTTTCCAAGAATCAGAATATATTTGCCTAAAGCCCACTTTTGATGTATATTAAAGCTATGTCGCAAACATACCAACCAAAAAAGAGAAAAAGAGCTCGAACCCACGGTTTTCTAGTTAGATCTAGAACAAAGACAGGTTCTGCTGTTCTCACACGAAGAAGAAGAAAAGGACGAGCGAAACTCTCTGTGTAGTTCCCTCTTTTGGGTGTATTACTTGTCCCGTACTAAATTCACATAGCGTATATCAGTCACTATTATTAATAATTTAAAATTTTAGTACTGGGATGCTCTCCAAAAACAATCGAGTAGACAAAAAACACATAAACCGCCTCTTTACAGAGGGTGGTTTTTTGGCATCTCCTCATTTAACCTTTAGATATATACATACACAGGATACGTTACCCCCTCGTATATCCTTTATCGCTCCTAAAAACGTTGCAAAACTGGCAGTGAAAAGGAATCTTTTGCGTCGAAGGGGTTATAAAGCTCTCTCAAAGTATATAGACCTATTCCCCACTGGTTTCTTGGGTGTTTTTGTGTTTAAAAAGTATCAAGACGACGTTTCCACACTCGAAGATGAAATTAAAAAAATATATAATACAGTTCATTAGTCTCTATCAGCGTTATATTTCAGTCTTTTTTAAGCGAAATTGTGTTTTTTACCCTACCTGTTCTATGTATACACAGCAAGCAATCGATAAATACGGGGTTTTCAAGGGCATATATTTAGGATTTTTGCGTATTTTGCGTTGTCATCCGTGGCAGACAAATCATATCGACCCAGTAAAATAAAGAAATTTTTCCTACTTGCCCCGTAGTAAATTTTGCTAAAAATTTTACTTCGGGGTAGAATGACCTAATGATCGCTCATATATGGAATATAGTTTTATATCATCCTCTTATAAACGCCCTTGCGTTTTTAATTTCAATCATCCCCGGAGGGGATGTTGGTCTTGCTGTGATAGTGCTTACTATTTTGGTTAAAATCGTCCTATTCCCTCTTTCTCAAAAATCCATACAAAGCCAGGCTCAAATGGCTATATTAACTCCTGAAATCAATAAAATAAAAAATAGTGGCGCAAGTAAAGAAGAACAAGCACGCTTGACCTTCGAGCTATATAAAACACATAAAACCAACCCTTTTTCAGGTTGTTTGCTTGTTTTAATTCAGATTCCTATTATTTTTGCCCTTTATTATGTATTTTTAAAGGGTATCAGCTTCCAACCCGAAGCAATGTATTCTTTCATCCATATCCCGGACCATATGAATATGATCTTCCTTGGTATCCTAGATATTAGTGGTAAAAGTATACTTCTTGCAGTGCTCGCAGGTATTTCCCAGTATTTACAAGCATATTTTATGCCTACACCGACCCCAAGCCTATCTAATAATGAACCAGGTGGGTTTGCTGAGAGTTTTAGTAAGAGCATGAATTTGCAGATGAAATACATCTTTCCTTTCATTGTAGCCTTTATCGCATATAGGATTTCTGGTGCGATTGCCCTCTATTGGATCACAAGTAATCTGTTTGCGGTGGCACAACAAATCTATGTAAACCGTAAACAAGATAAATTAAAGAAAGAAAAAGTCACTGATGTTGAGTTTTCAGTCAAATAATACATATGAAACACGAAGATATAAAAAATGTAATAAAAGAACTTATTGAAAAGACTAAAGTGCAAGTTGCTGACATTACGATCATTGAAGACAAAGGTAACACCACATGGTTTTCAGTGGAAGTGAATGAACCACATTTCTTTACACAGCATGAGGGAGAGGCTCTACAAGCGTTAAATCATCTTATACGAAGAATAATAGAAGTAAATGAACCAAACCCTAGTGTAGCAGAAAATACGAACAAGAAACGCGATACATCCATCCTCGTTGACATTAATGGTTTTCAAAAACGAAAAGTTGAAAGTATTCGTACGATTGCTCACATGATGGCTGAACGAGCACGATATTTTAAAGCAAATGTTGAGGTTGACCCTATGCCTGCATTTGATCGTCGTATTATACACGAGTTTTTATCTGAAATGTCTGACTTAAAGACAGAGTCCGCAGGTTTTGGACCTACGAGGCATGTAGTTATTAAATATGTTGGCGAAATATAAAATAAACTATTACTAGTTTATTTTAATTCAAGCTCCCATAAAAAGGAGTCTTTTTTATTTATGAAGAATAAGTAATCTTCGTTTGTGTCGACTGCAAGTTGGATACCATCAGTGTCCTCCCCGCCTGAGATCACAAGTGGATCTGCGATCAGTGTTGTACTTCCATCTTGAAGATTGATTTTCCAAATCTGATCAGAGAACGATATTTCTCCACGATACCAATCATCTGGATAGTTTGCAGTCTCGATAGTGCTTGGGACTGCACAATATACAGTGTCACTTACCTTATTCCAAGTGCATTTTTCTGGGAGTGTTTTTACACCTAATTTGTCGTAGGTCTTTGTGTCGACATGATATACGTAGAGGGATAAATCATTGGTGCCTACAAGCACGAGCTTACCATTTGGGCTCATTTGTGTGGTGAGTCCATTAATGTCGCCGAGTACTTTCGTAAAGCTTTTCTTTGCGATATCGATCATATACATATAGCCGAGTGTTCCAAAAGAAGGCTTGGTGGTAAGTGTAATGACATTATTATTTGGCCACCATGAATTCCATTCGGTAAATGCATTGTTAAATATTTGATTCTTTTTACCATCTATTAGATTTTGTATTGTGCCTATTACCCCGTCTCCTACAGGAGAGAGATAAAACACCTTTAATCCGTCAGGTGAAACACTAACATCTTGTATATTGTTAGTTAAAAAGCCCCCTTTCATTTCAGCTATTGTGGTTGTGTCATCTCCTAATTTTTCTTTAGGTAGTGTGCCTAAGAAAGTCTCGATAGTTACATTGTCTATTTTAAGATGTCGCATTAAGACGGCATTCGCATTATTGCCAAAATACGCATCGTATATTTTAGGGATCACTGTTCCCGAGAACTTGTGTTCTTGGATCTTGTCTGCAAATGACTGATAGATATTTCCACTCGCACGATCTGCATATCTTACAGCGGTGACAAACTCTGTGTCTGGAACAATTGGCTTTTTTGTGACGAGTAACTTTTTCTTTAGATCTGCTGCGACTGTCGTGCGTGAACTCGATGTAGCACTATCATTCGGTATTTCTTCTACTGGGGTCGTGGTGACGTTGCTCTCTCCTCCTGTCGTTGTATCTTCTGGTGGTATTTCTTTCAATCTTTCTTTGGGGTAGACGATAAAGCCAGCGATAGGCATATTCGAGACTTTGTGGAGGGTGGTGATTGGGGTTTCTCCGTTTTCTCCGGGTTGGTCACCACCAGTATCACCTGCCCCAGGGTTTTCGCTCCCTGTGTCTGTATTTACATTACTTTTAAAAGGGTTGAATTGTGAAAGGAAATTTACTCCAGGGATTGCGCTGTCTCCTGTTGGAGTATTTCTACTCATATAAAAATAACCAAGTAGTCCTACGAGGACTATACTCAAAATGATTATTAAAAGTATAAAATTTCTTTTCGACATGTATGATATATTATATCATTGCTTATCTATTAATACTTATTTTAAGTATTACAAACCACAACCTGTATAAGGATTTCTTTTCCTGTCTGTTTTTACCCAGTTTTTACCAACCTTTACCCACTCTGGAAGTTGTACTCCTCTATCTACCTTCTGAGGATCAAATCTAATCACACATTTTGCATTACTACATGGGTATTGAGTATCTAGCCAGTCTCGATAATTTGTTTGTCTTAGTAATAATCCTGCAGCTATTGTAGCATTGCATTCAAGACTACTTGGATTGTTTTTACAGGCTGTGGTGTTACCAAGTCTTGTTCTATTTGATCCTAAAATTTGAAATGGACCAGAAGCACTACTAGTTACTCCTGTGACATTAGCTTGTACATTTTTACACCCCCCAGATTCAGCTCCACCGATACATCCCATAGCAGCTGCCTGTTCTTTAGTTAAAGTACGACCAGCAGATTGTGCTGCGTTAAAAATGACATTAGCATCACAAGGAGTACCAATGCTACCTCGGTTTTTATCAGTAATTGGACCTCCAACGGTAATAATTCTTTCTTCTAACTCTTTTATTGATATCTCCCCACTACTCGTCAGCGTCCCCCCACCCACATCAAAATCAGTCTTCAGCAAGTCAGGATTTACCGTATACAAGATCGTATATGATCCCAGAGCAAGCAATAACCCAAAGATCGCATTATATATCCTATCTTTCGCTGCAGTCTTACTATGACTTAACTCACTGGTTGCATACTCAATACCACCTACTACAATCATTACCACTGCCGCTACTGCACATAACCCAATAAACAATCTAATACCAAAGTTTAAATATTCTCCGAGTTTACCACTCTCTGCAGGGTTAAAAGATGTAAGTTTCCCATTTACACATCCTTCCTCTCCGTCTTTACAAGGGAGGGGTTGGAGGAGATGATAGCTTCCATCTCCTACTGTATTTTCACCAGCTAATTTCCCATTTTTTGCTGCTTCACTGACTCGTAATAATTCTTGCGCTTGCTGCTGGGCATCTATCGCTCTTTGTTCGGCTGTTGTCGATGATTGTACCGGGGTAAGACATTCTATATTATTTTGGTTTGAAGGTAGACTACAGTCTATATCACCAGGTGCTGCATATACCTGTAATGAACCATTACATACTGCAACGATTGAGATAAAAATAAATATATGAGATAAAAGTTTTTTCATCCCAGTACTAAAATTTTAAGTTGTTATTTATAATGGTCATTTGCTTTAATCAAAAATTTAATACGGGACAGGTTTTAAAATTCCACATTGATTGAATTACTTACATTGCCGAGGAGCTCTGCTTGATTTTCTATCTGTAGACCTATGTTTGATGTGCCGGTCACTCCCCCTTCTATCTTTATTGGTAGCCAATTTTTCCTGTAATTTAAGGTATTATTTGTCAGATTATTGTTTATAAACCAATTCCATATCAGGTTATTGCTTGTTAAATTTTTAGGTGAAATAAAATATGGTTCTCCGACGATGATCTCATCACCTTGTATTTTATGTCCATTATGGAGCGCCTGGTTCCAGAGTATTCCTAGTGCAGGATCGTTTTTATAAAAAGATATTTTTGGATCTGAGGCAGTAATATTAATACTTGCATTTGAAGAGTATTGTCCATCAGTAGTTGCTGCATTTACGCTGATGGTATCTAAATCTTCCAAATAATCATTCACAAAAGTAAGTGCATTTTTACCATATCCAGAGCTTGTAGCATCATTACTGTAATTTTTCTTCCAGGTGTAGATAAGATTTTTAGGGTTTACCAAACCTGTTTTATTTTTTGCTTCAGGCATAGCTACTACTTTGATTTGACTATCAGGAGTGGGTAATGCCTTTCCTTTATAAAAAGGAGGTACATATGAATCTATGGCTTGCCAGAGTAGTACCAGTGTAGATGGGCGTATCACTATCTTTTTCTCTATGTCTCCGTCAGTCATGGATACGACAGCTCTGACCGTGGTTTCAGTGCCTGCGCTCGGTGCCACGATACTAAAAGATTTCATTCCAGTATCGGCGGAAGTTTTCTTGCCATTTACAAACCAAGAAATATTTACCGTATCTAGGTTTGTGGCATAACTACTGAGTGTGATCGTAGTATTTTCACCTGGGTTTGGGTTTATTGGAGCTATATCTACGTTAATAGAGCTCGGAGATACCGCGTAAATTTTGATAGGTGCACTGACCAATAGTGCACAGATAACAAAAAAGAGTATTAAAGATGTACGTCCTCTATTCATAGTATTAATTATACCCTGTAGCGAAACTTCTACAAAGCCCTTCCCCTCTTTTGCACCAAAAGCCAAACTCTTTTAGAGTTTGGCTTTCTTTACCATTGCTTCGTAGTCTTCTTTTTCCTTTCTGTTTAAGAGTATCTGTGAAGGGTCTGAGGTGATGATCTGGTCTTCGGTGTACGAAGCCACTATCTTTATCGCCACGTGTTTGAGTCCTGCAAAGAATATCCCTTCTCCGACTCCTGACTCAAGCAGTAGGTATTTTTCTTCATCTGTAAGGTTGAAGGTCTTTTGGAGGATGTCGATGGTGGTTGGTGATTGCTTTAAAAGCATCTGAATAGAAGAGTTGGTAACGATCGGTACTCCATATGGTGACTTCATAAAGTCTGCAGCATCTTGGGTGATGGTTGCAAGACCGAGATAGTATTTTCTACCGCGTTTTGCGATAGAGTACAAGAATGATGCAGTATCTTCTGATTTCATCATCCACCATGCCTCATCTACCACAAGCAAGCGTTTCTTTAGGTTTTTACGAATAGCGTTCCAGATATAGTGCATGATGATATACATTGCCACAGGTTTGAGTTCGTCTTCCATGTCTCGAATAGAAAATACAACGAACTTTTTATTAATGTCCACGTTACTTGGTCTGTTTAGGAATGTAGACCATGAACCCCTCGTGTACTTAGAAAGTCTAGAGATGATAGAATCCGAGCCTTCCATTCCCGAAAGTACCATTTCAAAATCAGAGAGTAATGGTGGTTCAATATTTGAGAAATCAGACTCAGGTGTGATGTCTTTCATCGCGTATGTTTCTGAAATAGCACGATCGACAATCGAATCTTCTTCTGGAGTAAGTCCACCGAGCATGAGCCTAAATAGTCCGACCAAGTTGATGATGTTTGATCTAAGGACGTCTTCGGCAGTCTCGTCTTCGCGAGGCATCGGTAGATCAAATGGGTTCATGTGGTGTTCGGATGACAATGAAATATTAAAATATCTCCCCCCTACCGCTTCAGACAAGAATTCGTATTCTTTTTCAGGGTCGATTACCATCACATCTACATCAAACATGAGGGACCTTAATATTTCTAGTTTGGTTGCATACGATTTTCCTGAGCCGGATTTTGCAAAAGTTACTGAATTGTAGTTTTCAAGAGAGAATCTATCAAAGATTACCAAACTCGAATTATGTCTATTGATACCATAGAGTATTCCTGTATCTGAAGTAAGGTCAAATGATACAAATGGAAATGTACTCGAGAGTGGTTCTGAATTTAATTTTTGGTGGATGTTTAAGAGGTCTGTATTGATAGGGATAATACTCTTAAAACCTTCTTCTTGTTGGAATAATGCTGGTTTTATATAGATCAAACGTGATTCAAGCATTGATTTTATTTCATTTTCAATACGGAAGAGCTCCATCTCATCATCGGCATATATAGTGATATATATGCCCATATCAAACATTTTTTCCTGTGCTTGGATAAGGCTATCACGTAGACTTTCGAGGTCTTGGTATGCAGTGTCGAGCATCGGGTCACGGACCATACCTTTTCGCTCTCGCACACTGATCTGACTTTGCACCTCAGCAACCTTTTTTTGGAATTGTCTGAGTGCGAGTGATGTATCTATCGGGTGGACGAAGATCGAGATATCAAACACCTTGTCGAGGTTGATGATTGGTGAAAACCAATTATCAGTTAGAAACCGAGGATACGATATGATGAAAAAAGTACGTGCTATTTTTTCTCCGAGGTTTATGGATTTGGATTCTATTTTTAGTGCAGACGGAGCGATGATGTCTTGGAGTTCGATATTTGCCGAAGTGTATATCTCCCCTGGCAATACAGACATAATAGATGCCTTCATCTCAGCTCCTTGGTTTGCACTATTACTTTTTCCACCAAATAATTTTTTAAAAAAGTCCATATATTATTCAATTCTTATTTTACCTTCTACTTCTCCCGGATTAAAGACTTTGTAGAACACTTCTACCACTTCTTCTGTGCCGAGGGCTGCTGATTTTATACCACAGCGTGCGAGTCCTTGCTGGATGACGCCTACTCTCTCTTCGAGCTGTGAACGCTTTTCTTCAAAATCTTCTTCTTTGAGTGTTGCTTTTTCTTCCTTGCTTTGGCGTTTGAATATTTTTTGGAAGAATCCAGTGTCTGATTTGAGTACGGTATGGGTGTATGGTACGACCACAAAGAAACTTTTCGTCATAATGTTTACAGATTCGGTAAAACTCCTGATGAATTCTATGTATTCTTTTGTCTGAATTTTTAACAGTGGTTCATTTTGGGTTTTGATTCTATTCTCGAGGAGCAGTAGATATGGTCTAATATCAAGCCTGCGTGATTGCACTGAGATTTGTATTGCAAAATCAAGGGTATTTAAGAAATTTTGGAATTGAATTATCGTTGCCTTCTGCTCGTCTTCAGATTTTAGGGATAGGTTTACAGAATTTGCGAGGACAATCGCTCGCAAGCCGCCATCTTTAAGCACGATTACTCCATCGCGTACTTCTTTTATCGGTACGAATTCTTGTGTTGCTTTTGCATTTAATGCCATATTGTTTCTAGTCCTGATATCTGGGGCACTAGGACCTGAGGTTTTAGTATCATACCATAACCTAAGATCCTAAAGACCTAGTTTCCTTCTTTTTTCAAATCAAGCACATCTAAACTCCACGCCAAATCTCGTAATTTATTGCCGGTGAGGCGCATACCGTTTTCTTGTAGCAGCATGTCTTTATTCTCCGCTCCACTTGGCGTCTTTTTGTCGGTGGATTTTATTTGGCGTCGTTTCCAGATATAGAGTTTGCTTTGTGTGCCATATTTAAAACCAGCTTCGAGCATGTCGAGAAAAGGTTTGTTGTTTGGGCGATAAAATGTAAGCATACCAGCAAACCCTCCTATCAAGAGTATTGGTATCGCACCCAAGACGAGCCCAAGTAACTTATACACGACAAAACACATCCCTGCGCCGCCGGCTAAATACACGAACTCCCGAAAGGTAAAGGGTCCAAAAATCTTATCTTCTATTTCTAAAAATTGTGGAACTTTAAATTGCATAATGATTGATTACTATTACTCCGGGATTTCACGGTACGGGTCTATCTTGGTTTTAATACTTTTTTCTACTACGGGGATATGTGTGTCGGTGTTTGGCTTGCTGATATTGTCTAAAACATGGTCAGTCGTTGTTGTTGGGGTTTGTACCGTATTAGAGAGCTTTTGTGCGAGTAGTGACTGAGGAGGCTCGGGGTTTTCTATCTTCTTTAGTAGCTCTTCTCTGTTTTCCCCGCCTGCATCAGCTATGCTGGAAGCATTGCGGGCAGGTTCTAGTTGTGCAGTGCTTATGCCTCCTGTGCTAAAGATATCCTGTGCAGGTTTGTCTATATCCACAACTTTATCTACTTCTATCCCCGCCTTTTGTAGTACTGCGGCATCTACCTTATCTATGACTGGAGGGGGTGTGTTTATAGAAACCGGAGGTACTGGAGAGATATCCATAGACCGTGCTTCTTCTGCATTTTTCTTTTGAAAAATCTTCTTTCTTTCTGTGTTTTTTATCAATTCTTCTTTGATTTTTGAGAATACTGCTACGTTCATTTCTTGTACGAGTTCATCTACTTCTGCTTTGGATATATTCATGCGATGCTGGAGTTCTTTTGGGTATTCAGTAGAGCTGACAAGTCCACAAAGGACGAGTTCTGTCTCTGTTTCTAGGTCGCCGAGCTGTTCAAAGCTGTAGCCTTTTCTTTCTCGGAGTGCGAGGATAGCAGCCTTCCAGTCTACTGCTGCAATTGCATTTAATGTTTCAATCGGCAATTGTTCTTTTGCACGCTCTATTTTTATTTTTAGTAAATCTATTGTGTTGTCGTCTGACATAATTTGCATTCTTTAATTGTAACATTATTTAGCTATCTAATTAATGAGTCTATCCTTCACTTCGAGGATATTTGATGTACCTAGAATTTTATCCGTGGTTTCTGTTTCATTTGCTCTGCCTGGTGTATCTAAAAAGCTTGTATAGTCTCCGCCTGATAATATGAAATCAATATTTTGCATTGGTGTTGTCCTTTTGTTTCCTAGGTTTTTCTTTATATTATCCTCGAGTGTTTCGGTAATTGGTTTTAATATTTTTTCAAATACTTCATCCGCTATTTTTTCTGCTTCAGTTTTACTGGTACCCACCTCTCTTTCTATATTCAAAGCATAGTCCTGCGCATCTTCTATTCCTGTCAAGATTAATAAAGTTTCAACTTGGAAATTATTTATTTCATTTTCGTTAGATAGATATTTTTTACCAATTTCCTCTGAAATATTTGCCCAATTTATGGCATTAATAGCTTCCTGTGCTTCTTTTGGTAGTTTCAATATTTCTTCCCGACTTCTTTGTTTTAATTTTTCTGTCATATGTTTATCTTAATGTTTTGTTCCACTATCTAATTTTTCCTCCATTCTTATTTTATGTGCTACTTCTCTATTTGTTCTACCCCAGAACCATCTATTTTCTATGCTATCTGCTTGGTCTCTCTTTCGTGTGATATTTCTGTTTCTTATATTTTGTTTCTGGGTTTTCTGATCTTTTTCTAGGTCATCAATACTTTTAGTTCCAGCTAAAATTGCAGCTCCTGTAAGTGTTGTTGTTCCGGTGCCAGGTAGATCTGTGTAACTATAAGCGCTTCCCGTTACTAAATCTTTTTTAGCTTTTTTGATATTGTCTAGATTTTCGTTTGCGTTTTGTAGGGCAGTTCTAGCCGCAGCCTCTCCTGCCGTTCCTTTCGCCGCATTGAATTTACTGCTTGCTGCGGAAACTTCATCTTTTTTCTTCTCTATTAATTTATCTATGCTTTCAATCTCTTTTGCATTTTTACCTAAGAGTTCCTGTAGATCACTCTCTGTTTTATTGAGTGCTTGTTTGAGTGGTTCATCTTCTGACACCTCAAGAAGTTTTGCACGCTTAAGGTCTTTTTCCTGCCTCTCTTTTCTTCTCTGTTCATAACCACCTTCTTTCATACTGAGAGCACCCAATCCAAGGCTTTTTCCTACTTCCATATTTATTCCAGCTTTTTTTGCAAGGTTACCAATGCCAGGAATTTTTCTTATATCATAGGATGCTTTTGATCCATAATCAGCTGTTCTGAGTGCCATTCTAGCAGCAGCACCACGAAATCCTTTTTGTGAAGCTGCATCCTTTAACCCTTGGCTATTTTTTGCAGCTGACGCTACGGATCCAAGTCCAGCTGTTAAGGCAATTGATGCCCCGCCTGATGCTGCGGTGAGGGCGAGTCCGCCGACGAGTCCCGCTGCCATTGTTCCATATTTTATAACTGCCTTGCCGAATTCTCCAGAGCCTTCCTTGGCATACTCTGTCGCCTTGTATAGCATACTGATATATATAATCGCAGGAATTGCGATAATGATGAGGGTGCGAGGTATCGAAGTATCCGTCTTGGTATCTAATACTGGACTAAAAATATCTACTTGGATGAGTTTAGTGATGAGGAGCAAGAAGAACATAAATATCGGTGCCATGAATGCAGTCTTTATGAGGCGCTCGCTCCAGTCTTTGAATCCGAGATATTTCACACCTTCGAGCTGTGGTATAGATAGCGACATAAATGCAAACGGTGAAAAGATGATCAGTATCCAGAGTTCGATCAATCGTCCGATGAATGAAAAACCAGCCATAAAGAATGCATACGAAGCAAAGAGGTATATCGCAAACGCTGTGACTTCTATGGCAAGTGCGATCGCAAATGGCAGTGTAGAATTACTGCCTGCTTGATATAGTGAATACCCGACAACACACCCGATAGGTATACCTACGATACCCCCGACTGCGCCAGCGGTACATCCTGCCACTGTCGAATAAAATGAACCAGCATCCTTAGGTTTTTCTTCGAGTTTAGTGTTGAGTCTCTGTGCGACGCTTGGGTTAATAAAGTTTGCTGGATTGAATCCGGTGACGATACCCGCGGCTATGTCTTTGTCTTGGATACCATTCACCGCACCATTTACTACAGTGTTATAGTTCCCCCCTGTTTGGATATCTGATTGTGTGTTAGCCCCTGCAGTAGTGCCACTGATAGATGGGCTTGCTGGGTTGGCAGATACAACATTTATTTTGTTATAGAAAATAAGAGCGAGGATGTTTGAAGAGTCGATCACTACTTGGGTGAAAAACATAGAGAAGTTTATGAGTAATGCCGCGATGATAACATTCACTATCATTTTCTTAATATCAGAGCCACCGAGCCCGAGAATCATCTTGATAGATATATATAACAATACAAGGATAAAGAATATGTTTGAAAAATCACGTACGATTCTCCATGCTTCAGGTAAGAAATTATTATCATACAGCACTGTGCCGAGTGTCAGTGCCAGCATGATGTTGAACATGTATGCAGTGAAATACAATATATACGACGGCAAGGTGACTAAGATATAGTATCCCCAAGACGTGATACACGCACCCATAGAAAAATTAGAATCAAATGTACAGTGCCCGAACAAATCACGAGTACTAGAGCTTGAAGATGCGCCGGTGCTTACTGTGCCACTACTTATTGGAGCAGTCTGCCCATTTTTATCTTGACCTCCGTTGGTCCAGTCACCCTCTTTCCAGTCACTTGAGCCATCATTGGTACATTCCTGTTTTGTTTTTGGAAATTTAGCTTTAATGCCTTGACTAGCAGCATTACTACCTGCTCCATAATAACAAGTTCCTGCCGTGGTCGCATCTCCAGAAGTATTACTCCCAGGTGAAACTATTTCATCATTATTTTGCCCAGTGTTAACCCACTTATATGTCTTAAATATTGTAGATGCACAGGAGATAGGCCCATATTCATAAATATTACCCGAAGTGTCTTCACAATGACCATCTCTTTTTTCAAAACTAATTCTGTAACGTTGAAGTGTTGTATTTGGAACGTACTTTTCCTCCCAGCTTTTACAATCAGAATATGATGTAAAATAATCTTTATAGTATGTATATACACCAGTATTTGAAGTGGGGTCTGGGACCATTACTGTGCATAGTGCTCTGTCTCCGGGTTGCCAGGTTTGAGCACTTACTTTTACTTCTGGACTAAAAAATCCAACGAGTATAATCAGTATTAATCCCAGTACTAAAATTTTACTTTTAGCTTTTGATATTAATTTAATTTTATCTTTTATAATCATTTTTCTTAATATAATTGAATCAAAAATTTAGTACGGGACAGGTATATATGGTAAAAAACTTAAAAACAAAACAAACACTAATTCTTCTTGTAGTCTGTAATATTCGCTCTGTATATCGTATCGCAGTTCGCTCCGAAATTCATAAATACATCACAGAAAGCGTATTTTTCTGTAGTGACGGTGTCGAGGTGTGAAAATGCGCTTTCTGCTCCTCCTGGGATACTCCAGCCTTTAGCAGTGCGTTCTGTGGTGCATTTAGTCGAAAGTGCTGATAGGTTATTAAACTTTGCTGTTGCATCAGCGAGTTTGTTTTGTGTGTCGGTTAATGTGCCAGTACTAGATATGTCGAGGATCATTGCATTAAATCTCTGTTTGAGTTGTATCAAGTTTGTCTCAGCATCAGTGCCCGGGTCTGGCTGGGTGTTGATAGAGCTTAATTCAGAGTTTATTGCATTAAGACGGATCAGATTGTCTATCAGAACACCTTCCCTTTCTGTGAGGTCCACTGCTTGTTGATTGATCGGTTTGATAGCACTCAATGAGTTTATATAACTTGCAGCACTCGGAAGTTCAGCCTTCATGGCTGCAAGCACTGTGTTTTTAAATGTTTCCGCAGCAGCACGGGTAGCGTTTTCGGTCGCAGCTATGGTGGCAGGGTCTGCATAGATCGAAGTAGTCAGGTTGCTATTGATACGCTCCACTTCTCCGTCTACCCTGTCTTGCCAATTAATATCTGGTCCTGGTACACACATATCAAGCTCTTGTTCTTTGCCCCAGATCTTATTGAACATCTGTAATACTCCCGGAGATGCGTTTGTGGTTGGCGTGGAAAGAGCCGCATTATCTATCAAGAGAAGTTCTTTGTTTGCGGCGTCGATAGCAGCTTGGACTTGTTGCTTGAAGCTGTCTAAGACGATGACTTCATCTGGTCCATTCCAATTAAAATTATTATTTGTGGATGTCGTCGTGGTGTTCGTAGTGTCAGTGCCGAGTGTGTGTCCATCATAACTAAAATCATCTGGGGTGTTATTTCCACCACCGGTGCCATTTATTTTGTTTGACAGCGCATTTAATCCAGAAGACATGAATTTATTTAAGAGTGCATCGAAAATCGCAGAGAGGCTGTTGCCGAGAGATCCTGCGAGGACGGTAGAATCAAATGTCGATGCACCGAGGGCTTTAATGATCTGCCCACCGACTACAGAGCCAGGAGTTGTGTTTACGAGTCCGCTCGTGCCATCAGGTTTTAGGCACGTATTAGTTTTACTCCACTCTGCATAATCTTTTGCTTGTTGCGCTTCTTCGTCTTGTCCTTTTTGATACATGCAAGATGCATATTCTTGTTCATCAGCTGCGCTCGAACAATCAAATGATCCTGTGTATGGTTTTGGTTTAAATGTTGGTTTTTTAAATTGATTTTGTAAATTATTATAATTTGGGTTTATGTCTGCTGGGCACATTTGTGGAGACAAAAAGCCTTGTCCTTGCTGGAGTGTTTGTTTGATAATGTCAGTATCTGATGGGTCATTATCTTTGAGTTTCTTGGCGAGCTCTTCCGCCACAAGCATATGGAAACCAATAGGGTTATTCTGTGGGAATTGAGTAGTGAGGAGGAATCCATCCCAGCCACCTACATTAAAGTCAGTCTGGAAATTATCTATGAGTACTCGGTCATTTGTGACTTTACTGAGTGAATATTGTGCATTCTGAGCAAATTTATTTTTGAAGTCATCTATGATACCAATCGCAGTGGATTTTCCAAATGGGAATTTGGAATTATTATATCCGATGATGGTGACCAGGTCTTTGATTTCTGATTTTGCAATATCTTTAAAAAAGCTTCCAGGGTTTTCTACGAACAATGGTGCGCCATGAAAACCAGTATTGATCCAGTTGACGGTGGCTTGGGTCATCTGTGCGAGGAGCTTTCTAGCAAATGCTTTTAGTACATCCTCCGCGAGTCTTCTTGCCCAACTTTTTGTATCTGTGGTACTGCTCGTTTTTGTGGCTGCTGATATTGTTTTTAATGTAGCGTTTGCTTTTGTATCGTTGACTCGAACTTCGTCAGTCTGGGCGTGTATTATTTTAGGGGTAGAGAGTAACACTGCCGGAGTAAATATTGCACTGATTATAAGTAGAGAAATTATTTTATTTTTTAATTTATATCGAGCTGTCATTTTTCTATATAGTACTTATAATTATACAATATTTTTATTTATTGTTTCAATTTTTGGGTGATCATTTTATCAAGATTCCCCAAGCTAACGTCTAATGCATCTGCGTTCGCTTGATATTGTGTTATGCCACGCATTGCGACCACGATATCTGTGTCATACATTCTAATATCACTTATGTTTTGTGAAACTTTTTGCATCTTATTTAAGACATCGAGGTGAACAAGCGCCAGACTTCGTGGTACTTCGAGGGCAGACATCGCAGTAAGGATATTATTAAATTGTTTAAGTATCGGGTCGAGCTCTACAAGCACACTTTCATCCACGGTATTTTCATCTACGATGAATTTGTCGAGGACATCTGGAACTGTATTTTTGATCGGGTATTTTGTATATAGTTTAGTTAAATTGTCATTATATGCTTTAGCAGCTTGCTTTGTATCAGATTTTGAAATTTTTAGGTCAGAATATAAAAATACTTTTTGAGGGGCTGAATCCTGGATCTTACTAATCAAAGAACTACTGAGTGTGTCTACGGTGTTTTGGTCTATGGTGCCTGCTTGGTTTAGTGCTGCCATAGTAGAGAATAATTCTCGAGATAATTTATCTGTTTCATTTAAATTTGGTTCGCTGGGGTCCCCTGATCCATTGAGATTTAATTCCCCATTTTGTATGTTTTGGCTACTGAGTCGCGCGATCTCTACGTTGTCTGGAATTCCATCATCATTTGTGTCTTTTTTTGTGGGGCTCGTGCCATATAAGGCTTCTTGCCAATCAGGAACAGTGTCGCCATCAGTGTCTCGGTTTACAAGGTCCCCTATTTTCTCATTGCCGTTGTACACTAAGCCGTCTTCTCTCTTGTTTGTGAAAAGTGTTTGGTTCTTGGAAAGAAAAAGTGCAACCAAAAACACCACCGCAAGGGCTATAAAGATTACCTTTTTTTGTTTTAACCAATATAACTTTTCTATGTATATAGTATACCAACAAACAAACACTGTGTACAAGGATATTTGTGTAATAATTCATCTCATGTACAATGTATATATGAGCACAGTTAAACACGTCGCGCTATTCATTCTGATATTTAGTGTAATAGTATTTGGTAACTTAATTTTCTATAAAAAAATTAATGCTTTTGTTAGTTTTGGTGGTGTTACTATATACCAACCTACATTTTTATGCACCAATGGTCTTTATTTGTCTGTAAATGGTAAACCCCTTTTATTATCTCCAACATCTAAAGTTTACCTTTATGGGTCTTTTATTCCTTTTGTTAAAATACTGTCACTGGGCACATACTCGCCGGGTGGTACGTGCATACAGCCGTATCCGCTCCCTTCAATTCCGATGACGGGGGTTATTAGGGTGATAGGTACATCTTTACCTTCCGGTTTTTAGGGATATCGCCGCTAATCGTTATTTTTACACAGACTTTTCCACTCTAAAAGACTCAATGTTTCAGCTCGTTTGTCTCCGAGTTCCGCTAATTTTGCCAAAAAACCTTTATTTTTAAACGTTTTTAGAGTTTTAAGGTTGCTAGACAACTTTTTTCTCTTGTGGGCAAAGCCTGCTTTGACTATTTCCCAAAAATCCTCTTCATTTATCGTGTTTTTACTGAAAAACGCACGTGATATGTCAGATATGGCAATAACTGCAGAATCCACCCTTGGGGCAGGTGAAAAATACCGTGCCGGCACCTTCATGATCATTTTGGGTGTTCCATACGCCTTTACGGATATTGATAAGATGCTTTCCTTGCCATCATGTGCGATGATGCGCTTTGCCACTTCGTGCTGCACCATTAGCACCATCTTTTCAGGCTGGTTTTCTGCAGTGAGGAATTTTTTCAATATGGACCCTGTGATGTTATAGGGAATATTGGCAATTATTTTATAAGAAAAATGTTTTGCAGTTTTCTTTATACTGAATTCTAAAATGTCTTCATTGAGCAAGATTAATTTTTTATCTGCAATTTCTTTTTCAAATTTAACTTTTAGGAACTCAAAGAGTTCGTTGTCTTTTTCTACAGCTATCACGGTACCCGCCTTCTCTAATATTTTTTCTGTGAGTGCACCTTTGCCGGGTCCAATCTCTAATATGGAATCTTCTTTTTTGATTTCACCCGCTTCTATAATTTTCTTTAGAGCCAGGGTTGATTTTAAGAAATTTTGTCCTAATGATTTTTTTGCTTTCATAAATTTCTATAGATACATAAATAAACTTTTAAAGGGGTTTCGAGGTTGTCGAACCGAGAATTTCAGGATTTTTTAAGCTTCAAAAAATCCGTACCGGCTAAAAGTTTAATTTATGTATTCTATCATATGTAAATTGTTTTTATGCCGACCTCCCCCTCCTTTTCTAAAATGTCTGCGGGGATGTCGGAGATAAATTCTGAAGGTGTGTTGATCTGTCGTGATCCAAAGATCGTACGGAAATTTGTAAACGATAAGTAAAGTTTACTACGTGCTCGGGTGATAGCAACGTAAAAAAGTCTGCGTTCTTCTTCGCTGTCTGTTTCATCGCCACCCATTCGTTCGTATGGGAAGAGTCCTTCTTCGAGTCCGACCACAAACACGTATTTGAATTCGAGCCCCTTTGCAGCATGTACCGTCATGAGTTTTATCGCATTTACATTTTTGTTGTTCTTTTTTTCTTGGTTTACCATGATACTGTCTTGGTCTGAGGCAAGCGATGCATCTTCTAAAAGTTTCTCTATCCCCTTACCTTCGGTTAGGTTGTCATACTTGAGAGCGAGTGTCGCAAGCTCTTTTATGTTTTCGAGCCTCTCCATATTTTCTTCTGATCCGGTAGATAATTCTTGTTCAATCCCCGATTTTTTCACCACAAATTTTATAACTTGGCTTGCAGTATCGCTCGCTATTTTTTCTTTTATTTCTTCAAGGGTCGAATAGAAAGTATTGATTTTAACCCTTATTTTGATAGGTAAATTTTCAGTTTCGCCTGCAAATATTTTGGCGATGGTTACTTTGCCTATGCCTCGTGCAGGGAAGTTTATGATTCTTCTGATGTCAGACAAGCTTTGTGGGTTGAGTGCCGCACGCAGATATGCGAGTGTGTCTTTTATTTCTTTTCGTTCAAAGAATTTAATACCGAGTACTTGATACGGTACATTGTATCTAAGTAGCGCTTCTTCTAATACGCGAGATTGAAAATTTGCACGATATAAAACAGCAATTCCAGACAAGATGTTTCCGGACTCAGCACGAGAATTTTCTGCTGAAAATTCTCTCTGTCCGTCGTCGACACTCCTCCCAAGGCTTCCCTCGTAAACACCTTGTCCTTCATCCATAAGTTCTAAAATTTTAGTTGCCACAAAATCTGCTTCATCTGTTTCATCGATCGCTTCATAGAGACTTATTTTTTCTCCTGGTTCGTTTTTAGTGAATAGGTTTTTGTCGGGGCGGTATTTATTTTTCTTGATTATTACGTTCGCTGCTTCGAGGATGTTTTGTGTAGATCTGTAATTTTGTTCGAGCATAATGATCCGTGCATTGGGATAATCTTTTTCAAAATTTAGAATATTTTTCAGATTTGCCCCACGCCATGAATAAATGTTTTGATCTGCATCCCCCACCACCACGATGTTCTTGTGTTTTTCTGAAAGTAGTTTTGACATGAGGTATTGCACTTCGTTCGTGTCCTGATACTCGTCGATGTGTATGTATTTCCATCGTTCTTGGTACATCGATCTGATCTCCGCATTATCCTTGAGTAACTTTGTGGCTTTTAAGAGGAGGTCATCAAAATCGAGTGCATTTTCTTTGGCTTTCTTTTGTTCATAGAGATTCCAGACTTGCGCAACCACCCTACCCATCGTTCCACCTCCGCTTCCATTCTCCATCTCAGCATACTCACTCACGTGAATAAACTTCCCTTTTTGTCTCGAGATAATGTTCTTTATTTTTTTAGGTTCATATTGTTTTGGGTCGAGGCTGAGTTCCTTAAGTATTTCTTTGATCATGCTATTTGCATCTCCTTCATCGAGGATTGTGAAATACTTTGTAAGCCCGAGTAAACGCGCATTTTCTTTGATGATATATACTCCGAGTGAGTGAAACGTACTCACAAAAGGCATGCTGTCTTGTTCTTGTAACCCTTGAGAGTGCTTCTCAATCTCGTGTGTGATGCGCTCACGCATTTCTTTGGCGGCTTTATTAGTAAAGGTGACCGCGAGGATCTCGTGTGGTGGCACGCCGTTTTTAATGAGGTTTACAATTCTATGGGTGATTGTCTTAGTTTTTCCGGCTCCTGCCCCTGCAACAATAAGAAGCGGACCATCCATATGTAGTGCCGCTTCTTTTTGTTCGTTATTTAATCCTTCTAAATGATCCATGCTATACAATATAGCACAAAGTTTAGTTCCCTATTTGATCCATGATGCTATTTGCCTTATCCCGAAACTTTATTGCTTCTTCGTCAATGACTTGTTCAAAGTCAGGAACTTTGTTTTTCAAAAAGGTAAATATTTCTTCAGGACCAGCGTTTTTGTCGAGTATCTTTTCAAATTCATCTTGGTCTGCTTGTGGCATTGTTTCCATGACACGCATAAGCACGTTTTGGTATATGAGTGCCCCAACGCGGACAATGATTTCCTGTTGTTCTTCGGGTGGGAGTTTGTCTATTTCGAGTGCATGTACAATATTTTTATTGATTGGGTTCATAATTTTATATTTACTAATAATCTTACTTTTTCATATCGAGCTTGATGTCTTTGATTTCATCTAGTTTGCCTTCTTCTGTAAGTTTGAGTGTGCATCTTTCAAGGAATTGCTTCAACGTCTCGTCTTTTCCTGTGGTTTGGTCTACTCCAGGCACAAATCCAGCCTTTTTTGCGACTATGTTGATATATTTTACTATAGGCTCTTCGCCATCCGTCTTTGCTACTATGAAATTTGCTGCTCTGGCTTCTCCAAGTTGATCATTAAACCCAGCGAGACCTGACTTGAAACCCAAGGCAGACAATCCTCTGCCACCTGTATAAAACTTTTCTATGTTCTTTTTGTGAATTTCGTAAGCTACTTTCACCTTTTCTTCTGGGAGATTGGATTCTGCAAATTTTGTACCTTTTAGCTCTGGATGTTTGTCTAGTGCAGCGCTTTTGTTTTGTTCACCATCAATATTTATTTTTTGTGTTTCTGGCTTTTTCTTTAGAGAAGTTTCTTCGTCTGCCCCAGTATCTTTTTTAAAGTTTTCATCTAGTTTTGCTTTTATGTTTGCTTCGGTAGCTTTCTCTGTAGTGGTGCTATCTTTTAGGGCTTCTGTTTCGGTAATGGTTTTAGCACCTTTTGCGACTTCTTTAGAAGACTGTGAAACATTTTCAATATTATCACTACCGTGTTCAAGTGTATTTAGAGGTCTAAGTTTTTTATTGGAAAAATCTTGTTCTGTGGTCTCTGTTTGTGGAGGGTTATTTTTCTGCGTATTTTCTATTTCCAGAGTATTTGTTTTGTTGAGTTCTGGGGTTTTTGTATCGTCTGGTGTCAAAACTTTATGGATGCGATGCTTGAGCACTTTTATTTTATGCGTTTCTTGTGTTGTTTTAGCACCATGGTGATGCTTTGGAGCCTTGGTGTGGTGATCCGTGTCGATCATTTTGCCTTTATATTTTTCTCCAAGTTCAGAGATATTTCCTTCTGCATCAGGTTTACCAAAGACAAGTTTACCTTCGTTGTTGAATTTCAATATTGAGCCTTCTTGAATCAAAGCGCTTTCCTTTGGTGCTTTTGGATCATAAAATCCTAACTTGATAGCAAGCTTTGTCGGGTCTTTTTCTGCCATAAAATCTTGCACACCTTGTGGCGCTTTTGAATAATCTCCTTCTGGATACTTGATTTTAATTTGCTCTTGCAGATCTTTAATAGCTGCGATCGCACCCTTGCCGCTACCCTTTTCAAATCCAATTCCTTGATTTTCAAATTTCCCTACCGTTGAGGTTTTTGTTTCTGCAGCAGAACTACCTTCTTTTTTAAACAGATCATTTGAACTGCCAAGATCTGCTGTTTTTTTATCTCCAGTTTCAACTTCAGATATTTTTGGAGGTGTGCCTGATGGGTTTGTTTTACTCGTTGAGTCCTTGTCCCAAAAACTATTTACCCAATTTTTTAATTTTTGATAACTAGAATCTTGGACTGGGTTACCCCCCGTGGTTGGCGCTTCTGTCGTTTCTACTTTTGCACCTGATGATTGATGTATTTGATCTGAAATGCTGTGTGTTGCATACCCTGCACTATATGAAGTGAGTCCACCTGCAGCGAGGGTGATGGCAGCTTTGGTGATGAGTTTGTTTCTATCTGCTTTATATTGTTGTTCTAGGATTTTAGCATGCGACACCTGACCTACTTTTAAGGTCGCGTAGCTAATCTCAGTAAATTGTTGTGATAATTTCTCTTCCTCAGCTTGTTTCTTTGCTGCTGATTTTTTCTTAAATAACCAATCATGAGCCTTATCAAAAACTTTTCCCGCGAGCTGTCCTGTTGTATTACTGAGCAGTCCACGTACCGCTCTCAGACCAGCAAAAGTTGCCATTCCTCCGGCAGCGGCAACAC
>CAZUCZ010000001.1:1463-53817 GCA_964618925.1 uncultured Candidatus Saccharibacteria bacterium | reverse complement strand
TCCTTACTCCGTAGAGTATGGTCTCACTGATTTCCAGAACGGTATTTTATTTGACATATTTTCTATATGTCAGTTTATTGCTACACCGATCATAGGGATTTTGTCTGATAAGTATGGTAGGAGACCACTGTTGATACTCTCGCTCCTTGGTACTGCCGGATCATTTTTCCTCATGGCATTTGCGCCGAGTGCAATTTTTTTATTCATCGCTCGAGGACTCGATGGACTGACTGCCGGGAATATCCCTGTGGCGCAAGCAGTGATATCAGATAGTGTTGACGGTAAAGACCGAGCGCGCGCCTTTGGTATTATCGGTGCATGTTTTGGTATTGGATTTATCGCTGGTCCTGCTATTTCTGCACTTACTGTCGGTATTTCTATTAAGCTGCCATTTATTATCGCGGGAGTTATCTCTTTGATTGCGGTTATTCTCGCAGTCACATTACTCGACGAGACAAACAATAATATGGGCGTTACGAGCCATCGCAAATTATTTGATTTCAAAAAGCTTGCCGCGGAGATATTTAATCCAAACACTGGATCCATGCTTATCATTTCTTTCTTGTGGGCATTTGCTTTTGGGATGTATATCTTTGCATTCCAGCCATTTTCTCTGAAAATACTTCATCTGACTGAGCGCACGGTCTCACTTATCTTCGTGTTATTTGGTGTTATCGGTCTTATCAGTCAGCTTTTCTTCGTATCACAACTCGCGAAAAAGTTTGGAACACGTCAGGCATTTACTATTGCATTGTCTACACTTACAGTGTCATTTGTATTACTATTCTTCACACATTCCATATATGGTCTTCTATTTGCGAGTATCATTATGGGACTCGCAAACTCGACGGTGCAGACATTAACACAGACCATATTGTCCAGTCTTACTGGAAAAGAACGCCAGGGGGAGATCATGGGTATTAATGCATCATATATGAGTATCGGACAAATTCTCGGACCTATCGCCGGAGGGTCGCTTGCACTTCTCGCTATTAATTATCCATTCTTAGCAGCAAGCATCTTGATCTTCACTGCAATGCTTATTTCTCGCAAGATTGTTTTTGAGACTGTGCACTAATCTTTCTAGGCGAAACCAGGGAAGAAATCTATCTTAATATTTTTACGTGGTATGCCCATAGATTTGAGAGTAGTTTCAAATACACTCACCATGCCGTGTGGCCCTGAGATATAAAACAATTTATTTTTGTAATCAGGTATTGTTTGTTCTATCATGTGTGCATCAATAAAACCACCATACATCGAGCCTGGAGCTATCTCTTCGCCTTTGTCAGTAATTGCATATATTGTCTTAATGCCGAGTACTCGTGCCGCTTCGTCAAAAACTTCTTTGTAGGATATGTCTGAGACTTTTTTGTTTGAATATAGCAAGGTGACGTCTCGTTTTTGTTTTGTATCTGTGAGGTATTTGATCATACTTCTAAATGGTGTGATACCGATACCACCCGCGATAAATACAAGACCTTGAGTTTCGTTTTTTGGTAATACAAAGTCGCCGGAGGTTTGTGATGCTAAGATTTCTCCACCTATAGGTAGTGCGAGCAGTCTATTTTTGAAACTACTTATCTTATTCTCTTTGGGGTAAAATTTCACACCCAGGTGTATTTCGTTTTCAGTAGGGGATGAAGCGAGTGTAAAATAACGTCTATTTCCACGTGTGTCTGGGCTACGATGAGCGAGTGTCCACTCCATGTATTGTCCTGGCTTGAAATGAAAACTTGGATCTCTATCAAAAATAAAATCAAACGTGTCAGTGCCTATCGACACTCGTTTCTTTAATCTGAGAAGTAATTTTTCCTTTGGGCTCACGATGTACGCAAAAACGTTTCCAATCACAAGTGCAAGCTCGGGGGTAGAGTAGAATGAGCCGATGTGAAGTGCGGGTGCGGAGAGCACCCCTACGATGATGCCGAATATGATTCTGGACCATCTCGTGGTGGGGGCGGTGAGTGGCTCAGTAAGCATCACAAATGCAAAGAAGAAGAACGCTGAGTTTTTGAGTGTGAGTAGCACTGTGTTATATATCTGTGTTACGTCTGAACCTTTTACTATCTCTAAGATGACAATAGCCAAGATTGCTGAAAGCCCAAAACTGAGCACCATATCTAAGCGTAGTATTTTTTTTACGATCAAGAATCCTCCAATGAGCACAAAGGGCAACATCACAGGAGTGCCTATCCACCAACTTGCTGATTGGTGTATCGTCAGTGCAAGCAATACGACTGCAATAGCTGCGGGGTTAAAGATGTGTTTGCGACCAATTGCAAAGATGTATTTCGAAGCCATGGCCCAGATCGATGCCCAGATGGCAAGAGGTAGAAACTGGGAATATACACCACCCTGGATCGGAGTAATGATAAAGAATAAAATGAGTGCCGTGATATAGATGGATTCTACATTTGTCGGCGCGTCATATCCGTATGAGAAGAGAATATTGGTCAGGTATGAGACGACAAGGATTACTAAAAGGGATATGATGAGATCGATTGGTGTATAGGGTAAAAATTTAAAGAACGATAATGCGAGGGCTCCTAAAAAAAAGAAAATAAGGACGTATAACACGACACGGTACATAGTGATGCGATTTAAAATTGTATCTACGACATTAAGCATGTGTTTTATCGGTATATTTCATAAAGTTAGTTGTCATCGTGGCGATGCCGTTTTTGTCGATTGCATATCCTTCAAAACCATCCAAGTTTTCGATAAAATAGATACCATTTCTACCCATCGCAAAGGCTGCGGTGGCGTATCTGTCAGCTTCGAGTATGTCCGGTCCGATGACAGTGGTACTCACGATTTCATCAAGAGGATCTGTGGTGTCTTTTGGATTGTAAATATGCGCGCCTCGTACGTAGTTGCCTGATGTGGCGATGCCTTTGTCTTGTATATATACCTTCTTTACTATTTCTCTCTTTTTATTAAAAGGATTTTGTATACCAATACACCATGGTTCATTTTGTTCATTTGTGCCACTTGTCTGTATGTCGCCACCTGCTTCTACATAAAAATTCTGGATACCATGATTTTTGATAATCTTACTTGCATGTAAGATAGACCAGCCCTTTACCACACCCGAAGGATCATACATACCAGATGGAGTAACAATATCAAAATACCCATGTGTGATTCTTTTTGTTTCTTCTGCAATGGAAAATACATCACGCATGTCAGGGCTCATAGCTCCTGGTTTTATTTTTTTATTATTGAGATGCATGATCTCACTCTCATCTTTATACGTGCTAAATGTCTCATCTACATATCTAAAATAATCAAAAACTTGTTCAAATACTTCAAGACGAGCTTCTTCGTCTTTGATCTCAATTATTATTGGTGTGCCCATGATCATTTCTACTCGTTTCATATTAGATTGTTGCTTCATTAAGTGCACTTGATAACGATTCCTTATAGGCGGCGCTCGTAAAGGATGCTCCAGAAACTGCATTTACGTCTGCACTCTGAGCACTAATTGCTTCACTGATAAGGTATGGTATCGCACGTTCGTTAATCCGGATAGATGTTTGTCTGCTCTGTGGATGATCTAAAAATTGCACATCAGTGATCTTGCCCCCGGTTATGACCACTTTTACTTGGACATTGCCATAGTATGCGTCGATACTTGGTCCTGTGTATGTACCGTTTTTATATTTTCCTGTATTTTGAGAGGGTGTCGGACTGGAGGCTACTCCTGTCGGGGTTGGTGTTTTTGGAGTGTATGTGGGTAATACCAACGGTGTGACTGGTTTGTTTGTTTCAGGTGTTAACGTCAAAGGAACGTCTGTACCAATGATCCGGGTGTAGAGCGTATATGCAGTAAAACTAACTATTAAAAATAATGACAAGACAACTTTTTTCATATTGTCATTATACTATATATTTCATAAATGAAATTTAGATGAAACCAACTTAGATATTAATCTTCAATAGATCTGAATCTATATGCAGATCTATCTTAGGTACAATGAGAGGGTCAGACTGTTCTTTTGGGGTAGAGTCCTCGGCGTGTGGGGTGGTCTCATCCGTGTCTTCTTCTTCAACATCTTCGTGTTCCATGTCCATGTGGTCATCATCTTCAAGGTCGATTTTTATGATGTTTGACAGTGTGAGCAGTTTGATAGAGTTTAGTACACGTATCGCTTCTGTGAATTTTGCTTTTGCCTCTTCACCTTTATTTTCATTAGCGAGGTTTTGACCTTCTTGTAGTAATCCTTCGGCATTTTTAAACTTGGTGTCGATCTGAGTTTGAATATTGAGAGAGAGGTGTATTTTTTCTTTTTGATAGATTAACTTGGTGTTGTGTAATAGGGCGAGGGTAGCTGCTTGTTTTTTGTCTGGGTTTGGTGCTAGTTTGCTTGCTTTTATGTTGGCTGGGTGTTCATTTTCTCCTAAAGCTAATTCAATATTTTTATTATCTTCTTTGGTGCGGTTTTTGGAGTCTTTGAGGGCGAGTAAGATTTTCCCAGTTTCAATTTTGGTATTTTGAGTGGTAGTGTCATCATCGATGATATCTCCAAGGACATTTTGATATGCTCTGAGTGATGCTTGTAGTCTGATATTTAAATCGGAGGAATCTTCCGCATGGTCTTGTTCACGAGCGAGAGTATTTACACTTGTATTAAAATCATCTACCTGAGCTTTGATCGTATTTTCGAGGGCGATTCGTTTTGTTTCATCGAGACTGTTTCTCATCGCAAGGAGATGTACTTCGCGCAATCTACGTTCGACTAATCTTTCTTTCCATTCTGTTTTCTCTTCTTGGGTGAACGCAAAGACACCTGCTACCGGTTCATTGACAGAGACTTTTACTTTATAAAGCAGGTCTCCAGGAACGGCATGTTCAGCGAAAGCAGAAGTCCCACCGGTGATACCAATAAGCAGTATGATAATAAAAGCACTGAGCATTTTTTCTTTATGAGTGATGAGATAGTGATGCCTGATATAGTCAAAAGAAAAATAAGGACTTCTCGTGTGTACGGGGGACGACGTAAAAGATTTTTTGTGTTCGAGTAGGGCATTGCGCATATGTAACTTCTCCTCATCAGTGAGTTTAATACTCTGAACTGCTTTAATTATATCTTTTAATTCGTTATCCATTTTAATTTTTTATATCTTTTAATAAAATTCTTAATTTTTCTTTTGCACGACTAATTCTTACTAAAATTGTATTTTCTCGTTCTCCTAATACCTGTGCCATTTCTTTTGAGCTCAAATCCTCGATATATCTAAGCAATATGACTTCGCGATCAGAGGGGGGTAATTTATCGAGTACTGATAGTATGATCGAGTAGTCCACAGTGCTTTCTATGGTGTGCGTATCAGGTATCGACTCAAAGAACCCTTCTGGAAGACTGTCTTCTGTGAGGCTTTTACTTTTCCTCCAATAATCTATAACCGTGTTTTTAGCGATAGCATAGACAAAGCTTTTAGGACTTCGTAATTCTTCGGCAGTCCCTTTTTCCATATGGTTAAAGACCTTGATGAACACATCTTGGGTTAAGTCTTTAGCCACCTCTCTATTACCTGTTTTAAAATAACAGAATCGAAAAATAGCATCTGCATGGGTGTCATAAAGCTCCATAAATATGTCTTTTTCCTTGTTTGTATCGGTACTCATTGGTTATTGACGTATATCCTGTTATCTTTGTTACATTGAGGACAGTAATATAATAGTCATATATACTATACTCTTTTGTAGACAAGTATACCATCATTACGTATACTATAGATACTATGACATATAATATACACCCGATTATTGTGCATTTTCCTATCGCATTGCTTGTGTTGTATTCAATTATAAAAATATTACCACTTTCAAAATTGATCCCTCGTGTGGCTTGGAAGGATATCGAGCGGATATTGTTGGTTCTTGGTATTGTTGGTGCCTTTGCCGCGATGTTTACGGGTGGGATCGCTGAAGAGCTCGTCCAGCCAAATAAAGAACTTGTAGAAATGCATGGCATGTTTGCTTTTATTTCTATTGTTCTGTATGGAGTGTTACTTCTTGTTGAGATCATTGGTATATTTAAAACCAAATTCCTCACTATCTCTAATGGGGTTCTTTCCAAGATCCTTGCATTGTGTGGCTTGCTCGCTATTTCAATTACAGGGATGCTCGGCGGTATTATGGTGTATGGACTGTCGTCTGACCCGCTTGCACCGTTACTCTTAAACTTACTTAACATACATCTATAATACGAATTTGGTCGCCTTTCTCGCACACACTCTACTGATTAGTGGTATACTGAGTACATGAAAGAAATCATAGCAGTGATAGCTGCATGCGTTGCAATTTTCGGAAATGTGCCATATCTCTCTGATGTGTTAAAAAAGAAAGTGCAACCACACCCCTATACATGGCTCGTGTGGACTATTGTTTCTGCTGTGACATTCTTTGGGCAATTGGTAAAAGGAGCGGGGATTGGGGTGCTACCTACCGCTGTCGCTGAGTTTTTTACTTTGATCATTTTTCTTTTTTCTCTCCAGTACGGTTTTAAAAACATAAAAAAAGTAGACACCTATTTTCTTGTCGCAGCACTGCTCGGTATTATCCCTTGGATTTTAACAAAAGACCCCACTATTTCTGTGGTCATTGTGGTGAGTATCGACCTTATTGCATTTGTGCCGACATTGCTCAAAACCTGGCGTTATCCTGAGACAGAAGGACCGGTATTGTATGGAGCAAATGTAGTACGTCATATATTAACGCTGTTTTCACTTCAGGCGTATAACATTGCAACGATGCTGCATTCTATTGCCATGATCATTACGAATTCACTGATGGTCTCCTTTATTTCCTTCAGAGAAAGAAAAACCTTGAAAGAAAAAGTATAACAGGGTAAAATATATATATGGATACGTTAAAATTTATTTTTACATCAATCATTGTTTTGGTACTCGTTGGCGCTGTGGGGTATTGGGCGGTGACTACTATGCAGACCGGCACTGAACACGTGAACACCCAAAAAATCAGAACACTTGAAGATGAAAATCAAAGTCTCAAACTCGAGATAGAAAGATTAAATGCACAGCTTGCAAGTACACAAACCACTACACCTACACAAAGCCCGGAAACACCTGTGGTTACTCCAGCTCCAGAAAAACCAACAACCCCAGTCAAAACTCCAACAACCACAAAGCCAACTACTACAACATATAAAAATCAAACACTCATCAATGACATTCAAAAGCTCGCAAATGCGGGGGTAGTGTTGAAATTAAAATCTGTGGGTCCTGCTGTTGGCAGTGTACAAAAGTTCTTGAATTTATATAACAAAACTTCAAATAAGGTTGATAATGATTATGGCGCATCGACAAAGACAGCTGTGGCAGCTTTCCAAAAAGCGCAAGGTCTCACTGCTAGCGGGGAAGCCGGCAAGGCGACATTTACTAAGATGGTGGCATGGCTCAAAAAGCAAGGATAAGATTTTTAATCTAATAGAGAATTATGGGTGAAACTTTTAATTTTGCGAACAGTAGTGATCCAAGTATGCTACGCAGACACCAAGAGGCTAGTGAAGATCAAAAGAAAAAACTTTTAGAGAATTTAAGAGACTTATATAAAACTAATCCTGAATTTGCTGCAAGTGCTAAGTCAATAGAACAAACAATGAAAGAAAAACCAGAATTATTTCTTGATATTACAAATGTCCAAAGATTATTACGATTCCTGACGGCAGATAATCTGAGTGAACTTCGTGCAATATTGAAATTAACCTAATAACCAAAATCCTCAGATAAAGGTCGTAGCAGAGGATTGGTATACACAGTAAGTTAGTATTATTAACCTCTTTAATAAAATAACTATATGAAATTAGAAAAAACAGTGTATCGTATTTTACGTTATGTGATGAGTTTTATTTTCCTCTGGGCATTTGTGGATAAAGTTTTTGGTTTTGGTTTTGCTACTACCCCTGATAAGGCATGGATACATGGTGGTTCACCAACGGCAGGGTTCTTGTCTTTTGGAGTGAAAGGTCCCTTTGTTTCTTTGTTCCATAGCCTCGCTGGTATTGCAGCCATAGACTGGATTTTCATGATCGGATTATTGTTTATCGGGCTTACCTTGGCACTGAATAAGTATGTAAAATGGGGCTGTCTCGCCGGTGGGGTAATGCTTTTCCTCATGTATGTATCTCTTATGCTTCCTGCCAACAACCCTATTATCGATGAACATATTGTTTATATCTTAGTACTTGTACTGCTTGCAATACACTCTGAAGAAGAAAAAGACACCCTTGCTCATCATATGTAAGAATATGCAAGAGAAACACCTTCCGTATTTTGAGGTTGAAGTAACCAGTTTTTTAGGGTATACTATACATATATTAATAATAAATTTATCGTCACTAGACGCACAAATATATGGCAAAAAGAAGTACCACACTTAGTCCTAAGAATAAATCACGCAGAAGTCACAAAACTAAAAAAAGACTCGAAGTAAAGAAAACCATGCTTGCAAGTAAGTCTAAAAATAAAAAGCGAAGAGCTTAAACACTATTATGCAAAAAGAAGATTTAAAATATTATGGAAAGGTCAGCATTGCAGTAGGAATACTTATATTTTCTATTGCTTTCTTTGTCGCCGCTAAGAGCTTTTCTAGCCAAGGTGCATATGTAGAGGTAAAGGGTCTTTCAGAAAAGATCGTCAAAGCTGATGTGGCTATTTGGTCTATGAGCTTTGAGGTGAAGTCTAATGACATCGATTCTCTCTATGCCCAAATAGATAAAAACACCAAAGCAGTAAAAGCATTTCTCATCACCAAAGGCTTCGAAGAGTCTGAAATAAATGTTGCACCAGTTAACATCTACCAAGATACATACTCAGGATCACTATTTAGATATAATTCATCAACTCAACTTTCTGTATATACTAAAAAGGTTGATCTCGTAAAATCTGCATCCAGTGATACCCTCGCACTCGTCAAACAAGGTGTTACTTTAAATCAAAATTCTATTGAATTTCAATTTTCTGATATCAATAGTGTAAAACCAGAAATGCTTGCTGAAGCGATCAAAAATGCGAAAGATTCTGCACAGCAATTTGCATCTGAGTCAGGTTCTAAGCTCGGGTCTGTCTCACGAGGTAATCAAGGAGTATTCGATATTACCGACAAGGACCCAGGATCTCCTGAATTCAAGAAAATCCGCGTAGTTTCAAGCCTCAGATTTCTCTTAAAATAATTTCTACAAAAGCCTGGTTTCGTGGTAAAATGTATATATGCTAGAACCCGCGGTATGGCTGCGTACACTTATCATAGAACATAGATCGCTCGAATACATCATAGTGTTTTTTGGGGCGGTATTTGGAGGAGAAGTGGGTTTGTTTACTCTTGGTTTTTTGACTGCGCAGAAGATTGTCTCAACGGTGCCGGTTATTATATTTAGTTTTCTTGGTGCACTTGCACCGAATATCCTCTGGTTTATTATCGGTAGCACAAGTACAGCGAGTCGTGTGGTATTACATCGATATGCTGATACGACAACTTCGGTCATCACAGATGCGGTGAGAAAAATTAGCCGCAACAATCACTTCATCGCACTCACCCTTATAAAATTTCTCATCGGTACATCGTTTTTGTTGATGATGTATGTCAGCAAAACGAATATACGTTTCAAAAAATTCATCCTCTATGAATCTGGTGCTATATTTTTATCAATGCTTGTTATTTTCCCCATAGGTTTTCTTTCTGGGCTTGGGTTTACTTATGTAGCACTTTTATTTAATAATTTATATATTGCAGTGGGTTTTATTTTATTAATAATTATTATAATAGTCGTAGTGCAGCTTTCTATTAAAAAATTATTTACTAAAGTATCATAAATATATGCAAATAAATCTACAAGGCAAGAACATAGAATTAACAGAGTCTATCAAGGATCATGTCTTAAAAAGAGTGACTAACCTAGAAAAGTTAATCTCCGGGATTGAGCAAAACGGTGGGCAGGTGAGTGTGTCATTTGAGGTGGGCAAGAGTACGAATCATCACAAAGGCGGAGAAGTATTTCGGGCGTATTGCTTGATAAATATTGGCGGTAAGGAATTTTATTCAAGTGCTGACGAAGAAGATCTCTATGTCGCTATTGATACAGTGAAAGAAAATTTGTTCAGAGAGATCAATAAAAACAAAGATCGTAAACAAACTCTATTCAAGAGAGGTGCCGCGAGTGTAAAGAAAATGATGAAGGGACTCTCTAAGAGAAACCCATTTACAGGGAAGTATTAGATTGTTGAAAAATTTCCCATGACATTTCCTTTTTACCTTCAGGGATTACTTTCTTTATTATAAATTTGCCATTCTCAAGAGCAGCGTCAGTGATGATGATTCTCTTGCCGTTTTGGAAAAAGAAAATCCGTGGCCAGGGGGTATAGGCTCGGAATTTTGCCCATAACTCCTTATCAGAATTTTTTTCTATATCTACCAAGCCATCTTCTTTTTTAAGTTTTTTTGTGAAGGTAGCTTTCGAGTGATCTTGTTCTCTTGGGGTAATTTTCCCCATAATCCAATCTGGGAGTAATTCTGCGAGTAGTTCACCACCACGGGTAAAAAGTATTTTGGTCAGCTCTGGTGTTGTTTCTGTGCCGATCAGAGGGTAGACTTCTTGCTTGATAATTGGACCATGGTCAACATCTTTGTCTATAACCATGATCGTGATACCAGTCTCTCTGTCTCCAGCAAGGATTGGTCCTTCTATGGGTGTAGGTCCACGGTGGAGTGGCAATAAAGAAGTATGAATGTTCAGTGTGTTATATTTTGGAATATCTATTAACGCTTGAGGCAAGATCCTTCCGTAGCCAACTACAATAAATATCTCTGCATGTTGTTTCGCAATTTCTTCGATAACTTCAGCAGTAATTTTTTCTGGTTGAAGAAAGGGAACAGTGTGTTCTTGTGCCCACAGCTTTGCGAGTGGAGCCTTTAGCTCATGGTTCCTTCCTGCCGGTCTATCAGGTGCAGTAACGATCAAGGAAGGTATGTATCCTTTTTCATATAAAGCATCAAGCGCATATGTTGCTTCCTCTGAAGTACCAAAAAATACGAAATTTAGTTTTTTATGATCTTGCATCTACGATGTAAAAATTATTTCGCTGGTAATTCTTCTTTTATATCTTTGGCGTGATCGATAAAGAGAATGCCGTTTAGGTGGTCTGTCTCGTGTTGGAATATCTGTGCGAGGAGTCCCGAAGCACCACGGGTGAACTTTTTACCTTCTTCGTCGTATGCGGTCACGGTAGCTTTTTTGGATCTAAAGGTCTTGCCGTAGAGCCATCGTACTGAAAGGCAGCCTTCGGGTACCCAGGCTCGTTCACGTGAGAGTTTTGATATCTTTGGGTTAATAAACACAAGATCCTTCTTGGTCCCAGGATCTTTCTTTGCGGGGTCGCTGTCTGAATCTGCTGATTCAGCGCTGCCTCTCGGCTCGTCAGCCTGCGAGACACCCCGCCTAGAAAATCCTGCTCCAAAAATTTTACCTGAGACCAGAAAGATTCGGAAGCTATATCCGATCTGTGGTGCAGCGATAGCTACACCATCGTGTTGGCTTGCGAGCGATACGGACATCTCCTTTAAGATTTTTTTGATCTTTGGTTTTGTGATATCAGGTAGGGGAACTTCCTTAGCTACCTTGCGTAGTACGCGTTCTTGTTGTTGAAGGATGATCTTCATAAGTGTATTTTAAAGTTCTTTTAAGTATTCGAGCAATTTATTCAACTTCACTGTGTCTTGAGATCGGTTGCTCATATTTCGTACGATCACAGAATTATCTAATGCTTCCTTAACTCCGAAAATAAGTGCATAAGGGATCGCAAGTTTTTCAGCGATAGCGAGCTGGGAGCCAAGAGAGTCTTTGGAGAGAGATTGCGCTATTGGTATATGTGCTTTACGTAATATTTCGATGATATTTAAACTCTTGAGTTTGGCTTCAGAGCCGAGTTGGATAAAGTATATCTTTGGCTTTTTAATAATGCGTGGAGAAAGCTTTTTATACCATTTTGCTTCGACGATACGATCGACTCCCATTGAGAACCCGACCGCAGGCACATCTTTTTTGCCACCGATTTGTTTTGCGAGATAGTCATAACGTCCACCAGAAGCGACTTGGACAGGGAGACCACCTTCTTCGTCTGGCTCAGTATATACTTCAAACACAGTACGTGTGTAGTAGGAAAGTCCACGAACTAAATTTTTGTTTACATTATATGGTACGCCAATCTCCTCGAGATATTCGAGGACTTCTTTGAAGTGTTTTTTGCAAGATGCACAAAGGAATGAAATAGAGTCTGGAGCACGTTCGTTTATTTCTTTTGTCTTTTCTTCTTTGGAGTCAAGGATACGTAGTGGGTTCACTTTGAGACGTTCGCGGTCAACTGCAGGGAGACTACTCAAGTGTTTTTTATAATAACTCACTAATTCTTTTACATATCCATTTCTGCATTCTTTGTCACCAATAGAATTTATGTCTATTGATAGATTTGTGGCACCAGCCTCTTCGAGGATACTCATACCAGCCTTAATGACGAGGGCATCCATGATACTTTTATCATTACCTAGTGAATCTAGGTCGAATTGCCAAAATTGTCGATAACGACCCTTTTGAGGTTTGTCGTGTCTAAAAATTGGTCCGTATTGGTAGAACATGACGGGTTGTGGCATGTTTTGCATGCCATTTTCGATATATGAACGCATGAGTGGGGCGGTGTGTTCAGGGCGAAGTGCGAGGTGGTCACCGCCTTTTGTCTTTAGGGTATACATCTCTTTGTCGATGATGTCTGTACCTTCACCAATACTGGTAGTGAATATTTCTTCGTGCTCGAGCATTGGTGTGTCTATCGGCTTGAATCCATAGTAGACCGCGATCTCTTGAGCTTTCTCGAAAAAGCCTTGAAAATTATAATATGTCTCATTCATGATATCGCGCATGCCTTTTGGTGATGCTATCTCTCGTGCTTTGCTTTTGGTTGTTGTCTTTTTCATAAATTTTTATATTAATTTTTATTATTCACTTTGTGCATAGGACCCAGGGAAAACGTCTAGGGTGGTGACGGGTAATAATCGTAGTAATGCTCTTCCTACTAATAATTTTCTTTTAACCGGACCCCAATATCTGGAATCCGAACTCGCATTTCTGTTGTCGCCCATTACAAAATATTCGTCGCCTTGTAATTCTAGATGTGTCGTATTATTGGAAGTATTTTCTACATATGGTTCAGTAAGAGTGAAGCCTTGTTTGTGTATGCCATTGGTTATGGTGACGGTGCTGCCTGTAATATCTACAGTTTCTCCAGGAAGTCCGATAATTCTCTTAATGAAAAACTTACTTGGATCATTTGGATATCTAAATACCACGATGTCATCCCTATGGGGGTCTCCTAATTCGTAGGAAATCTTGTCTATGATTAAGTAGTCGCCATTTTTGAATGTCGGGAACATTGAAGATCCTGAAACCACAAAAGGTTCTATGATAAATAGACGTATCGGCACAACTATGAGTAATGCGATAGCCGCAAAACGCACAAGCTCCCAAATGGATTGCCAGGTCGTTTTATTTTGAGATTGTTCTTTTTCCATGGCTATAATATAACACACAATAAGATTGACAGAATATTCAAATATGTTTTGTAATGTATTTTGATGATTTTTTGCCTGGTTGGATATTTTGAATCCAAGGTGTTATGATTCAAGTATGAAAATTGTAGTAGGACTAGGTAATCCTGGAACAGAATATGAGAATACGAGACACAATACAGGGCGTATTTTAGCCGCGCTCGTAGAGAAAAAAATTAAAGATCAAAAAAGCCTGCCTGCCGGTAGGCAGGTGAAGTTTATTTTACCTGATACCTTTATGAATCATTCAGGTAAAGCAGTGGCTCCATTTGTAAAAACAAAAAAAGATTTGGAAAATTTAATCGTGATTTATGATGACATTGATTTACCGCTGGGGAAAATCAAAATCTCCTTCAATAGATCTTCTGGTGGTCATAATGGTGTGGGCTCTATTATCAAATCCGTAAAGAGTACGGAGTTCGTACGGGTACGAGTAGGTATCGCTCCGACGACGCCAACAGGAAAAATCCGCAAACCAAAAGGTGAGGAAGCAGTAATGAAGTTCCTCCTCGGTGAATTCAAAAAGCCAGAACTCGAGCAAATAAAAAAGATGAGTAAGAAAATCACCGACGCAATCGAAATGATATTTACCGAAGGTCGAGAAAAGGCGATGAGTATTTATAATTAATATAAAAAGAGTATGCAATATAGTAGCCCAGAAAATTTTAATCCATTTAAAAGTGCGGTGAGTCAAATCGAAGGTATTATTCTGAGTCTCGAAGAGAATAATCAAGAGTACGACATACCTCAAGTTAGGCAGGTTTTAGAAAAACTACTAGCGGGAGAAATCTTACCAGGTGATGCAGTTTTACAAGCGAAAGACATAGCAAAACCACCCATAATCCCTGACACAGATTATAGTATGTAGTAGATTAAATCTCTTTTACTGCTTCGATTATTATACTCTTTTCGTTATTTCTATTTGAAACTTTGCCTGAAAGGGCGATGCATTTTTCAGGCACGAGGATGTCGATGGAGTCTTTAAAGATAGAAGGGAAGGCGACCGCTTCGATGGAGTCTGAAAGGTCAGCGATCTTGAGGAATGCCATGCGTTCATTTTTCTTGGTGACGACTTGCCTCGAGGATTCGATAATTCCCGCGATGGTGACTTGCATACCGTTGGTGAGTTGATCTTTGATTTTTTTAATATTGAGTGGGCGGCTCTCTAATTTTTCTCTGAGTCTGTCGAGTGGATGCCCAGAAATATAGAGTCCAAGTAATTCTTTTTCCCAGAGCAATTTTTCTGCCTGGGTGGCAGGTGCTGCCTCTTTCATTTTAAAAGATGAGATCTCTGTCGGTAAACTTCCAAACAATGAACCTTGGTTTTCATTCTCTTTATTTTTGGCATGATTATACGCAAGCATGTCTTCCATATTTGCGAGGAATACACCACGGTCCCCCCACTCGTCCATACATCCTGATTTAATGAGCGCATCCATAGACTTTTTGTTTAGATTTTTGTGTTTAATTCTGTCGAGGAAATCTGTCATGGATTTGAATTTTCCATGTTCTTTTCTCTCTTTGATAATTGCATCTCCAATATCAGTACCAAGATTTTTGATAGTGTAAAATCCAAATCGGATTTTCTTACTTACATTTTCTTTGCTGATTATCGTATCAGCTTCGGCGGGTAAGCAAGTAAAGCCACCATAACTTTCATTTATGTTTGGTGGTAAAACAGGGATCTCCATGTGTTTACATTCTTCGATGATTTCTGATATTTTTTCTACATCACCAGACTCTGCAGTCAAAATGGCTGTCATGTATTCCACAGGGTAATTCGCCTTCATGTACGCTGTTTGGTATGCGACCTTTCCATAGCTTGCGGCGTGGGCCTTTCCGAAACCATATGCTTGGAACGGCTCGAAGAGCTTCCAGAGCTTTTCAGCAAATGTGGGAGTCTGTCCATTAGCGATAATACCTTTGATGAGTTTTTCTTTTTGTGCCGCCATTTCAGCCGGTATTTTTTTACCGACTGCTTTACGGAATTTATCTGCTTCTTCCCAGTTATACCCCGCAAGCTCGATCGCAGACAAAAGGAGGTCGTCTTGGTACACGATGATGCCATATGAATCACCGAGATATTTTTTCATTCGTGGATCTAAATATTTTATGAGGCTTGGGTTGTGTTTACGTTTGATGTATTCGGGTATCGAGTCCATCGGTCCAGGGCGATACAGCGCCACCATGGCATTGATATCGTGGATCGACGTCGGCTTTAACTCTTTGAGGTATCTCGTCATACCACTGCCGTTTAATTGAAATAGTCCTTCAGTTTGTCCACTTGCGAGTAGTTCAAATGTTTTTTTGTCATCGAGTGGTATGCGCTCTATATCAATCTCGATATTGTAGAAATTTTTCACCAGTGACACTGCATCAGATAAAATTGATAGGTTGCGAATACCCAAGAAGTCAAACTTCAGTAGACCCGCTTCCTCGATGCTGTACATGTCGTATTGGGTAATTATTTTTCCACCCTTCGGATCGAATTGTGTCGGTGAGTAGTTGTAAAGCGGCTCTGGAGAGATCACGACTCCTGCGGCGTGCACAGAGATGTGTCTCACACATCCTTCGAGTTTCTTTGCAAGATCAATAATTTCTTTAGTGTCTTTTTCTTTGTTGTAAATTTCTTTGAGCTCAGGGACTATCTTCATCGCATGATCTATGGTCATCGGCATACCTTGGGAGCCCATAGGGATCATTTTCGAAATTCTGTCACCAACTGCGTACGGGTATGCGAGCGCGCGAGCGACGTCACGCACGGCACCACGCGCCATCATAGTACCAAAGGTTCCGATCTGTGCCACATGGTCTGCGCCATATTTTTGTTTTGCGTATTCGATCATTTCATCACGTCTATTGTCGGCGTAGTCCATATCGATGTCGGGTGCGGAAGGACGGAATGGATTTAAGAATCGTTCAAAGGGGATTTTGTATTCTATTGGATTTACGTTTGTAATACCGATCAGATACGTGACCATAGATCCGGCGACGGATCCTCTGATCGTAGTGAGGATTCCATTTTCTTTGGCATGTCGCAATAAGTCTCCGACTACGAGAAAGTATGGCGAATATCCTTTATCAGTGATGACTTTGAGCTCGTACTCAACACGCTCGAGCACCTCCGGTGTTTGAGCGACACCCAACGTTTCAAAACCAGCATACGCGAGCTCTCGCAGTTTTTGATCATAGCTTTTACCTTTTTCGATTTCAAAATTTGGGAACACCCACTTACCGAGCTCGAGCTCGAGATTACACATGTCGGCTATTTTGACTGTGTTTGCGATGGCTTCAGGTGTATCTTTGAACATCTCTTTTACTTCTTTGGTATTCCTAAAAGAATAATCACCATCACCAAAAGAGAATTTGTTCTCACTTTTAATATCAGAGTTTGTTTGGATAGATAAGAGCGTGTCGTGTGCCTTCGCGTCATCTTTATGAGAATAGTGTGAATCAATAGTGGCGACGAGAGGAATACCGAGTTTTTTATTAAGTGCGAGGAGTCCTGCTTTGAGTTCTTTTCCACCTTCGAGATTTCCATAATGTTGTATTTCTAAAAAATAGTTTTCTTTACCAAAGATATCTTGGTATTCTTTTGCGATTCTTTCGCCACCTTCGAGGTCGAGCTTCATGAGTGCCTGCGCAAGCTCACCGCCCATGCATCCAGAGAGTGCAATGATACCCTCAGAATGTTTTCTTAAGATTTCTTTGTCCATGCGGGGTTTATAATACATCCCTTCGAGTTGTGAGAGTGTGACGAGTTGAATGAGGTTTTTATATCCTTGCATGTTTTTTGCGAGCAAGATCAAGTGGTTGTACCTTTTACCACCTCCGGCTTCGGTGGTCCTGTCAGTGCGTTTACCTGCGGTGGTGTACGCCTCTATGCCTATAATGGGTTTTATGCCTGCTTTTTTAGCGAGTTTATAGAATTCAATTGCACCGTACATATTACCGTGGTCAGTGATAGCAAGCGCCTCCATTTTGTATTTTTTAGCGAGATCAACGAGATCCTCTATCTTTGAAAGACCGTCGAGGAGGGAGTAGTGGCTGTGAGTATGGAGGTGTACGAAATTTGAGTCTTTTTCCTTGGGCATTTTCTTATAATAACATACTATGAAGTAATTTCTGAAGTAGTAACTTTTTGCCGGTACGGATTTTTTGAAGCTTAAAAAATCCTGAAATTCTCGCTCCGTCGAGTTCGAAACCCCTTAAAAAGTTACATTCAAAGTTACTTTCTTCTTTGTTGCATTCTGTATTTTTGCTATACTATATGTATTAAAATTAAGTACACAATAAATTATGGCAGATAAAAAAATCCGCGTGGGTATCAATGGTTTTGGCAGAATAGGGAGGGCATTTTTAAAAATCGCTTGGGATAAGCCTGAACTCGAAATAGTCGCGATAAATGATCTTGGTGATATTGCTAATATGGCGTATTTACTCAAGCACGACACCGTATACAAAGGATGGAATCATGAAATCACTGCCGATGGAGATCAAATCACCATTGATGGGAAAGTAATCAAAGTGCTTGCTCAGACAGATCCGAGCATGCTCCCATGGAGAGATATGAACATCGATGTGGTGGTAGAGTCTACTGGGTTCTTTACTTCCTATACAAAAGCTGGCGCACACATCAAAGCGGGGGCTAAAAAAGTAGTAATTTCTGCACCAGCCAAAGATGGTGAAGGACCGGTCGCCGGGGAAACCATTCTCATGGCGATTAATGAAAATAAATTTGGATCTTGTGATGTCACTTCAAACGCGTCTTGTACGACCAATGCAGCTTCTCCGCTCATCGCGATACTCCACGAAGCGCTCGGCATAGATAAAGCCATTTTAAATACAGTACACGGGTACACCGCATCCCAAGCGCTTGTCGATGGACCAAATAAAAAAGATTTCCGCGAAGGTCGCGCTGCTGCACAAAACATCGTACCGAGTTCTACGGGTGCGGCGATTGCAGTTACCAAAGCATTTCCAGAATTAACAGGATTATTTGACGGTATCTCTATTCGTGTGCCTGTACCCGCAGGTTCTATCGTAGATATCACATTTATTTCAAAGAAGCCGACTACCGCGCCTGAGGTAAATGAAATCTTGAAAAAAGCAGCGATGGATTCTCGCTGGAATAAAGTTTTTGCAGTCACCGAAGAAGACCTAGTCTCTTCAGACATTCTCGGTGAATCACATGCCTCTATTGCGGACCTCAAGATGACTCGTGTCGTCGGAGGCAACCTTGTTAAAGTTCTCGGCTGGTATGACAACGAGATGGGGTACACATACACGCTCGTAGACCACGTGATCAAAACAGGAAACTCAATCGAACAACCCGAAGAGAAAAAACCAGAAGCAACACCAGTTGTTCCAGCACTAAAATAAAATTATGAAAATTTACATCGGATCAGATCATGCAGGGTATGATCTTAAAGAAAAAATTAAAACATATTTACCAGAACTCGGACTTGGGTATGAAGTCATCGACAAGGGTCCAGTACATTATGATGAAGACGATGATTACCCAGATTTCATACGTCCTGTTGCCGAAGCTGTTTCAGGTGACGAAGGGAGTTTTGGGATTATACTCGGTGGCTCAGGGCAAGGCGAAGCCATCGTTGCTAATAGAGTGCCGGGTGTGCGTGCGGTAGTCTTTTATGGAGAGATGCTGCCGCAGGGCGCAGTCGATATCAATGGCGACAAAAGTGTAGATTCATTTGAAATCGTAAAACTCGAACGTGAACACAATAATGCAAATGTCTTATCTATCGGGGTGCGTTTTGTGTCTGATGATGCTGCCAAGTTTGCAAGTGAACTTTTTCTCAAGACAGAGTTTTCAAATGACGCACGACACGTACGTCGCATTAACAAAATCGATAAAAAATAAAATGGAAATAATTCCTGCAGTACTACCTAAAAATTATGAAGATCTAAAGAATCATATCTCCCTCGTACGCGGCTTTGTGCCTCTGATACAAGTAGATATTTGTGATGGCATTTTTGTTAAAAATATCACCTGGCCTTTTTTTGCTTCCGCTCAAGAGGAAGAATTTCTAGCCAATGATTTCGATAAACATTTTTTAGCTATTTTGAATGAAAGAGAAGGAATGCCATTTTGGGAGGATATCGATTTCGAGCTCGACCTCATGGTGGCAAACGTAATTGAGAATTTTGATATTTACACCAAGCTCGGACCAAAGAGAATTGTGTTTCACTTAGAATCAGTATCAGACCGAGAAGAATTCAAGAACTTCCTCGAGGGTATAGATACATATGTACGAGACGTCATAGAGATAGGAGTGGCGATTAACCCCACCACCCCTGTCGAGCAAATTTTCCCATTACTCAATACTATTGATTTTGTACAAGTTATGGGTATCGAGCGTATTGGATTTCAAGGTGAAGAATTTAGCGAGAAGTGTCTCGAACATATACAAAAAATAAAAGCGCACTCGCCGGGGATGATAATTTCAGTTGACGGCGGAGTAAATAAAGAATCTGTATTTAAGCTTCGTGATGTGGGTGTGGATCGGCTGGTGGCAGGGTCAGCTATTTTCAAGACTGATGATATTGTCTCTACGATAGAGGATTTTAAGAATATATAAGTATTTTTACTTACTACGTTTTTCTAAAAATGTTATAATTATAGTATGGCATTTTTATCTGACTCAAAAATCAAAGAACTCGAACTCAAAGCCAACGATATCAGGAAGAGCATCATAGAAATGCTTATCGAAGCGGGCAGTGGGCACACTGCTGGTCCACTCGGTATGGCAGACATATTCACTCTTTTTTATTTTCATGTATTAAAACACGATCCTAAGAATCCGACCTGGGCAGAGCGTGATAGACTGATTCTCTCAAATGGGCACATATGCCCGGTCTTGTATGCGACGATGGCACATGCAGGATATTTTCCACTAGAAGAATTAAAAACATTGCGCAAACTTGGTTCCAGGCTTCAAGGGCATCCACATCGGGAATATTTACCATACCTCGAAAATAGCTCTGGACCACTCGGCTCTGGGCTTTCACAAGCGGTGGGTATGGCACTTGCAGACCGCATAGATAAAAAAGATAAAGATAGATTTATATATTGTTTCCTTGGTGATGGTGAGCTCGATGAAGGGAATAATTGGGAAGCTATCATGCTTGCCGGGAAAAATAAACTTCGTAACTTGATCGCCATTGTGGATAGAAACAATATTCAGATCGACGGTTTTACCGAAGACATTATGCCCCTCAATTCACTTCCCGATAAATGGAGAGCGTTCAATTGGCATGTGATAGAGGTAAGCGGACATGACTTTGCAGCATTAAATGAAGCCGTGCAAGAGGCACAAGCCATGTACGGTAAGCCAATTGTGCTTATCGCGCACACCATACCAGGTAAAGGTGTGCATGAATTTGAACGAGATTATAAATGGCATGGCTATGATCCAAATAGTGGTAAAGCAAAGGAAGATTATAAACATGCCTTAGATGAATTGCGCACCCTCGGTGGTAAAATTCAAAGCGAGCATCAGTAAGACTTTACATAATCAATGTTAAACCCAAATTTAAAATTAAATACAAAGCTTTTTAATGACGATGTGGAACAGGCACCAATCCGCAAAGGATTTGGGCAGGGTTTAGTCTTAGCGGGAGAAAAAGATGTAAATGTGGTGGCACTGTGTGCTGATCTCACTGAGTCTACTCAGATGAACTTTTTCAAAGAAAAATTCCCTGAGCGTTTTATCGAAGTCGGTGTCGCTGAGCAAAACCTTGTAACAGTGGCATCTGGTATGGCAGCCATGGGTAAGATTCCTTTTTGTTCTTCGTACGCGATGTTTTCTCCTGGGAGAAATTGGGAGCAGATTCGAACGACCATCGCATACAACGACAGACCTGTAAAGATAGTAGGATCACATGCTGGGATCTCTGTTGGACCTGATGGTGGTACGCACCAAGCGCTCGAAGACATCGCGCTCATGCGTATGATTCCAAATATGACTGTGCTATCTCCATGTGATAGTATCGAAGCAAAAAAAGCTACGCTCACACTCGCTACGAGCAGTAAGCCTGCATATCTCCGCCTTGCTCGCGAAAAGACACCTATTATTACCACAGAAGAAACACCCTTTACTATCGGTAAGGCAGAAATTTTTTGGATGCCCGATGTGGGAGTAGCGGAGGTTGGCATTATTGTTACTGGTGGACTTATGTACAAGGCTCTCGTTGCGGCAAAAGAACTTGAAGGAGAAGGTATTAAAACAAAAGTTATGAATCTTCCAACTATTAAACCGATAGATGTAGAAGGAGTAGTTTCTCTTGCAAAAGAAACAAAAAAAATCGTCACAGTCGAAGAGCATCAGATCGCTGGAGGCATGGGTTCGGCAGTTGCTGAGGTATTAGCACAGCATTATCCTGTGCCGATGGAATTCGTCGGAGTGAAAGATAAATTTGGTCAGAGCGGTACACCAGAAGAGCTTATTGAGTATTACGGCATGGGCAAAGAATCTATCAAAGAAGCGGTGAAAAAAGTTTTAGCGAAGAAAATTTGAATTTAAAAATTCTTTCTACTGTATTTCACCTTTAAATTTTTCTAGCTCACTGATTATTTGTTTTATTGTAGGTCTCTTTTTTGGATCCTTGTCAGTCATGTTATCTATAAAATTTATGATTTCATTTTTGGTAAACTCAGGTCTGATAAGCCCTGTATCGTCAAGTAGATATTCTGGCATGATTCCTTGTAGGCTTAGACCCAATTCATATACAATATTAGCTTCAGTGATAGGAGCCAGAGGAATACCGGTTCTTTCTGGGGGTAGGCATCCTCGATGATGGATATATCTTGCTTCAACACCTTTTTTTTCTAAGCCATCAAAATCGAACAATATACCAGTATCTGTATCTAGGTTTACACCCAAATTTTTCAGGGCATTATCTGTTAAAAATAAATCGTGAGCAATGAGAAATTCATGTCCTTTGAGTATATCTATAAAATAATCTATCATTTTTGTAAGCTTTGGTTTATGATTAGAATCTATTATTTGCAATAAGTTATCCAACTTAATATTTTGTTTTATAATTCTTGCATTTTTCGTATCTATCTTTTCTGAGTCAAAAGAGATATATGGACTCCGTTCATTTTCTGGTATGCTATGCAAGAAATCCAGTGCTTCTATGTGAGATCTATCATATTCATCAAGTAAAGAATTTTCAGTGTGAGAATCATTAATACTTGGCGAGATTATCGGGTTTTTCAGTACTTTCTTATTTTCTAGTTGAAATACTCTTTTACCAAACCTACTTTTAATTATTTCTGCATTGATATTTTTTGGTAGAAAACTTGCAAGCTTGTCCAGCACCATCGACTTAATATGTGAAAGAAATGGTTCAAGATCCGCTGCTTCTATTATTTCCGTTTTTCTAGCATGATTTGCATCTACCCAGGTCACGGTTATGTTTTTTAGGTCTTTAGTATTTGATAAACGCATCCCAGACTGTGTAAATAAATCATTGTTGTTTAATATCTGTTCTGCATCGAGGGTGTTTATAATTGCGATGATGTCTTCTTCTGTGGATTTGTCAGTTAATTTATTTTTGATGCTCTCTGCAATAGACGTAGCCATGAGATCAATATCTGCGTCTACCAAGAAATCTTTTGCCACGAAGGCTTGATCAATATCTTTGATTGATGCCTCTTTCTCTGGATCTATGAATTGAATATTGCCTTTTTCCATAGTTAATTTATTTTTTTAGCTTTGTATTCTGCAGGAGCGTTTTTGAGGTATTCAAGTATTTTCTCTTTGGAGAGGAGTCCTTTTTGGGCACCTATTTCTTGAACGACAGACATGGAGTTTATCGGTCCCCAGGCGAATGCGTCGATAGGTGTCATACCGAGTGCCAGTCCTGCCGTAAAAGTAGATGCAAATGCATCTCCTGCACCCGTACGGTCGACCGGCGGGGCAATATCAGGATACACCGGAAGGTGCCAGAGCTCGTCATTTACATATACATATGCCCCGTGGGGTCCATCACTAATAGATACTATTTTGGGTCCCAGTGCTTGGATACCCTTTGAAAGGGTAAGTACGTCTTTATTTTCGATCTGTAATATTTTCGCTGCTTCTTCGAGATTACAGAAAAATATTTCTGTGTGTGCGTAGATGTTCTTGAGTGTGTCTGTGCCAAGTTTGATTTGGAATGTTCCTGGCTGAAAGGCGAGCTTTGTCTCTGGATGAGTTTTTAAAAATTCTGCTATTTCTAAATGATAGGGTAAGGTGTTGTCGGCGAGAGAACTCAAATACATCCAAGATACTTCGGGTAGGGTAGGGAGCCTATAGTCAAAGGCAGTATGTTTGATAAGTATCGTACGATCTACGTCGTACCAGAGTACATAATGATAGTTTGTTGTCTTACCGGGTTCTATGGCGATGTGTTCTGTACTCACTCCATTTGCTTTTAGTGCGTCTAAGCATTCTGTACCATGTTGGTCATCACCGATATTACTAATGAGTCCTGTGTTGAGTCCAAGTCGTGCAGCAGATACTGCAGCGTTTGGGCTGTTTCCCACTGCAGGTACTATAGTCACAGATTCGTATGGTACTTTGTCTCCGAATCGTACACAGAGCTCGCATGCATCTGTATCAATTTTGCAGTTAACATGAGCGTCTTTTAATTTAATAAACGCGTCAATAACAATATCTCCAATCGCTAAAAAATCTATTTTTTCCATGTGGTTATTGTACCCCGTAGTGAAATTTTTGCAAAATTGTACTATACTCATTTTTATGAGTAAATTATCTGTGGGCATAGTTGGTCTACCAAACGTGGGTAAATCGACCTTATTTAATGCACTAACAAAGAAAAGCGTACCAGCTGAAAATTATCCGTTTTGTACTATTGATCCATCAGTAGGTATTGTGCCGGTGCCAGATGAAAGACTGAGCAAGCTTTCTGACATGAGTAAATCAAAGAAAACTATTCCCGCAGTTGTCGAGTTTGTAGATATCGCAGGACTCGTAGAGGGCGCTTCAAAGGGGGAAGGGCTCGGTAATAAATTCTTAACAAATATTCGCGAAGTGGATGCGATCTTGCATATGGTGCGTACCTTTGAAGACAGTTCAGTGATCCATGTCAACAACAAAGTGGATCCATCACAAGATATCGGAGTTATTAATCTCGAACTTGTGCTCGCTGATTTTGAAACAGTAAGTAAGAGACTAGCCAACGTAGCAAAGGATGTAAAACGAAATGATAAAGAAGCTATCAAAGAAGAAGCAGTGTTAAAAAAAGTAGAGAAAGTCTTAGAAGAAGGTAAACTCGCAAAATATGCAGGGCTTTCCTCAGAAGAACTTTTCTGTATTAAGTCGCTCAATTTATTGACCTTAAAGCCGATGCTCTATGCACTGAATACTTCGGAAGCCAATGAAAATATACCTATAGATGTAGGGGATGCTTTATATGTAAAGATCGATCCTGTTTTTGAAATAGGTTTTAATGATTTAATCAAGAAAAGTTATGAGTTGCTTGGGTTGGAAACATTTTTCACTACTGGTGAAGATGAAACCCGCGCATGGACAATCAAAAAAGAAAGTAGTGCTCCAGAAGCTGGTGCAGCTATACACAATGATTTTAAGGATAGGTTTATCCGTGCCGAGGTGATAAATTGGCAAGATCTACTTGCGTGTGGATCATACAAAGTTGCACGAGAGAAAGGGCTTGTTCGCACTGAAGGCAAAGAGTATATCGTCAAAGATGGCGATGTGATTGAATTCTTGGTCTAAAAAAGGCTGATAATCCTTAGATCATCAGCCTTTGGACTGCTCATTAGATAATGCGTTCACCTCCCACATATAGGGAAAAGGTAAAAACCATGTGTTCATAGGTTCGGCATCCTACTAGTGAGCCCTGACACCTTTGTACTTCGGTTGTCCAAAAATATCCTAGCAATTATTTATAAAAAATCAAAGTAGTAGAGGATTGCTCATTAACATCATTTTCTCTTAGTCGATTTTGCTTTGGTTTTACCTGTTATTTTCATAGGTGCTTTTTTGTCGTTTTTGAGTTTTGAAACTTCACGCAAGAGAGACTGGAGAGTTTCTTCGATATGTTTGAATTTATCTGCTTCGACTTGTGCTTCGAGTTGTTCTTCTCTTTGTTCAGCTTCCTCTTCTTCGGATATTTCCTCCACGTCTTTCTGAATCTCATCGATATCTTCTGATACACCTTCCACGTCTTTCTGAATCTCGTCAATATCTACTGAAACTTCTTCCACATCTTCTTGAATTTCTTCCACGTCTTTCTGAATCTCATCGATGTCCTCTGACACTTCTTCGACGTCTTCTTGAATTTCTTCCACATCTTTCTGGATTTCTTCGATGTCTTCAGACACTTCTTCGAGTTCACGACCCTGTTGGTTGACAGTGATCTGAATAAAAATCGATAGATAGATGGCTTCGAGTGATACGATGGTGGTCAAAATGAGCAAAATATCAGAAGTAGTGACTCCAAAAAAACGCAATGCAAAAATACCTACAAAGAAAATACTATGCACTACGAGCGACTTCGTAGAACCTATTGAAGCAGTCAATTTTTTAGAGAAATCGTCAAATTTATTATTCATAGAATGTTGTATGTATTAACTTATCTTTATATGATATATTATAAAATATGGAAACACAACAAAATTTACAAGTGGATAAGTCAAGGATGAACGTAAGTTTCTTCTTCTTGTCTTTAGGATTACTCGTAACTTTAATAACTTCTGTCGTATCTTTTTTAAATCTTGTTTTTGGAACGCTCGAAAAGCGTTTTCCGGATGTTTTAAATGCAAGCTATCAATATGGTTATTCTACCTATGACTACGAAGGTATCAGATTTGCACTCGCAACCCTCATTATATTCTTTCCAGTGCTCCTTACCGTGTCTTATTTTTGGAACAAACATTTGAAAAATGAAATAAGTAAAATAGATGAGATGGTTAAGAAATGGCTCGTCTATATTATATTGTTTTTATCAGCACTCGTAACTGCGATAGACCTCGTCGCACTTGTGCAGTACTTTGTCTCAGGTGAGATCACAATACGATTTATCTTAAAGGTTGTCGCAGTATTAATAGCGGCGCTCTATGTCGGCGTATATTTTATTTGTAAATTGAAGCACAAGGAAACAATCTTAGGGTTCAATGTAAACACCTGGACTGCTATTAAATCGAGTATTATTGTCTTAGCGGTGATTGTGTGGAGCTTCACTGTGATCGGTACACCATGGAAACAACGCGATTTGCGTTTGGATGATAAGAGAATGCAAGACCTCCAGAGTATCCAATACCAAGTGATTACCTATTGGCAACAAAAAGAACATTTGCCTGAAAAACTTACTGATCTATCAAATGCATTATCCGGATATGCGGTACCAGTAGATCCTCAATTTGAAAAAGGTAAGACATATGAGTATGCGGTGAAGGGTCCTCTGACGTTTGAGTTATGTGCTGATTTTAATTTACCAATACCAAAGGGCTGGAGAGAATACAAAGGCTACGGCGGGGTAATGCCAATGATGGCAAGTGACGTTGCAGTGTCTTCATATCCAACTGAAGGGGGGATGAATCAGTCTTGGGAACATGGGGTGGGTAGGACGTGTTTCGAAAGGACGATAGATAAAGATATCTATCCACCGTTTCCAAAACCTGTAAAATAAAAACTCGTTACAGCGAATGTTATTATGAAAGAATACGATCATAAGAAAATTGAAAAATCATGGCAGAGTATTTGGGAGAAAAAGAAGGCTTACAAAACCTCAAATAAATCAAAGCAGAAAAAATACTATGTGCTCGATATGTTCCCATATCCTTCAGGGGTTGGGTTGCACGTGGGGCATCCAAAAGGATACATTGGGTCCGATGTATTTGCACGAATGAAACGGATGGAAGGATACAATGTTCTTCATCCGATGGGTTATGATGCATTTGGTTTACCTGCAGAGCAATATGCGATAGATCACAATATTAACCCTCGCCAAGCAGTAGAGAAAAATGTCAAAACATTTGAAAAGCAGCTCTCTATTATCGGACTCTCGTATGATTGGGATCGTAGAGTAAACACGACGGATCCAGAATTTTATAAATGGACGCAATGGATATTCTTAAAGATTTACAATTCTTGGTATGACAAAAAGACAAATAAAGCACAGCCGATAGAAAAACTCACCAAGATTTTTGAAAAGTCTGGTAATGAAAATATAGATGCAGTCTCTGACAATAATGTAGGAATTTTCACCGCAAAAGAATGGAAGATCAAAACCCCAAAAGAAAAGCAAGATACCTTGATGAAATATCGTCTCGCGTATGAAGGCTATGCCGAGGTGAATTGGTGTCCAGGACTCGGTACAGTTCTTGCAAATGATGAAGTCGTCGATGGTCCACATGGTCCTGTGTCTGAGCGTGGCGGATATCCAGTCGAGAAGAAAAACATGCGTCAATGGTTCATGCGCATCACCGCATATGCAGACAGACTCCTCTCTGGACTCGATAGTTTGAATTGGTCACTTCATATAAAAGAAATACAGAAGAACTGGATAGGGAAGAGTGAAGGTTTAATCTTTTCTGCGAAAGTTAAAGATAGTGATATTATCATAAAAACATTTAGTGCCCACTACGAAGCCTGCTATGCTGATACATTTTTTGTTATTGCTCCAGATCATCCGCTTCTTTTAAAATTACTCGAAGGTAGACCAGAAAAAGATGCTGTACTAAAGAAAGCTAAAGAAATAATAGATAAGAGAAATAAACTTGGGGATGAATATAAAGACATCGATGGCATTTTTACTGGCAGATATGCCATCGATCCGCTCGGTAATGGCGACTTGCCAATATGGGTAGCGAGTTTTGCATTAAAAGATTATGGTACAGGTATTGTAAAATGTTCTGCACATGACGTTCGCGATTTTGCCTTTGCAAAAAAGTTTAATATTAAATTAAAAGAAGTTATTGAACCGTTTTTTGTGGACAATGATGGGATGGATGCAGTGCGAAAGGATAAACCAACAGTTGAGAGAGATGCGATCCTTGCGATCGTTAAACATTGGTCAGAAGACAAGTACTTAGGATTAAAATGGAAGAAAGTAAACTGGGGAACTTTTATTAGTGGTGGTATAGAAAAAGGACAGACAGCTGAAGAAGCAGCTCGAGCTGAGATTGAAGAGGAAACTGGGTATTTTAATTTAAAACTAGTAAAGAAGCTCGGTAGATATCATAGTTTGTTTTTTCATAAACCAAAAGACCAAAACCGTTTTGGACATTTCGATACATTTTATTTTGAATTAGAAAATGGAGACCAAAAAGAAGTCTCAGAGACAGAGAAACAAAACCATGAATTCATTTGGCTTAAAAAAGAAGAAGTAGAATCTTTTTTAACCACAGAAAGTTTGCGATATAGATGGAACGTTCTTCTAGGTAAAGAGCAACCTATATTAGATGGAATTTTAACAGAACCACCAGAATTTAAAGGAAGAGAAGTTCATGAAGCACGAGCAGATATCACAGACTGGCTCGTAAAAAAAGGTTTTGCTACCCGCAAGGTAAATTACAAAATGCGTGATGCTATCTTTGCACGGCAGCGGTATTGGGGAGAACCTATACCACTCATGTACGACAAAGAGGGGATGATAAAAGAATTGCCTGAGAAAAAACTTCCTCTCAAACTTCCACCTGTAAAGTCATATAAACCACTCGGTACCGGAGAGTCTCCGCTCGCAAGTGTGAAAGATTGGATGAAGCATGGCTACGAGACGAATACGATGCCAGGTTGGGCAGGGTCTTCTTGGTATTTCTTGCGTTACATGGATCCGAAGAATAAGAAATCTTTTGCTGATAAGTCAGCGATAAAGTATTGGAAAAATGTAGATATGTATGTTGGTGGACAGGAACACGCCACAGGACATTTACTTTACTCGCGTTTCTGGCACAAATTCTTAAAAGATTACGGACTCGTGGTGACCGAAGAACCATTTCAGACACTTCGTAATCAAGGTATGATTCTGGGTACGGACAATAGAAAGATGAGTAAGCGTTGGGGTAATGTCATTAACCCAGATGAAATTGTCAAAAATTATGGTGCAGATACACTACGGGTATATGAAATGTTCATGGGTCCATTCGATGCATCACTTCCATGGAGTACTGACAACATTGTTGGATCACGTCGTTTTCTCGAACGTGTCTGGAAACTTTCACAAAAAATTCCTGCAGATAAAAAGACAACCTCAGATGCAGTGCTGCAAACAGTTCTACATAAAACAATCCAGAAAGTTACCACAGATATAGAAAATTTTGCTTTCAATACTTGTATTTCATCAATGATGATCTTAGTAAATGAAATGGAGAAAGCAGCATGTGTAGATAAAAAAGATTTTGAACTATTTTTGAAAATTCTATCTCCATTCGCACCACACATAACTGAAGAAATCTGGAATAATTTAGGACATAAAAGTCTCCTCGTATTGGAGTCATGGCCGAAAGCAAATAAAAGTAAAATGAAAGAACTAGAAGTGACTATCGTGATTCAAATAAACGGTAAAGTTCGTGCAGAATTTAAGGCAAGCCCAGAAATCCTCGAATCCGAAGCACTAGCTATTGCAACCCAGATCCCAGATGTCAAAAAATGGCTCGTCGCGGATATCAAAAAAGTGATTTTTATCCCCAGGAAGATTATTAACATCGTCGTCTAGTGTGTAGTATAATAAACATATGAATTCAAATATATTAACCAAGCTATCGTTCTGGTCTCTCTTTTTAGTAGTAACTTTATTACCAATTTTTTTCCTACCTTTTACAAATATTCCTATCGAAACTGGTAAGGGATTATTTTTAGTTATTGGTCTGATCATTTCCGTAATCTTTTGGATTATCGTGAGATTCTCTGATGGGCATATCACGCTTCCAAAATCTCTCCCGCTCGTCGCAGGGCTTGGTGTTGTGGTAGTGACGCTACTGTCTGCTATTTTTTCTGGAGCACTCGATGCATCATTCTTTGGTACGATGCTCGATGTCGGTACTTTTTGGTTCATGCTCGCAGCTTTTCTGCTTATGCTTATGGCAGCTCTTATCTTCAAAGATCCTAAAAATGCACGCATGGTATTGTTCGGTACGATTGCTTCGGCATTAGTAGTGATGGTGTTCCAAGCACTTCATTTATTTTTACCAAAAGTATTAGCGCTCGGAGTATTAGTAAACAAGACTGATAATATCTTAGGTTCTTGGAACTCTTTTGGAATTTTTACTGGTTTCTTTGTAGTTGCAGCTCTCTTTTTACTGGAACTATTTCCTATCGAGAAGACTCTCAAGATCATCCTCGGAGTATTTGTCGTCGTTGCTTTGGCATTAATCACATTAGTGAACTTTGTGTTTGCCTGGGAGATTCTTGGTATTTTCGCACTTCTTATTTTTATATACAAAGTATCTATAAATTCTGCGAAAGGGAAAGAGGCAATGAAGAATAATTTCCCACTATTTTCTTTTGGTGTTGTGCTTGTGTCTCTATTCTTCTTTATGTCTGCTGGGTTGATCGGAGGAATTCTCCCTACACGACTCGGACTAGTAAATAACGAGATCAGTCCTTCTCTCATGTCTACGTTTTCGGTAACTAAGGATGTAGTTAAAGATCATCCAGTCTTAGGTATCGGACCAAACCGTTTTACTGAGGCATGGGCAATGTATAAACCGGTCCTCATTAATCAAACTCAGTTTTGGGATGTATCGTTTAATTCTGGCGCTGGCTTATTGCCAACACTTACTGCAACAACTGGACTCCTCGGTATCCTGGCTTGGATCGTCTTCTTAGTACTATTCGTTATTACTGGTATCAAGTGGCTCTTCTTTAGTCTGAAGAATAACATCAGTCTTGAGACAGTATCATTTTTCTTTCTCTCACTATACCTCTTCATTGCTTCATTTTTCTACTTTACTGGTAGTGTGATCTTTCTTCTTGCGTTCGTGTTTGCTGGAGTATTCATTGGGCTCGTGTCTTCGAACACCAAAGAAGGCGAGCTCTCTGTGTCGTTCTTAAATGATCACCGAAAGAGTTTCATCTCTATGCTCGTGCTTGTAATTCTTATGATTCTTTCTGCAGCTGTTGGATTCAAATATATTCAGCGTTTTATTTCTGTACCGTACTTTACAAAGACTCTCTCTGCAGCAAATGTAGCTGACGCGGAAACATATATCAATAAAGCCCTCGTATTAAATACAAACGACTTATATCTCCGTACCTATGCACAGGTATATCTTCTTAAGATGAATTCCATCGTCTCAGCAGGCGCTACAGATATTTCCGATGCTGACAAAGCAACATTACAAACATCCCTAGATCAAGCAGTAAGTGGTGCCCAGCTTGCAACTACGTATAATAATAAGAATTATCTTAACTACCAAATGCTCGGTAATGTCTTCCAGACAGCTGGTATTATCGGAGTAAAAGATGGCTACAGTAAAGCCCTCGAAGCATACGAGAGTGCTTCAAAATTAAATCCAAACAATCCACGTCTCAAGCTTGTGATGGCAAATGTATCTATATCTCTTGGTAAAAATTCAGATGCCAAAGATTATGCAAATCAAGCATTAACTCTCAAGCCAGATTATATTGATGCACTTATCACATTGTCACAAATAGCTAAAAACGAGGGCGACACAGCAGGTGCTGTCTCATACGCACAGAAAGCTCTTTCATTTGCTCCAGGTAATAAGGACTTGATGAAATACGTCGATTCTCTAAGAGGTACATCTACAAATACTTCTGAAACAAAAGATACTACAAAAAAGCAATAGACGATGAATAAAATCCTCAGAATACTCTCCAAAGAATATAGTAGTGTTAACCAGGCGGCACTATTACTCGGCTTTTTCGCTTTCTTGTCTCAGGTGTTGGCACTGTTCCGTGATCGATCAATTGCATACTTTATTGGTCCTTCTCCACAGCTCGATGCATACTATGCTGCATTTCGTATTCCTGATCTGATTTTTATTTCTATTGCCTCACTTGCATCCATCACAGTGCTCATACCATTTATCGTGGATAAAATGGATGATGGTAAGGTGACTGAAAAATCTCGCAAGTTTCTGAATGATGTTTTTACCGTCTTTCTCGCTACTATGGTGCTCATTTCTGGGATTATTTTTCTGATTATTCCACATCTGATTCCATTCATCGCACCTGGGTTTACACCAGATATGCAAGCAAAGCTTGTCGTGTTGTCACGGATCATGCTCTTGTCTCCGATACTGATGGGGTTGTCGAATCTCTTTGGTACGGTCACGCAGTTGTTTCGTAAGTTCTTTATTTATTCTTTGAGCCCTATTCTATACAATACCGGTATTATTATTGGCATTGTATTTCTGTATCCATTCTTTGGTATCTATGGACTTGCGATGGGGGTGGCACTCGGAGCGTTTTTGCATTTTTTAGTTCAAGCGATCTCTTCAAAAAGCTGCGGCTTTACCCCAAAGTTTTCGTGGTCTATAAACTTTACTGATATAAAACGTGTTGCCCTTACATCACTTCCTCGTACGCTCGGACTTTCTTTTAACAACATTGCATTGATCTCGATCATTGCACTGGCGTCGTATTTGAAAAGTGGTTCTATCTCTATCTTTAACTTATCATATAATCTGCAATCAGTACCACTCAATATTATCGGTATCTCGTATGCGGTGGCTGCGTTTCCGACTCTCACAAAATCTATTGCATCCGGGAAGCTCGATGAATTTAGAAATCACTTAAAGTCGGCAGCCCGTGCTATTGTCTTTTGGTCGCTGCCTGTTATCTTTCTCTTTATTGTGGTTCGTGCGCAGATCGTGCGAGTCATTCTCGGCTCGCCAACATTTTCTTGGGATAATACGAGGCTGGTGGCAGCATCACTTGCGATATTCTCTATATCGATCTTAGCGCAGGGGATGATCACACTACTTTCTCGAGCATACTATGCAAATGGTGATACCAAGCGTCCACTTATTGTTAACTTTTCTTGTTCTATTGTGATCGTGATTTTGTCATATGTATTTATACATCTATTTGAAAATGTAACCTATGTACGATATTTTATCGAATCACTACTCAAGGTTGAAGATATACCTGGCACCGAAGTTCTCATGTTGCCGCTTGCATATTCAGCGGGGACTATCTTGAATGCGATTCTCCACTGGTTCTTTGTGCGGAAAGATTTCATGCAAGGGGAATCATTCATCACGAAAACTTTTTTCCAAAGTCTTGGGGCATCATTTTTCTTGGGGCTCGTAGCGTATTTAAGTCTCAATGTGCTCTCACCAATTTTTGGTACGACGACATTTTTCGGAGTATTTTTGCAAGGATTTATATCGGGAATGCTCGGCATAGGCGTAGCCGTGGTAGTCTTGTATCTCCTTAAGAGTGAAGAACTAAAAGAAGTATTAAAAACATTCAAAACCAAATTCTGGAACGCAAAAATCCTCGCTCCATCTCAAGAAGAGCTCTAATTTAGCATTTTTTATCTTTTATTGTATAATATGTGTCCAGACGCATAAGTCTATTTTAATCTATATATGGAAAAGGATTATTCTAATATGCACCGTGGATTGGTGCTTAAATATTTTTGGCAAGTTACCAGACACTACAAAGTGGCGTTTTTCTCTGTGATTTTTTGTATGGTCACTGCATCGGCGCTCGATGTGTACATACCACTTCAATATTTACGACTCTGGAATGTGCTCAGTACCAATGATTTTAGTGTGGTGGCTGCTGGGAAAGCAATTATTATTTTAATTCTGATTTTAAATTTTATTCGCTTCATCATCCGTCGTTTTTCAGGATTTTTCTTATCATATCTAGAAGCAAGTGTGATGGCTGGGTTGCGTGAACAAGCAATCGCGCACATGCTCGGGCATTCGATGTCATTCTTTGCAAATAACTTCGGAGGATCATTAACTCAAAAAATAAATAAGTATGCACGCGCATTTGAGAAATTAACTGATCGTATGATGGTCGACGGTTTGCCACTGATTGTTCGTGGTATTGGTACCGTGATAGCCATCTATACGCTTTTACCAAAATATTCGTATATTCTTGGCATCTTTTGTATTGTGTTTATTATTGCAGCATTTGTATATATCCGTTTCAAACTCAAATATGACATTATCGCTTCCGCGGCTGATTCAAAAACAGTGGGTGCTTTGGCGGACTCGATCGGTAACCACTCATCGATTCAATTATTTACTGGATATACCCACGAGAAAGAACGTATCCATGGAGTTATCCAAGATCAACGCCAGAAAACCACATTTAACTGGCTTCTTTGGGAAGGTTTTGCGAGTATTCAGTCGTTCTTGATACTCTGTACAGAGTTTATTATTTTCTGGAAAGTGCTCGATGATTGGAAGCTCGGACTTATTACATTACCTATCGTAGTATTGCTACAAAGTTACTTTATACGCCTCGCTGAAAACTTGTGGAGCTTCGGTGCTATCGTGCGTGCCTATTACGAAAGTTTTGCTGACGCGGAAGAAATGGCAGTAATACTAGATATGCCATATGAAATACAAGATAATCCAACCCAAAAGCTCGAGGAAGTAAAAGGTGAAGTTGTATTCGACAATGTCACGTACGTGTATGAAAATAACAACACCAAAGTTTTGGATGAATTTTCTCTCACAATTCCTGCAGGGCAGAAGATCGCCATGGTGGGGTCTTCGGGTGCTGGGAAGTCTACATTTGTACGACTCCTTATGAGATTGTTTAATCTACGCAAAGGTAAAATCCTGATCGATGGTGTAGATATCCAAACTATCTCTCAGGATAATCTTCGAGAAAATATCGCCTTTGTGCCACAAGATCCAACATTGTTCCACCGTACCTTGATGGAAAATATTCGCTATGGTAAGCGTGACGCCACAGACGAAGAAGTCTTGCGTGCAGCACACCTTGCTCACTGTGATGAATTTATCGATGCACTACCACAAAAATACGAAACATATGTAGGGGAGCGGGGAGTAAAACTTTCAGGAGGTGAGCGGCAGCGTGTAGCCATCGCCCGGGCTATCTTAAAAAATGCGCCGATACTGATACTCGATGAGGCGACTTCGGCACTTGACTCACATTCAGAATTACTGATCCAAGATGCACTTCGCACTCTGATCAAGGGCAAGACTGCGATAGTGATCGCTCATAGACTGTCTACGATTCGTGAGATGGATAGGATTATTGTCATCCGCAAAGGTAAGATTATTGAAGATGGCACCCACGAAGAATTATCTCAAAAAGATGGGGGATTGTATAAAAAACTCTGGGATCTCCAGGCGGGTGGTTTTAAGAATCAGATTTAATTTAAACCTTACTACTACTGTATTTTTATCAATTTTCTGCTAAGATACGTATATGGACCTAAGAAATATTAGGAATTTTTCAATTATTGCCCACATAGACCATGGTAAAAGTACCTTGGCTGATAGGATGCTTGAAATTACTCATACCATACCAGAGCGTAAGATGCGTGATCAGATGCTCGATACCATGGAGCTCGAACGCGAGCGTGGTATCACGATCAAGATGCAGCCGGTGCGCATGGAATACAAATTAGGTGCTGAAAACTATGTCCTCAACCTGATCGACACACCAGGGCACATAGACTTCTCATATGAGGTATCGCGTGCCCTCAAAGCCGTAGAGGGCTCTATATTGCTCGTAGATGCTACTCAGGGGGTGCAAGCTCAGACGCTGACCACTCTCTCTATGGCTCGTGAAGGTGGGCTTAAGATAATCCCTGTATTATCAAAGATAGACTCTCCGCTTGCTCGAGTGGATGATATCAAAGAGGAGGTGGTAGAGCTTCTCGACTGTGATCCTGATGATATCTTGCTCGTGTCAGGGCGTACTGGCGAAGGTGTAGAAAATCTATTAAAAGAAATCATTAAAAGAATACCTGAGCCAAAAGAAACCGAAAAAAAAGAGGGATCTACTCGCGCTCTGGTTTTTGATTTTAAATATTCAAATCACAGAGGAGTGATAGTTTTCATACGTGTACTCGATGGGAAAATTAGTAAAGGCGACAACTTACTCTTTGCCATATCCAAAGAAAAATTTACAGCTCTTGAGGTTGGTACTTTTTCTCCAGAGGAAACTCCAAGAGAGTTTTTATCTGCTGGTGAGACCGGGTATATAGTTACAGGTATTAAAAAACCAGGTATTGCTTCTGTTGGAGATACCATAACCATGGCGAAGAATCCGCTACCTGCCTTCCCAGGATATATGCAGCCGCTCCCTGTGGTGTGGGCGTCAGTATTCCCTGAAGATGCAGATGATTTTGCCGAACTCAAACTTGCACTTGGAAAGCTAAAGCTTTCTGACTCAGCGTTTTCTTATGAAGAAGAAGCCTCAGGGTCTTTAGGTAAAGGATTCCGCTGTGGGTTCCTGGGGATGCTCCACCTGGAGATCATAACCGAAAGATTAAAGAGAGAGTTTAATCTAGACCTCGTTATAACAACTCCATCTATTACGTATGAAGTATTACTTCGTAATGGCAAGAAAGAAAAAATATATTCACCGTACTTTTTCCCTGATGATGGTAATATCGATAAAGTATTTGAGCCTTGGGTCAGTGTGAAAATAATTTCACCTTCTGTGTACCTGGGTCCGATAATGCAGTTGTTGTTTGATCATGAAGCTGAAATAGGCGAGACCGAGAATTTTGGAGACAATAGGTCTTCTGTGTCAGTGAAGATGCCCCTTCGTGAGCTCATGCGTAACTTCTTTGATGAACTAAAAAGTACTTCTTCTGGGTATGCATCTATATCTTATGATGTGGGAGAAATGCGAGAAGCCAACGTAACTAGACTCGATATGATAGTCGCAGACGAAGTCGTACCTGCTTTTTCTAAAGTTATATCCAAGAGGAGAGTGGAAGAAGAAGCCGAAAAGTCGGTAGAAAAACTCGATAAACTTTTACCACGCCAAATGTTTGCTATGAAAATACAAGGCAAGGCGTTGGGTAGAATAATATCTTCACGATCTAAATCAGGTATGAAAAAAGACGTGACTCAGCACATGTACGGAGGAGACATAACTCGTAAAATGAAATTACGAGAAAAGCAAAAGAAAGGAAAGAAGAAAATGAAAGAGCGCGGAAAGGTAAACATATCTCAAGATGTTTTCTTGAAGATGATGAAAAGTGGAGATAACTAGTAAAAATCCAAATAAAATATCAATCTTTTTTCGGTACGGATTTTTTGAAGGTTAAAAAATCCTGAAGTTGGCTCGCCGTCACTCGCCAAACCCCTTCAAAAGATTATATTTTACTCTGCCGGCTTATTTTAATCTAAAAATAGGGGAATAGAGCAGTATCATACTGAGGATGATGAGGATGCTTACGAGTGCCCAGACAAACTGTATTTTCTTCTGATGTTTTTTATTGAAAAGCATATGTAGTATAATACCATATCATGGAAGATTTTCAACAAAAGAAGAGATGGCGGAGCGTCTTAGAGTCTAAACCAGTCTTAATATGTTTGGTTATTTTATTGCTACTCTTTGCGTGGGGGGTGATCGGTTTATTTAATAAGATGCAGATGACCAGGGAAAATAGACGACTCGCTGAGAATAAGCTCATGGAGTCTCAAAAGAAAAAAGAGATCTTTTCGAATGACGTTGCCAAGCTTCAAAGCCAAGAAGGCATCGAAGAGAGTATTAGAGAGAAATTCCCCGTAGTCAAAGAAGGTGAGGAGCTTATCGTTGTCGTCGATGATAAAAATACACCACCAGTAGAAGCTACTGCATATCATGGGTTCTTTTCGTTCTTGTTTTTCTGGAAGAATTGGTTTAAATAATATATATGCCTGTTTTGCGGGATTGGTCTAGTGGTAGAACGAGTCCTTCCCAAGGATTAAACACGAGTTCGATTCTCGTATCCCGCACTTTTGCGTTACTCCTCGCTTATTGATATATAGCGTACTATATATCAATGGCACTCAGATAACATAAAAGTAAACTTTTGCGTTACTCTTCGCTTATTGATATAATGTATATCCATTAATAATTAATTAATATTTCTATGAAAAATGTAACTATTTATTCAACACCGACATGTCATTTTTGCCACATGGCAAAAGAGTTCTTTAAGGCACACAATGTCGCTTATACAGAGCATGATGTGGCGAGTGACCTAGATAAAAGAAAAGAAATGGTAGAAAAGAGCGGACAAATGGGTGTGCCGGTTATTGTGATCGGTGATGAACTGACTGTTGGGTTTGATCAATCAAAAATAGCCAACATGCTCGGAGTTGCTGTCTAACTTAACAATATGATCCTAAATAAAAAACTCTACCGTGAGGTAGAGTTTTTTATTTTTAGAATACTTTTTCACCGCGTATCAGTCTGAGTAAGACTATAACGATTGCGATGACAAGTAGTATGTGTATAAATCCTCCGAGGGTATATGAGGTGACTAATCCGAGAAGCCATAAGGCTATTAATATGATTGCGATTGTAGTAAGCATAGTGTTGTAGTTTAAAAATTAAAATTCGACCGTTCATAAGTATTATGACGTCTGAATGAAGGATATATTACATATATCTAGTGCCCTCGGTACGAATCGAACGTGCATCTATTCCTTAGGACGGAACTGTTCTATCCATTGAACTACGAGGGCATATGAAAACTACCTTTATAACATAACATATAAAGCCAGCTTTGAAAATTGGATTTTTTTGGACATTTTTGCTAATATTGAACTATGCCTCCAGATGAAAAAGAGCTTTTAGATAAAAGTGTTGCTCTTAGTGAAGAGAACAATAAAATGCTCCATTCTATGATGCGTTCTATGCGTATACAGCGTATTATGACGATCATATACTGGTTATTCATCATAGGCTCAGCAGCGGGTGCGTACTACTTTATACAGCCATATTTGGGGGATCTGATCAATGTATATGGTGGTGGTGCGAACAGTATTTTAAACGGATATCAGTAATAGCTTGCTTGGGTAGCTCAGTTAGTAGAGCATTCCCCTGAAGAGGGAAGGGTCGGCAGTGCGATTCTGCCCCCAAGCACATAATATAAAACACCCCACTTTGTGGGGTGTTTTATATTTAGATTGATTTTACTTTAACACTGTTTTTCTTTTCTCTGTCTACTTTTTGCATTTTGATCGTGAGGAGTCCGTGTTTTTCTGTTGCTTCGACTTCTTCGGGTTCCACTTCGGCAGGGAGGGTGATGATACGAGAAAACTTACCCCAATAGAGTTCTTTGGTGAAATAATTCTCTTCATCAATGGTTTGATTTTCTTCTCGCTTGCCGCGAATGGTTATGGTGTCTCTGCCGATGGTGAGTTCAAGATCATCAGGTCGTACACCAGCTACCATAGTCTGGACTACGATATGTGTAGGAGTTTGATATACATCTACTGCGAGCTCTGCTTCGTCGGGCTCTTCTTCTACCCATACCTGAGTCTCTTTTTTATCTTCTTTTGTTGACTCCTTTGAATGTTTTTTGAGATTTTCTTCTTCTTCGTAATCTTTCATACTAATGCTGCCTGTGAGTCTCTCAAAAAAAGTTCTTTTTTTATTCTCCATGATGATATATAGTTAATGATTATTAAATTATTACTCCATTCTTCTTACTTTTTCGTAAAGTAACATTACGACAATAGTGACGACCCATAAAAATCCAAAGACTTTCAAGAAATCTGTTCCGTCATTTCTTATTATAAAAAAATTAAAGAGACTATGCAAGGTAATTGCAAAAATAAAACCCATGGCAATGTGCCAAAATCTTTTAAATCCTTTCAAATGAAATGCAATACCAAAGGCGATACCGAGCATGCCACTTGAAACAGTATGAAGCAAGGTAGATCCGAGGAATCTAAGGTGTCCGGTCAGCAAGCTCACCGTAGTGGCACCGACTGCAACTGGTTTTATTAAGAAAAGTGCATTCTCGAGCGCGGCGAATCCGAGGGCTGCCGTGATGAGGTATATAGGCCATTCGATGGGTTCGTCCAGGTATTCTGTTTTATATAGAATGACAACTACCGCAAGAAGCTTCATGAGCTCTTCCACGCTCGCCCAGCCTATGATGCGTATGATGTCGTTCGTGATATATATCTGTATCAGTTTTTGTATTGGCAGGACGCAAAGCACCGCGAGCATGCCCATGATAAATATGATCGTGAGCAACCCCTTTGGCTCTCTTTTCTTGCCTTCTTCTTTAACCCAAAACCATAACCATACGAGAGACGGCAGAATGCCACCAATAAAAGCGATCACTAAAGTTTTTGGGTCATTAAACATTTTATATTATCGTTGGGTTGGCCATTTTTCAATAAGTAATAACTGTTTGTTTTTTAGAGGGAGCATGCTCCAGATTTCTTCGGTTACGAACGGCATAAACGGATGCAGCACAGTGAGTAGTGTGACGAGGTGTGTATAAAGTAATTTCTTTGCAGAATCGGCACCGGCTCCTTCTAATATTTTTTTCTTTGACCGTTCTATTATTATATCAGCAAATGTGTGCCAGAAATAATGATATAGCTTCTCGGCAACAATATAGAATTTATATTCATCTAGTTCTCTGGTGATTTCGGTGACGAGATTTTGTAATTCTTCGTCTGAAGCTTTGTCATCAGCGTCATATTCGATAGCTTTTTCAAAATCAAAATCTTTGGTATTGTCGAGTACGAATCGTGTCGCATTCCAGATTTTATTACTAAATTTTCCATATGCTTTTACTTTTTGTATATCGAACTTTCCATCAGCGCCGGGACCTATGCCCACGATCATAGACATGCGGAGGGCATCTGCGCCGAATTCATTTATGATTTCGATAGGGTCTACGCCATTGTCGAGAGATTTACTAAATTTACGTCCCTTTGCATCACGGAGCATCCCGTGCAGGTATACGGTCTTGAAAGGTATGTCACCGATCAAGTATTGAGACATGAGGATCATACGTGCGACCCAGAAGAAGAGTATTTCATATCCAGGGTTGATGACGTTAGTCGGGTGGAAATTCTTTAGATCAGATGCATCCATATCTGGCCAGCCGAGAGTAGAAAAAGTCCACAACCCAGAAGAGAACCAGGTGTCGAGAGTGTCTTCGTCTTGTACCCAACCTTCGCCACCGGGTGCTTCTACACCACAATATATTTCATCGTTTTTATACCATACCGGCACCCTGTGTCCGTACCAGATTTGTCTTGATATACACCAGTCACGGAGATTTTCAATCCAATTAAAATAAACTTTTTCAAAATGATCTGGTAGTATCTCTATGTTTTTATTTCTTACCGGTTCGAGCATGAGTTCTTTTAAAGATTTGTTACCACGCTCAGGAATTTTTTTATTTACATCGACGAACCATTGGAGTTTTGGGAGAGGTTCGATGATGCCTCCGGTGCGCTCAGCAGTACTGATATTTTGATTTATCTCTTCTTCTTTTTCGAGTAGCCCTTCGGAGCGGAGCCATTCTACTACTACTTCTTTTGCTTCAGTAGTTTTTTTACCGAGTAAGTTTTCTCCACCTACCATCATCTTTGCGTATTCGTTGATAACCTGTGGGCGAGGGAGGTCGTGCCTGTCTGCCATTTCCCAGTCGATGAGCGCATGCGCAGGAGTAACTCCGAGTGCACCAGTACCAAATGCCGGGTCGACTTCTTTGTCAGCTATTATTTTAATATGTATCGGCACTCCACAAAATTCTAAATCATATTCTTTACCGACAAATTCTTTGTATCGTGCATCGTCTGGGTGCACCGCCACCGCAGTATCACCGACTTTGGTTTCCGGGCGAGTTGTTGAAATAGAGATAGGGAAGTCCTTGCTGTATTTAAAGGTATAGAGTTTTGCTTTTCTTTCTTCGTAGACTATTTCATCATCGGAGATTACCGTCTGACCTTTTGGATCCCAGTTTACTATCTTATTACCTCGGTAGATGAGTCCATCGTCATACATTTTTTTAAATGTAGTACGTACTGCAAAGTTACGTGCTTCGTCATACGTAAAAGCTTCACGAGACCAGTCGAGCGAAGCACCGATCTTGCGTAATTGTTTTACTATTGTTTTTCTACTATTGTCTACGAACTCATCTACACGTTCGAGGAACTTTTCACGTCCGATGTCTCGTTTTTTCAGACCTTCTTTTTCTAGAATTTTTCCCACCTTTGCATCAGTCGCTATAGCTGCGTGGTCGGTGCCGGGTACCCAGAGTGTGCGTTTACCTTTCATACGATTATAACGGATCATGGTGTCTTGCATCGAGTCTTCGAGTGCATGTCCGAGATGGAGCACACCAGTCGCATTTGGAGGGGGGAGAACGATAGAAAAATACGGGGCATCTGCCTTCGTGATACCTTCCTTTACACAGACATCGGGATTAAAAAAACCACTATCCTCCCATAGTTTATATATTCTTTCTTCGGTTTCTTTTGGGTTATACGGCTTTAAGAGCTTCTCGTCCATACCAGCAATAATATCATATTTTAGTAGCTTTTTGCACCTCTTTAGAGCTTTACATTGCCGTCGGCTTTGATGGTCTCAGGTTTTGGAACTTTCTTTTTATTTTTTATGTATTCGAGATAGCCGGCGATACCGATCATGAGGGAATTATCTCCAGAGAGGTTTTTCTGTGGCATGTAAAGTTTTATATTTTTGCCGACGAGCTTTTTCATTTCTTGTTGCAGGAATGAATTGCCAGACACTCCACCACCGACGATCACCGTCTTGATATTGTATTTCTCTATTGCTTTCGCTGTTTTATAAAGGAGGCATTCTATTGCCGCGTTTTCGAATTCGAGTGCGATGGCGCGTTTTGTCTCTTCGTTTATTTTTTCGAGTCCACCCATGTCCCTTATCAAATATAATACTGATGTTTTTAATCCAGAATATGAAAAATTAAAATCTTTAGATTTCAACATAGGGCGGGGGAGGGAAAACTCGGGCACGAACCCGGATTCAGCACGAAAATTTTCTGCTGAAAATTTTCTCTGTCCGTCGCCGTCGCTCCTCCCAAGGCTTCTCTCGGGTTCGTGCCCGAGTTTTTTGATTCTGGCTTCGTTTGCAAGTCTTGAAATCTCTGGTCCACCAGGGTAGGGTAGCCCAAGCATACGGGCGACTTTGTCATACGCTTCACCGACGGCATCGTCGAGTGTCTCCCCGATGATCTCGTATTCCATCCATTTCTTGCTGACGATGAGCTGGGTGTGTCCGCCGGAAACAAGTAGAGATAGCAGTGGTGTTTTGATTTTTGGGATTTGGAACTTTGCTTTGGTTTTTTTCTGCGGCTCGTTCGCATTGTGTTTTTTACCAAATACCGAGCAGATGTGTCCTGCCATGTGGTCTGTCGGGATGAGCGGCACATTCCATTTCTTAGCGAGATCTTTTGCAAAGGTGATGCCTTCCCAGAGGCACATTTCGAGCCCGGGACCATAGGTGACCGCGATGATATCGACTGGTTGTTTCTTCCCGCCTGCACCAGCTATGCCGGAAGCATTGCGGGCAGGTTTATCTAGTTTTGCTTCGAGCAATACTTGCTCGAGTAAGATAGGTAGATTTTTCTGATGTTCGCGTTTAGCAAGGGCAGGGTAGACGCCGCCGTAGGGGATGTGGGTCGCGATTTGAGAATTTGCGCTATCTGCGAGCACCTTAAAAGAAGCGTTCGTAATGCCGCCGGTGACTTCCATTATGGTGATACCTGTGTCGTCGCAGGATGTTTCGATCGATAATATCTTCATCCGGTAGTGAAAAATGACATCGCTCTAAAAGAGCAAATTGTCTATATATATTAAATTAATAAAAGCTTTTTTATCCATACAATATGCCGATCTATATGTTTCCTTTTAATGTCATTTTCTACTAACCGGATTCATATAAATATTGATTGATTATATACTAATTGTTCCTTTTTTTCGAGTGGGTTATACTGTATGTATTAATACATATAACATATACAAATTATGAATACAAAAGAATTTTTTATTAAAACTTTAAAAGATGAACAGAAAAAATTTAGAGATGCGATCGAAGCATTACCAGATGATAAATTTAGTCACAAAGTTCACGAAAAAGCTCGCGAAGCAGGAAACCTCGCTGCACAGCTGACTGCGCAATGGGAAGCAATTTCTGGAATTTTAACCAAAGGAGTTCCTAATTTTAATGCACATGCGATGCAAAGTACAAACAAAGAAGACATGCTTAAGACTTTTGATACTGGGTACACACAACTCTTACAAGACGTAGAAAATATTTCTGAGGATGATTGGGAGAATGGTATGGGTGTCCTCGACATGGGTCCAAATGGTAAATGGGAGGACAAGAAATACGGCATGGCATGGGGTTTTCTGTTTGATGCGATTCATCACCGTGGACAACTTTCTACATACCTCCGCGCAATGGGTGCAAAAGTTCCTTCTATCTACGGACCTAGTGCAGATACGCAATAAATCTTAAAAGAAAGATTTCTTACTTAAATTTCATTTTAGGTATCTCTTTTTCTAGTTGTAAGATATCTAATATGTCGTTGATGTTTCTATCTTTTTTCCACAAGAGGAGACGAAGTATTCCTATAACGTAATTTCGAAAGAAAATTACATGAGGTAGTGTTTTGCTTTCGAGTGAAGTAAGGGGGCGAATTTCTTCGTAGGCATTAAGATAATTTATTACTGCATCTATTCCTTCATCATCTAAAATATTCCATAATGTGTAACCCAGGCAAACTACAGGAGGGGAATATTTCAGGTCTTCAAAATCTATGATTCCCACAATATGATTATCTTTGGTAATTACATTTCCATCAAAATCTATGTCTAAGTGGTTGTATCCATATGGAAGGCTGGAATCAAGTTGATAATTAAAGTTTTTCACTCGTTCTATAAATTCAGGAACGTCATTATTGGTTACTGGAGTTTCTTTTATTTCTTTCGCGAGGGAATCCTGAAGTTCAGACAGTTTTATTGAATTATTTATTGTATTTGTAAAATCTATTCCCAATATATGCATTCTGGCTTGTAATTTTGCTAGTTCTATATTGAGCTCTGTGGAAGGATGAGGAGTGACACTTTGACCCTCTATAAATTCCATCAGTATACATTGCCATTCTAAGCCATTTTCCTTAATGATGGTTAATTCTTTGTTATTTTTATTTGGATATATTGCAGGTATAGGGATGCCATTACTTCTTAAATAGTCTTGAAAATTAATTTCAAAAAGAATATCCTTATCATTTTTTCCTTGTGCATAGATTCGTAAAACGTATTTCTGTTCATCACTTTGAATAATAAAAGAACTATTTGCTATCCCTTCATTTATTGGTTGAAAAGTGAAATTAGAAATAGAATACTCGACCAGTATTTTTGTAATAATTTCTTTATTAGCTGAAATTTGTTTTTCAGAATTTAGTTTATACATAAATTTGTGGGCGGTACAAGAATCGAACTTGTCACCTACTCAACGTCAATGAGTCGCTCTACCAAATGAGCTAACCGCCCAAATTTTCTATAGTTTTTTCACAAAACTTCCTACCAATATATACCAATTTTCTTTGTATCGCAATGTTACCACAATCAATTACGCATACTCCTTTATAATCTTTATAAGATATTCTTCCAATGGTTCTTTTGTCAACCGAAATAGATTTAAATCTATTTAAAGGAGCTCCTAATATTTTTGACCAGTATTTTTTAATGGACTCTGGGTTTTGATCAGCACGAATATGTAAATCAAACCTAATTTTTCTAATATCTAATTTATATACATTCAACATTATTTTAAGAAAAAATTTTAAGAGCAAAGGGTCAGTATTACCAATTCCTGTAGTTGGAGATTTTTTAAATCCTTCACCTAAATATAGGAGTGCAAGTGCTAGCTCCATAATTTCTTGATTGCTATTTATTTTGAATAAAGTCTTATTAGCTTCGTGTTCTGCTAATTGCAACCTATTATTTTTTTGTTTATTATGCCAGAGTACGGCCTTTTTTCGGGCTGCTATTAAAGATTTTTTATGTTTCTGTTCGAGGATTTTAGCTTGCGATGTAGTAAGTTTAATATTTTTAAACCAACCACTTAAAGTAGAGCGGGGTATGCCCAGAGTTAATTCAATATTTCTTATAGATTTTCCTTGTTTTCTAAAAGTTATTGCTCTTGTTTTTAATTTGAACCACTTAGATTCCATTGCTCAATTATATTCTCAGTGGTACGAATAATCAAGAGTTAAATTAAAAATTAGTGTATAATTACATCTCTTCCTGAATACGTTCAAGTGCTAATATAAACGCCCCCATGCGGAGGTAGGTGGTGTGGTCCTGTGATTTTTTAAATATATTTTGGGCAGCTGTATGCATGAGCGGCTGGAGCTTTTCAAAGACTTCTTTTTCCGTCCAGTGTTCGCCTTTGAGATTTTGATCCCATTCAAAATATGACACAGTCACACCTCCAGAATTAGCTAAAATGTCAGGCACGACAGGGATGTGCTTTTGGAACAATATTTCATCTGCCTCGGGGGTTATAGGACCGTTGGCGAGCTCTAATATCGCCTTGGCGCGTACTTTATCAGCGTTCTGGTCAGTTATGACATTTTCAAATGCAGCGGGCACCAAGAGGTCGCATTCGAGCGCTAAAAGTTCTTCATTTGTCACAGTTTTACTACCCTCAAAACCCGCTAAAGACCCTGTATTTTTCTTGTGTTCTGTGAGCTTGTCTATATCTATGCCATCTTCTTTATAGATGCCTCCTTTGGAGTCGGAGATAGCTACTACCGTATGCCCATGTTCGGTAAATATTTTCGCTGCGTTACTGCCGACGTTACCAAAACCTTGTACCACCACACGGCATTTTTCTGGTAGTCCGATCTGTGCACGGAGAGAATCGAATACATAAAATCCACCGAGCCCTGTGGCTGGTCCACGTCCTTCAGAGCCGCCTTTGTCTATTGGCTTGCCGGTGAATGTGGCTTTGGTGTTTTCGCCTGCTTGCCCCGCCTTGGCGTGGGTTATTTTCTCGAATTCATCACTCATCCAGTCCATGATCTCTGGGGTAGTATTCACATCTGGAGCAGGAACGTCTTTGTGGGGTCCTAGAATATCAGAAAGCCTTCCAACCCAGCCGCGTGAAAGCCTTTCGAGTTCTCCTTTAGATAATTTTTTTGGATCAACCGTAATACCACCTTTGCCTCCACCCATCGGGATACCGGCGACAGCGCATTTGAGTGCCATCCAAAAGGCGAGTGCTTTGACTTCATTGATCTCAGTATCCGGGTGGTATCGAATGCCGCCTTTGTAGGGTCCGAGGGCGTTGTTGTATTCAACACGGTAGCCTTCAAATATGTGAAGCGAACCGTCATCCATGGTGACTGGTATGGAGAATCTGATATCTCGATCTGGCGCACGCATGCGCAAAATAAATTCATTGCTGAGCTTATCAGTTATCTTTGCAGCATTATCGAGCTGCATCATCGCATTTTCAAATGGGTTGTGCATAATCTTATTAGTTACTCTAATAATATATAAACTTTCTATGAACTTATTATGAAGTAGTAATACAGTTATTATACTGCGAACCGTTCGAGGATTCCAAGTTCAGCGTGTGTATTTGCCCCGAGTGCTTCGTGTGGCTCGATGGCGATAGATTCTGTCTCGATATTATGGTCATGGGCTATTTTTATGAGGTCAGTCAGATAGTATTCCTTCTGGGCGTTGTTGTTTTCTAGTGTTGTCAGATTTTCCCAGAGCCACGACGCATCAAAACAAAAATAACATGGGTTTACTTCAGTGATCTTTATTTCTGCATCAGTTGCGTCTTTATATTGGACATCGCGTATGATGTTGCCAGATTCATCGCGAATAATACGAGAAAAATTTACGAAGTTGATTCGCCAATCTTTGAAGTCGGGTAGTTTTACTGTGGCCATGGTGATTTTTTTGCCGGACTTAATATGCGCATCATTTATTTTTTTAATCGTCTCACTGCTGACAAATGGGTGGTCGCCATAGAGAATGATGATGTTATCCGCAGCACCCTGCAAACTTTCTTTGGCGAGGTTTACTGCATGTCCAGTGCCAAGTTGATTTTCTTGGTAGATGAAATTATATTTTTTACCGGTTTTTTCAAGTTTAGCGATCACTAACTCTTTTTTATAACCCACAATGATAGTGGGTTCTGTGTCGATGCCAGATTTTTCGATGGATTCGAGGAGGTGAGTAATCATCGCTTTACCTTTTACCTGAGAGAGCACTTTTGGCATATCGCCACCCATACGAGTGCCTTTACCAGCAGCGAGAACGATGATTTTTGTATTACTCTTCATCTAAGAAGATTACCACTAAGCTTGTCTTTTTTCAATTTCCTTTAATACCTTTGGAATTTTATTAAAATCGGCAAGCAACGTCTCTCGCATTGAGCCGTCATAGAGTGCGGCAGCGGGGTGGTAGAGTGGGTAGAAATACTTTGTGGATATACCCTTGAATGGTTTGACGAGGAGCTTGCCGTGCGCCTGTCCTATTTTTAAATCAGGGAAGAAGTTATTCATGGCATGGCGACCCAAAAATATAATAACTTTTGGCGAAATTATTTTAAGTTCTTCGAGGAGCCAGGTTCGGCAGGCTGCTTTTTCTTCGGGGAGGGGATCGCGATTGTTCGGTGGGCGATATTTTACTATGTTAGTAATGTATATATCTTCTCGTTTTAATTTGATCTCTCTAAGCATTTCGTCGAGGAATTTTCCTGCGGCACCAACAAAAGGCACCCCGAGCTGGTCTTCTTTTTTACCAGGTGCTTCGCCGATAAATACAATATCTGCATCCGGGTTCCCGTGTCCTGGGACCGCCTGTGTCGCGGTTTTCTTGAGTTCACAGGTGCATTCAACCATCCATTTTGTGTGTATTTTCTCGAGTTTTATGTGCTTATCCATGATTACAATATATCAATAGGGGGTAAAATAACAAAATTTGAATTTTTAAACAAAGTGGGTTATTATTTTTTATAAATTTATTAATAATATATTTATATCGTATGGACACCGTACCTGTTATGGAAAAAGAAAATCCATTAAAGCAAATTGCGCAAGAAAACTTTAATACCTGGAACGAAGCATTAAAAAATAAAGATTTAGAAAAAATTCTCAGTATTTATGCTGAAGATGTAATATTATTGCCCACGCTACCGAATACCACTGAACAAATAATTTGCAGAGGAAAAGAACAAATACGGGGCTATTTTGAATTATTTTTCTTGAAAGACCCTGTAGGGTTTTTAATACAACAAGAGTGCCAACCTTTATCATCACCCAATGATTATGTGTTTAGTGGAATATATGTTTTTACTTGCGGTCAAACTAAAATAAAGGCTAAATATACATTTGTTTACACAAAAAGTGAATCAGGTTGGCATATCAAAACTCACAATTCAGCACTACTGTAAAAACTCCTCTGCCGCAGGGATGTCGTCGGGGCGGTTTACTGTCTCCCATTCTGTGAAATAAAGTGCCCGAAGGGGGTATGTATCTAAGTGTTCGAACAATGTATGGGGGAGTCCGAGCTCGCCGTCTTTGGTTTTCATACCCTCGAACTCAAAAATCTTTCTATCGAGTATATGAAATCCATTGCAGAATAAATCTTCTACCACGGGTTCTGGTGTGTCGTGCCGGGTAAAACCAGCGATCATACCATCTTCTACTTTTACTCCGAGATAATTCTTGGGCATCATTTTTTTTGAGATACCCATGCCGATCTGATTAGATTCAATTGCTTGCTTGATATCTTTTTCTCGGAATAGATCATCTCCATTTGCAACACAAAAAAGTGCATCGTCTGTAATGAGATCTTTGCAGGTCATCAGTGCATCCATGGTGCCTTTTTGTTCTATTTGGATTTTATAAAAAATACGATGCCCGAGGTAGTTGCCGCCAAAATAATCCTTGATCTGCATCCCGAGCCCTGCATTCACTACAAATATAATATCTGATACATTAGGCAGATATGGGGTAAGGACGTGTTTTAATAACGGCTCGCCGAGCACAGGCACCATGCCTTTTGGGATAGTATCAGTGAGGGGTGCAAACCGTGTACCTTTTCCGGCAGCGAGGATGATGAGTTTCATTATTTTGAAAAGCTTGCTAGTTCGTTTGAGTTGTATATGAGTGTGCCGAGTTCTCCGTAGCTATACGCATGTCCGCCGAGTGAGATGGTAGACCCCGCAGCTGTCGGGTTTGGATTTGGGATGGATGCATCAAAGCCAATGTTAAAGAGTGTAACGATGACATCTGGTTTCTGGCTCACATCAAAGCCGCTTGCGAGCCATTGGTTTTGAATTTCTTTGATAAAGAGAGCAGTGTAGAGATATGAATAATAATGATCTTTTTCATCAGTGAGTCTGTTATAAAGTTCGGTATCATGATCTACGCCATCTTTGTATGCGATGAGTGCTGCGGCACCTGGTCCTGGGTAAAACGGACTCGTCGGATCGTTTGCATATGCTTCGATTTTATTCGCAGTGTCTTGCTTGATGCCAGATACACCGAGAGAGAATTTGGACAATGAAACGAGGATCTTGAGTGGTTCAAAATATTTCTTGAAACTTTCACGATTTGAAGTAAAGAATCTGATCTGCTCTGGGGCGACTGTGGCGACGAGCATCCGAGGAGAGACGCCGACTTCGGCAGCTACTTTGTTTATCACTGGTGCATCTTTTTTAAATGCGGCACTCAAGATCTCCCATTCTTTTGTTTGGTTCCAGTTACATACTGTTTTCTTTGGATCGGTGCAGTCTTGGACTATTTCTTTTTTAGGAATGTTGAGCGATGCATTACGATCTGCATTTGATCCACGGACATTAAATATGCCAAATTGCATACCAATAAATACAAGAGTAAACACAAGCCCGATCACCGCGAATACGTAGGTGATTATTTTGAATGGTTTACTGTCTATGATGTTATATATTTTGTCTTTAAATTTCATATGGTCCATAGTATAGCACGTTTTAGGTGGTTTTTGGAGTGTTAGATGTTATCACTATTTCATACTGATTGGCTCTTGCTTCCTCGTGCAGCATGGTTATGGTGTGCTTGTCTGCCTGTGAGAATTTCTCTTGTGTGATGAATGATGCGACTGCGTCGGTCTCCGCAGGGAGGTGTAGTGTCGTATGTATGTCACCGGTGAGTTTGATGCTCACCCTATGGGTGTAGGAGACACCGTCTATAGAGATGGATTGTATCTGTGAAAACAAAAGTATTTTAAAGAGCCCATCTTTGATGTCAGCAGGTTTTGGCAATTTATCTTTTGTCGCATTTTTGGCTTCTTGGATGCGTATTTCTTTTTTATCTTCGTCGATCATGATCTCATCTGCAGTGAGAAAATAGCTTCCACCGAGCCTGTCTGTTATCTCAAAGGCGAACTTTTCGCTCTCGAGCGCGAGGTATTCGTGTTTGTGTTTTACGAGCACTTCTCGCGCAGCGGCGAGTTTGGATTTGCGCGATGTTTCGAGGGCGAACCGTTCAAGGCTTATCTGTGTTGCGTCGAGCGGGTCGAGTATTTTGTTAAGAAAACTCATATGTCCGAGTGTGCTATGCATCTTTACAGAGAGTGTTTTTGAAATGCGTTCATATGCGTGTACCGCCTTTTTGTATACAAAAGGGAAGTCGTGTGCAAAATGTTCATTGTTCCAGGCTTCAGCACTTTTGGTTGTGTTCTTGATCTCTTGTAATTTTTCGTTGATATATGATGTTTCGAATTTTTGATTGGTGATACGATGGTCG
>CAZUCZ010000001.1:0-1453 GCA_964618925.1 uncultured Candidatus Saccharibacteria bacterium | reverse complement strand
CGGCATCTACATACCATCCGAGGATGACATATATACCGGCGAGATTCATCCACGAGAGGGTGGCAAAGTTTATCCGATCATTGTTGGATTTGTTTTTACTGGCTCCGATGCCTTCATCTTTTATGATGGGGATGATGGTGACCTTCTTACCAGCGAAACTATATGTGTCATATATGCGCGCAAAAGGGTATGAGCGAGTGCGCTTTGGTGTGACCCATTTTGAATAGGCGATTTGATCTGTAGGGGTTATCTGTATGAGCCCACTTGCCGCTGCCATGTTAATATTAAAATCCTCGAAGTCGTATGCGGGGAGCCGGGTCTCTTTCATTGATACACCAGGGGTGTATGCAAACTCCTCAATCTTCGCCTTGATAACCTTTGGCATTATATGAGTATAGTAGCAATAAAATATGTAAAATTCTAATGCGTTTTATATTCATGTTATAATTTGCAGATGCTAGATACTTTACACATAAAATTGATCGATGGGCAAAAAGTGAGCTTGAAAGATGTCACAGATAGTTTGCTTGTTCAAAAGGAAGGGACGACATGGGCAGCAAAGACGAACCAATATGCTATTAATTATGCTATTCACCTCGGCGAGGTGTACGGGGACAATTGGTATAAGGGTTTTTTAGCAGAAGAATTCTTCTCTCAGATTTTATTGCCAAAGCATGGACACTCAGACAAAGAATTAGATGACAGGGTATTTTTCCCAACAGACACACCTGTATTCAGGGCACTCGAAATCCTGCAAGAGATGAAAGATGGACGGGGTAGCGAATGTTTGGAATTAATCAAGTACTTAAAAGGAGAAATTAAAAAAGATGGATTTACACACAGCATCGTCCTCGCGAAAATAAATGGGGTACTCAAACATGTCGATGGACTACATCGTATGCTTGCAATGGCTATGCTCTTAAAAGAGGGCAATGCCTATAAAGAAATCCCTGTATTTTTGTGTGATAATACACGATAAATTTTGCACTATTTGATTTACGTGTTTGTTTATGACATAATCTTCCAAACGTTCTTAAATCTATTTTGGAGGATTTTCTATTATGGAAACAGAAAATCAGCTAGAGGAAAGTAAGCGATCTGTAAAAGATCAAAACGAGCAAGAAAAAAAGAAGTGCAAAATTCCAATTCCAGAAGAGAAGGAAGATAATACGCACATAGTGGTGGGTAAAGAACCACCAATTTTAGGCAAATCTATTTGGCCTGATTAATTTTATTTTAAAGGGTTCCCATACCTGTGGTAATCCTTTAATTTTTGCCATTTTTATAAAAAAGTGATATATTTTTATTGTTCATATATGTATATGAGATATATATGGCCCTATCGTCTAACGGTTAGGACGTGGCCTTTTCAAGGCTAAAATCAGAGTTCGATTCTCTGTAGGGTCACAAAAAGATACTCGCTCAAAAAGTTGCCCCGCGCGCTGGCGCGCGG